>DATCQV010000025.1:0-141252 GCA_036569325.1 Mucilaginibacter sp. | reverse complement strand
CGTTTTATGGCCAATGCTAAACCGGAAATTATTGACATTGAGTTAAAGAAAAAGGCCGACGCAGAAGCCAAGTTGAAAATACTGGAGGAAAATATCAGCGCATTGGCTTGTTAATTGCATGTAAAGTTGTGATAAATTATGATGAGCAGGGGGCTCAGGATTTTTCCGGGCCACTTGTTAATATTGAATATTTTGATCAACTTTAACAGATAAGTGCACATTAATGAGTAAGGGCGCCGGTTTTTTTAATTTTAACCTAAACAGTATCCTTTCTTCCGAACAATCCATACTCGACCAGGCCCGTATCCGCCTGTTGTACTATGGCCTTTGGATAGTGATGGTAGCTGTTGCCGGCTTGTTTATAAGCGTTTATTTCCAGCATCTTCCGGTTCTCACAACCGTTGCAGGCATCGCGTTTATCTGCCTTGTAGGGTTGTTTAAATACCTTACCTATAAACCTGAGTGGCGTGTTATATCGCATTCGCTGCTGATAATGGCTTCGCTCATCAATCTCAGCAATGTTTTTGTAACCATTCAAAAGGTCGATATTATTACCGTACAGGTTATTTTGCTGGTGGTATTGTTTAGTTATTATATGCTGGGGCAGCGCTGGGGCCTTGTTTATTCGCTGCTGAATATTATTCCTGTAATGGTGTTTTATGTGCTTGATTATAACCAGAGCTTCTTTATCCCCTTGAAGCCGGAAGAGATCGACCAATCTACCATTATCATCAGCATGTTTGCCAATTTCATCATTATCATATACATCCACAGCCATTTTTACAGCGCCTTTATTAAGAACATCAAAGAGCTGAAGCAAACCAGCCAGGATCAGGCCGTGCTGAACAGCAAACTGGAAATGGCCATCAGTAAAGCCGAGAAGTCGTCGCAGGTGAAGTCGGACTTTTTAGCTACTATGTCGCACGAGATCCGCACGCCGCTGAACGCTATTGTGGGGATGAGCAATTTAATGATCATGGCTAACCCGAGAGATGATCAGCGCGAGAACCTCAACGTACTGAAATCGTCGGCCAACAACCTGCAATCTATCGTAAACGATGTGCTCGATTTTAACAAGATTGAGGCCGGCAAGGTAATATTTGAAAACGCCAGATTCAGCCTGGTCGATCTGCTGGAAAACCTCTGTGGGGCGCAGCAAATAAAAGCCGAAGAGAAGGGCCTGACGTTCACGCTTAAAATAGACCCTGTACTAAACAATCGTACGCTTTTCGGCGATCCTACGCGTCTTACACAGATCTTATTCAACCTGATCAGTAACGCCATTAAATTTACACGTCAGGGCAATGTATATGTAAAAGCGTTTTGCTATGAAGACCGTAACAACAAGGTGCGCGTAACATTCACTATCAAAGACACCGGTATCGGTATCGAAAAAGATAACCTGCGAAGCATTTTTGAGCCTTTCACCCAGGAATCCATCACCACCACGCGGCAATATGGCGGCACTGGTATGGGGCTGGCCATTGTTAAGCGCCTGCTCGAACTACAGGGAGTGCAAATGCATGTTTCCAGCAAAGTTGGTGAAGGTTCGGAGTTTTCATTCAACATGGAGTTTGCCACGTCGCAAATAAGTGAAACCGGAGGTACAAGTGCGCTGATACCTAATGCTGAAAATCTGAGCAACCTGAAAATGCTGATTGCCGAGGATAACCCGGTAAATGTGTTGCTGATGAAAAAGCTGCTTTCGAAATGGAAGATCTCGCCAACTATTGCCGATAACGGCGAACGTGCGATAGAGATCTACCGTAACGGCGATTTCGATATCATCCTGATGGACTTGCAGATGCCAGTAATGAATGGCTTTGATGCTGCAATGGAGATCAGGAAGATGCCGGATGCTAAAAAAGCCAACGTGCCTATCATCGCCCTAACCGCAGCAGCGTTACTTGATATTGAAGAACAGGTGCTCAATGCCGGCATGAATGATTATGTGTCAAAACCGTTCAAGCCCGAGCAATTGATGGAGAAGATCCATAACCTTGTTTTCGCAATACACGCTCATTCTGCCGTATAAGGGGGCAGGTCTTCCAAAAAACGGTACTGTTGTTCCTCAAAGTCGATCCGGCAATAGTAATGCTGTAATCCATTGGTAACGGCGAGTAATTTAACCTTATGCACCATATTGTAGTGCGCCACCTGGTCGAAGGTTTTTTGATCGATGCTAACTGCAGGCGCTTTGCATTCCACCAATAGAATTTTCTCTCCGGCAGGATTGTAAACCACAATGTCGGTCCGCTTGGCCATGCCATGCAGCCGGTGACCGCCTTCCAGTTTAATCAGTGTTTTCGGGTATTTTTTCTGGTTGATCAAATACTGCACAAAATGCTGACGCACCCATTCTTCGGGCGTGATCAGTATTTCTTTTTTTCGGATAGGATCGAACAGCGTCAACCGGCCCCCGTCATCACTGATCTTAAACGGATAAGGCGGAAGATTAAGCGGCAGCAGCTGTTCCATTTTGCGAAGATAGATAAAAGAGCGGCAGTAGCAGTGGGAAGTAGCAGGTTGTACCGTCAGGAATGGTGTCGGTGGGAAGTAGGAGTCTCATTTAGATGTTAGGTCCATTACGACTGCCACTACCCACTGCTACTTTTCAATACAGCTGCTGCTATCCACTGCTACTGCCATTTTTTTTCACTATTTTGCCTCCGAAATGAGTGCTGCCGATATTATAAAAGACCTGAAGAACCGCAAGTTCAAACCTGTTTACCTGCTGCATGGCGAGGAACCTTATTTTATCGACCTGGTGGCCGAGTATGTAGAGCGCAAACTACTGTCTGACGCAGAAAAAGGGTTTAACCAAACCGTGCTTTACGGCAAGGATACCGATATCATGACCGTACTCAACGCTTCCAAGCGTTACCCCATGATGGCCGAACACCAGGTGGTGCTGGTAAAAGAAGCCCAGGATATGAAATGGGGCAGCGACGATGCCGACAAAAAAGGCATGAACCCGTTGCTAAGCTATCTCGAAAATCCGCTGCCAAGCACCATCCTTGTTTTTTGCTACAAATACGGCAAATTCGATAAGCGTAAAAAAACTTATAAGGCCATTGAAAAAAACGGGCTGATCTTTGAATCGGCTGCATTATATGACAGCAAGATCCCGGCCTGGATAGAAAGCTTCATTGCCGAAAAAGGTTATAAAATAAACCAGCAGGCATCGCTTATGCTGGCCGAATACCTGGGTAACGATCTTTCCAAGATTTCCAATGAACTGGAGAAGTTGATGCTCAACATTCAGCCTGGGCAGGAGATCAGCCTGAAACTGATTCAGGATAATATCGGCATCAGTAAGGAATACAATGTTTTTGAGCTACAGGCCGCACTGGGCCGCAAGGATGCGTTGAAGGCTAACCAGATCATTAATTACTTTGAAGCCAACCCCAAAAACAATCCCATTGTACTGGTACTCGGCAACCTGAATAACTTTTTCACCAAGGTGCTCACCTATCACTACGTGAAGGATAAGTCGCCTCAAAATCTTGCCCGCGAACTGGGCGTTAGTCCGTACTTCCTGAAAGATTACGAGCAGGCCGCCCGCAGCTACAACTACGCCAAAACCATGCAGATCATCAGCTACCTCCGCGAATATGACCTCAAAAGCAAGGGCGTAGATTCAAATACCGATCATGGCGGATTAATGAAGGAGTTGGTGTTTAAGATATTGCATTAAAATTCCCATGACAGAGAATCAATATGAAAATGCGCTCATGAGGATTTATGATTTAATTCAACTTACTCCACTTATTACCGTTTCAGAATATGCGGAGTTAGACAACTTGGCCCGCGAAGTCGAAGAATATGAACTACAATGCTACCCGATAAAATAAATCTCCTATGGAAAGCTTAGCAAAGCAGATCAGAATATTGAAAATTTACGCCTTTGTGCTAACGCTTGCCGTATTGGCACTGGCTGTTTATGTGGTTACCCTTAACAGGGGTACCTACAAAGAGCTCACCGCTGAACGCCTTAACATCGTAGAAAAAGATGGCACCCTGCGCATGGTCATCAGCAATAAGGCACGGCAGCACCCCGGCCGTATGGATAACAAAGACCTCCCCACCCGCGAACGCCCCGCCGGTATGATATTTTTTAACGATAACGGCGACGAAGACGGTGGTATAGTTTACGACGGCGACAAAAACGCCGCCAGCATGACCTATTCTATCGACCAATGGAAGAACGACCAGATCATGCAATTGCAATACGCCCAGGAAAAGAATGGCAAAGGCTTGATGCGCAGCTATGGCCTCAAATTATGGGAGCGCGACGATCAATTCACCTTAACCAAACAAATAGCTTTTTATGATTCGCTGAAAAAGCTGAACGATACTGCGAAATTAAATGCCGGTTTAAAGAAGTTGAGAGACGCCGGCCGCCAACGCCTGTTTGTGGGTAAGAACACTAAAGGCGAAGTAGGATTGTTTCTGAGCGATTCTACAGGTAAGCCCCGGTTAAATATCTATATCAACAAACAAAACCAGCCTGTTATTGAAAAGTTGAATGATAAGGGTGAGGTAGTAAAATAAAAAGCGGGCAGACGCTATCAAAACATCTTGCCCGCTTATCAATAATAAATTAATCAGGCTTTTTCCACAAACTTGTCTATCCCCACTTTGATCCTGTCGCCGGGTTCGTTTTCCATTTCAAAAAGCAGGGTTACCTTGCCGTCTTTTCCTTCAATGGTAATGGTAATGTTGCGATCTTCACCATTCTGATCGGCTGTAGCCTTTATCACGGTTTTGCCTTCCTTAAAGGGCACGGTCCAGTTGCAGGTGTTCGATTTGATCTGCGCGGTAATTTTGTGCTCACCATTTACGGCAATATCCACTGCCGATTTACCGATCACTATCTCTGCAGTTTCATTTTCACTGTGTGTGATCGTGCCCGCTTCGTCCATATGATCGGTTTTTGATGAATTAAGCACAACGGTTTTGTCGCACTGTGCAAAAGTTGCCGTGGTTAATGCTACCAGCAGCGATAGGGTTAGAATTATCCTTTTCATGTGTGTTGTTTTAATTATGATTTAATGGTTATTTCTTTTTTAACAGTTCAATTACGCCCTGGCACATCTTTTTAATGCGCAGGTATGACTCGTACGTATTTTTGTGCTTATCTATCTCTATCATCAGTTTGCCCGGGCTTTCTTTTACATTGAACTCGGTTTTGTCGGCAAGCGTAGTGCTCACGTTCATATAATCATGCGTGGACCTGAATAAACCGTTGGGCCTGATGCTATCGTTAATATAATCCTGCACATCGGCGGTAAGGTTTTCGTTGAATACCGCCTCCATGCGGTAATGATCGCCATTTTCACTTATCGAAATATTAAGGCCATTGTAGGGATGGTTATATTTTACCCAGCCCACAAAAACGCTGAGCGATAAAAGGCATAAAGCCGCTAAAAAAAAACTTGCTTTCATATTGTAATTATTAAGGTTTTGAATGCCGGAACTATTGCTGATAGAATTTATTTCTTACAGTATGTTACAAAGATATATGTTTAATATGGTAATATGCAATACATAGTTCTGTTTATTTTTAATTATAATACTTAAGTTATTGATATACAATATAATAATTTCGTGTGAATTGCAGTTGAAGATTGAAATGAGGAAGAGAATGCGATTGAAGCCATTAAGTAGCGCATACTTCGGTTAGTCTCGGTTTTCAATTTGGCACCAAGAAAACCGGGGATTTGTAATCCCCGGATACTTCTACAAATCCACTCAATTCCAATTTTTACTTTTCAATTTTCCCCTTTTCATTACATTTGGCAAAAACCTCATGTAATGCAATATTGGCTTGTAAAATCGGAACCTTTTAAATATAGCTGGGACAAATTCAATAAGGACGGGCGCACCTTTTGGGACGGCGTGCGCAACTACCAGGCACGCAACAACCTGCGCGAAATGAAGGAGGGCGATCTGGTGCTGTTTTATCACAGTAATGAAGGTAAAGAAGTAGTAGGCATTGCCAAAGTTGCCAAAGAAGCCTACCAGGATCCAACAACAACCGACCCCAACTGGTTGGTGGTCGACCTGGTTCCTGTTGAGCCGTTGAAAACACCGGTTACCCTGGAAGAAATAAAAGCCGATGAACGGCTGAAGGATATTGGCCTCGTTCGCCAGGGCCGGCTGTCGGTAATGGGCGTTAAGCCCGAAGAGTTTGACCGCATTTTAGAAATCAGCAGCAGCCGGTAAGCCATGTTTAAAAACCTGCCTAAATGTTCTGTCGTTTTTTTTGCGGCGGCAATTGTCCTGTTTTTTGCTGACACAACGTTCGCTCAATCTCCATTCAAGGGATATGAAAACCTGTTTGCGGTTCCGAAAGGATACGTGGTTGGCTATACAAAGACGCCTCCGGTTATTGATGGTGACGTGAATGATGCTGCCTGGAAACAAGCCTCCTGGACCGACGATTTCGTCGATATAGAAGGCGACCTGAAACCAAAGCCGCCGCTGCAAACAAACATCAAAATGCTTTGGGACGATACCTGCCTGTACATTGCCGCTAAAGTAGTAGAGCCGCACGTTTGGGCCACGCTTAAACAACACGATGCGGTTGTGTTTATGGATAACGATGTAGAGCTGTTTGTTAGTCCCAATGGTTCAACGCACAACTATTTTGAGATAGAAGTTAACCCTTTCAATAATATTTTCGACTTGTTTTTAAGTAAACCTTACCGCAACCTGGGCTTACCCCTGAGCACGTGGGACACCAAAGGAATGCGTACCGCGGTGAAGATACAGGGTACTTTAAACGATCCTTCTGATAAAGACAAAGGCTGGACGGTAGAAATGTCAATCCCCTTTAAATCACTGAGCGTAGGTAACCGCGGCGGCCAAACAGTGAAAGAGGGCACCACCTGGCGCATCAACTTTTCGCGCGTGGAATGGGATACGAAGATCGTGAACGGGAAATATGAGAAATTGAAGGACGCCAGCGGGCGCAATCTGCCCGAACATAACTGGTCATGGAGTCCACAGGGACTGATCAATATGCATTATCCCGAGCGCTGGGGCTATTTGCAATTCACCAAAACAGAAGCCGGCGATCAAAAGTTTACGTTCCCTTACGCCGAGCAGCAAAAGCAATACCTCTGGCTGCTGTACTACAAACAAAAAGACTGGTTTAAAGACCACCGGGAGTATTTGCAAAGCCTGAACGGCCTTGGGTTAAGTGATAAGGTTGTAATCGGCTCAAAAAATAACACGCTCAAACTCGAAGCAACAGCGCATCAGTTTATGGGCTTTATTACCGATGAGAAGGACAATATTACTTACACTATCGATCAGGATGGTTATGTGAGTACTTTACGCCAATAAAAAAGCTTTAATTCCTACGTTGTCGTTTCGAACGATAGTGAGAGATCTTATACGTGCTGCATCCGGACTATGCATTGGCGCTAATGCATCAGCTTGATATCGCTTCCATAAGATTTCTCGCTCGAAATGACAAGACAGTAAATTGCGGCTACTCAAAATAAAGCTTGCTACCAATATAATCTATCGTAAACTTATAATTACGCAATATCCCCCCTCCAATGCTGCCATCGATACTTGTATCGGCAAATGCGCCGGTCTTCATCATTGGGATGCGTGAGGGGGCATTGATAACATGTGCACCGCCCATTCTCAAATCTTTTAAATTAAATGTACGCGCATAGATCGGTCCGCCAAGTCCGTAACCTGTAATAGTGGTGTCAGAGAGTTTGTAGTTTTTGATGATGCCATTTTTAATGGCGAAATGATTGAAAAGGGTAAAAGCGCTGCGATCGCCGGTATCAACGATCACTGTAGCAGGACTACCATCAATTTTCGCATCAAGCTTCGGGATCTCGCCCTCATACATCGTAAACGGAACAGGCGATTTACCGCTGTAGGATTTATAAAAATTGATCACATTATTCCGGTAATCAAACTGCACGGCATAATCCCTCATAAAATGATAACCGATAATGCCGTCGAGATAGGGCAGGTGCAGGTTGTTTTTAATCTCTGACATATCAACCACCGTAAACTCCTTCCCCAAAACATTCACCGGACCTATCTTTGCCGTATCCACTACTGTGCTGAATACCTGTACTTTATTGGCGCCCGCGCCGCCGCCCATCATTGTTGGATTGGTTAACTTTTGACGGAGCAATTTGGCGGTCTGTGTTTCCAGGCCATAATCGGCACCGCAATCCAGTATAAAGTGAAAAGTATGCTGCTTAATCGTTACCTCGATGAACGGCCGGTTATCAACCAATGTAAAGGGAATGGAAAATACAGGTTTGTTTTGAGCCGAACTTTGGCTAACGGTAAGCAGGGTCGCGCAGCACACGACCATCAATGCAAGCAGGGATTTCCTCATGAACAACGGTTTGGTATTGGATAGCCGGATCAGCGCTTTGTTACACCGGGTAACTACGCATTATGCTCACCAAAGAACAAAGCTTTCAGTTCGGTAGCATCATCCGGTTTCATTTTACCGCCGAGGATCAATCGTAACTGACGACGGCGAAGCGCACCCTCGAACAGTACCATGTCCTCAATAGTTTCAGGAACCAGTTCAGGCACGGGGATAGTGCGGTTATTCTGGTCGAGCGCCACGAAGGTATAATAAGCCTCGTTGCTTTTTACGCGGGTACCCGATGGGATATTCTCGGCCCATACATCCAGCCTTACCTCAACGGAAGTGTTGAAAGCCCGCGACACCTTAGCTTCAATAGTGATCACATCGCCAAGTTTAATAGAATGCTTAAAGGAAACATTATCAACGGAAGCCGTCACCACAATGCGGTTGCAATGTTTTTGCGCGGCGATAGCAGCGGCAATATCCATCCAATGCAGTAATCGCCCGCCCATCAGGTTGTTAAGGGTATTGGTATCGTTGGGCAACACCAACTCGTTCATAATAGTAAGCGACTCTTTGGGCGATTTTCCTTTCATGCCGCAAAGATAGTTTTTTGAGAATCAAGAGCCAAGAGCCGAGAACCAAGAGTCAGGAACCAAGAGTCAAGAGCCAAGAACCAAGAGCCAAGAACCAAGAGTCAAGAACCAAGAGCCAAGAACCAAGAGCCAAGAGTCAAGAGAAATTTTACACTTTGTCATTGCGAGGAACGAAGCAATCTCCTCGCGTTTATTATCGCCTGTGCATTAGCGCTAACGCGTTGGCAACGAGATTGCTTCGTCCCTCGCAATGACAAAAAAAGATAAAGGTATACTTTTCAACCCACCGGTCATTTTTCAACAACCTATCCGAAATCAAAAATCCGAACTCCGAAATTCCCTAACTTTGCTATCTTCACAACAGGAAAAGAATAGACGATGCCCGATTTCTCTCACTTACACGTACACACCCAATTTTCCCTGCTCGATGGGGCTGCTGATATAAGTAAATTATATAAAAAAGCGGCTGCCGATGGTATGAAAGCCCTGGCCATAACCGACCACGGGAACATGTTCGGTGTGTTTAAATTTGTGGCCGAGGCGGGTAAGCACAATGTAAAACCTATCGTTGGTTGTGAATTTTATGTGGTGGATGACCGGCATAAAAAGCAGTTTACCAAAGAGAATAAAGACAAGCGTTACCACCAGCTGATGCTGGCCAAAAATCCGGAAGGCTATAAAAACCTCGTGAAGCTCTGTTCAGCGGGATACATGGAAGGGCTTTACAGCAAGTGGCCACGCATCGATAAAGAACTTATTCTGAAACACCATAAGGGCCTTATTGCCACTACCTGCTGCCTTGGTGCATCGGTACCTCAGGCTATTTTAAGCAAAGGCGAGGAAGAAGCTGAGAGAGAATTTAAATGGTGGCTCGACCTGTTTGGTGAAGACTACTACATCGAACTTCAACGGCATGATATAAACGAGCAAAACATCGTAAACGAGGTACTGCTCAAATTCGCCAAAAAATATAATGTTAAGGTGATCTGCTCTAACGATTCGCACTATGTGGATCAGCAGGACTCCAACGCGCATGATATTCTGCTTTGTGTAAACACTGGCGATATGCAAAGCACTCCGATAGCAACTGACGAGGAAGGTGGTAAGGGCTACCGCTTTGGTTTCCCTAACGATCAGTTTTACTTTAAAACGCAGGCCGAAATGGGCAAGCTGTTCCATGACCTGCCTGAGTCGTTAGATAACACCAACGAGATTGTTGATAAGGTAGAGGTGTTGAAGCTGAAGCGCGACATCCTGCTGCCCAACTATGTTATCCCTCAGGAATTTAAGATCCACGGTGATAGTGTGGCCGATGCCGACACGCTGAACCAATGGGAATATCTGAAGCACCTTACCTTCATGGGGGCGAAGGAACGCTACAGGGACATTGATGCGGAGACGGAAGAGCGGATTAACTTCGAGTTGTTTACTATCAAAACAATGGGTTTCGCAGGCTACTTCCTTATCGTGGCTGACTTCATCAAGGCCGGTCGCGATATGGGCGTGTTCATTGGTCCGGGTCGTGGTTCTGCTGCTGGTTCGGTGGTGGCCTATTGCATCGGGATCACCAATATCGACCCGATGAAGTATAACCTCCTGTTCGAGCGATTCCTGAATCCCGACCGTAAGTCGATGCCCGATATTGACACGGATTTTGACGATGCCGGCCGCCAGAAGGTGATCGATTACGTGGTAGATAAATACGGCAAGAACCAGGTAGCGCAGATCATTACTTATGGTTCAATGGCTGCCCGTACCAGTATTCAGGACGTGGGCCGTGTGCTGGACATGCCGCTGTCGGACGTGAACGCCATCAAAAAACTGGTTCCGGATACGTTGGGTATCACCCTAAAGGATGCTATTGAGCAGGTTCCTGAACTCAAAGAAATATTAAAAGGCAACGACCTGAAAGCCGCCGTGCTCCGCGAAGCTGAAAAGCTGGAAGGTTCGGTGCGTAATACAGGTGTACATGCGGCGGGTATCATTATTGCGCCGTATGACTTAACCGATATCGTTCCGGTTGCCGTAGCAAAGGACTCCGACCTGCTGGTTACTCAGTATGACGGCCGTGTGATTGAGGATGCAGGCGTTATCAAGATGGACTTCCTGGGATTAAAAACCCTCACTATTTTGAAGGATGCCCTGCGGATGATCAAGCAAAATCATGGGGTTGAGATCGATATCGATTATATCCCGCTCGACGATCAGGAAACCTTTGCGCTTTATCAACGCGGCGATACCAACGGTACGTTCCAGTTTGAAAGTGACGGTATGCAAATGTACCTGCGCGACCTGAAGCCCGACAAGTTTGAGGATCTGATTGCGATGAACGCCCTTTACCGTCCTGGCCCGATAGAGTACATTCCAAACTTTATTGCCCGTAAACACGGTCGCGAGCCGATCACTTTCGACCTTCCCGACATGGAGGAATACCTGGGCGAAACCTACGGGATTACCGTTTACCAGGAGCAGGTGATGCTCTTATCGCAAAAACTGGCAGGCTTTAGTAAAGGCGATGCCGACGTTTTGCGTAAGGCGATGGGTAAAAAGCAGATAGAGGTGTTGAATAAGATGGAGGCCCAGTTTATGGAGGGCGCCGCCGCCAAAGGTCACCCTAAAGATAAACTCACCAAGATCTGGACCGACTGGAAAGCATTCGCGCAGTACGCGTTCAATAAATCGCACTCCACCTGTTATGCGTTCGTGGCCTATCAAACGGCTTATTTGAAAGCGCACTACCCATCAGAGTACATGGCTGCGGTGTTGAATAACCAGAACAGCATGGAAAAGATCACCTTCTTTATGGAGGAGTGCCGCCGGATGGGGGTAGAGGTGCTTGGTCCGTGCATCAACGAAAGTGATATGTCGTTCGCGGTAAATAAAAAGGGCCAGGTGCGTTTTGGGCTGACCGGTGTGAAAGGCGTAGGCGAAAAAGCCGTTGAAAGTATTATTGAGGAACGGTTAGCCAAAGGGCCATACAAAACCGTTTACGATTTTGCCCAGAGATCGAATACAAGGAGCGTCAACCGTAAATCGTACGAAAACCTGGTTTATGGCGGCGCATTCGATTGTTTTGAATATAAGCGGGCGCAGTTCTTTGCCAAGCCAGAGAACGGTTTAATGACCGGCGCCGAGCGATTGATCAAATACGCCAACGATTACCAGAATACACAAAATAGTTCGCAATCATCCTTGTTTGGGGGCGGTGTAGCATCATATATCCCCGAGCCCGCCATGCCAGAGGTGGAAGAATGGCCCTTGATAGAAAAGCTGAAATACGAAAAGGAAGTGATCGGTATTTATCTGACCGGACATCCGCTGGATAATTACAAGATGGAGCTGAACAAGTTCTGCAACGCCCGGGTGAGTGACTTGAAAACTATGGTAAAAGCACGTTCTGCCGAGGGTGGTGAGGAAGTCCAGGCAGCGTTCAATGAACTGCGCCGCAAAGGAGAGCTTTGCATTGGCGGCTTGATGGGTAATGTGCAGCATAAATTTACCAAAATGGGCAAGCCGTTCGGGACATTCGTTTTGGAAGATTATAACGATACCTACGAATTCGCCTTCTTTGGCGACGATTACATCAAGTTCAGAAATATGCTGGTTGAGGGGCTGTTTGTGCAGGTAAGAGGCAGCATTGAAGAAAAATACCGCCAGAAGGATAACTGGGATCTGCGTGTAAGCACCATCAATCTGCTGTCGGAATTGCGTGATAAGCTTACCAAGTCCATTACCGTTATCCTCGATCTGCATACGGTAAGCTCACAACTGCTTGATGACCTGAATACCATGTTCCAGGTGCACAGCGGAAAGTATGAAAATAAGAACTGCGCGTTGCGCTTCCAGGTTCGCTACCCGGAAGAAGCCATGCTGGTGGATCTTCCTTCCAAATCATTAAAGGTGAATCCGAGTGATGAGTTAATAGGGGAGATATTTAATATTACCAATGTGCAGCCGGTGTTGGCGTAAGACATATTTGTACCAACTTGTCATTGCGAGCAATAAAATCCGCAGCCTTTAAAGGAAAAATGACAAGAAAGGATGCAAGAAGCGATATCGGGCCGCCGAAAGGAAGACGACCCCATCGGGGTCAAATATTGGTAGAAAAAAGATAGGCTTTTCCAATCGTGCCGTAGGTACGTAATACCGCGTTCAGGTATTAGTGGGCTATGTGGCGCACCTAACGGAGCGCAAAATTAATTGTTTGTTTTTTACCAATATTTTACACCTACGGCGCAATTATATCCGACGCCTTATTTGGATAAAAGCAATTTGTCATGGGTAGGTACGAAGCAATCCCGTTGCTATATATTAACGTTATTGCATAACGAGATTGCCACGCTATCGCTCGCAATGACAAATGTGATTGAATATTAAGGATTCTTCATAAACAACATATCCACCTTCATCCCATCCCTTACAAACTTTCGGTAACAATCTTTGATATAAACCTCTATTTCGTACTCCGTAGACCGATGTACAAACTTGTACTCCGGCCGGTATTTTATAATAAATGCGGATAGCGTGTCGCCCTTTAAGCTGGTCACCCTCGAAACAATCCCGCGATTAAATCGGTGGTTTACATAATCCGCCTGTTCGTTGTTTAGCAATGCTTTGTGAAACTTGTATTCCGGTGTGCTTTTTTTGGTAAGAGCCTGTATCAATAATACAGGGTTTATCGAAATCAGTTCACCGGGTTGTTTCATCTGATTTCCGGTAAAAGCATCCATCACTTTCGGGCCGGTATAGTTGAACTGTGATGCGTAAAATTGCCTGTTGGCAACGGAATCCTTTTTAAATTCCTCCTCGCGATGCGCGTGAATATTTACTTCCTTTAGTGCAATTGATGTTGGTTCAAGTGCAATACGAACATTAGCGACAGCCTTGCTCATTATTCCCTTATAAGTTTTGAAAGCCATGTGCGAAACAATCAGGCTGTCATTTCCGCTGTTATCAATACTGAATTGCCCGAACGCATCAGTATAAACATGGTTCTTGCCCATGGTAACAAGTGCGTTGGCCACGGGCATTTTATCCTGCGCATTGGTCACAATACCCCTCAATTGCTGCGCAAAGCAATTACTGCTCAATATCATAACAAATACAATCAAATATCTCATTTAGGCAAGGCCTATTCTCAAAATTAGCCGCACAAAATAAATGTACCGGGCACTTTAACATCATTTAACAATAGTTCAGACCCGAAATCGCAATACCGTTGCCCGGAATAGCAATAAATCCGAAATCGAATTCCGACATCCGAAATCAAAACATATCTTTGCGCTATTATGAGCAAATCAACCGACGAACTTTTTAAAAACGTTATATCGCACGCTAAGGAATATGGCTTTGTTTTCCAGTCAAGTGAAATTTATGATGGCCTGAGCGCTGTTTATGATTACGGGCAATTTGGTTCTGAACTGAAGAACAACATCAAAACGTATTGGTGGAAGGCCATGGTGCAAATGAACGAGAACATCGTCGGCATTGACTCTGCCATATTTATGCACCCGAAGATCTGGAAAGCCAGCGGTCACGTTGATGGTTTCAGCGACCCGATGATCGACAACAAGGACAGCAAAAAACGCTACCGTGCAGATCAGCTTTTGGAAGATAAAATAGAACGTTACCACAAGGACGGCAAAACCGAAAAGGCAGAGCAACTTCAAAATGATATGGATGAGGCTTTGAAAGGTGAAAACCTGCCCCGCCTGCGTGAACTGATCATCGAGCACGAAATTGCCGACCCCATCAGCGGCACCCGCAACTGGACCGAAGTACGCCAGTTCAACCTGATGTTCAGCACGCAGATGGGCGCCATTGCCGATGATGCAGATGTGGTTTACCTGCGTCCTGAAACTGCGCAAGGCATCTTTGTGAACTACCTGAACGTGCAGAAATCGGGCAGGATGAAAATTCCTTTCGGTATTGCGCAAATTGGCAAGGCGTTCCGTAATGAGGTGATCGCCCGCCAGTTTATTATCCGTATGCGCGAGTTCGAGCAAATGGAGATGCAATTCTTCGTTCGCCCCGGCACACAGCGCGAGTGGTTCGACAAATGGAAAGAAACCCGTTTGAAGTGGCACCTGGCCTTAGGAACCGCACCTGAGAAATACCGTTACCACGAACATACTAAGCTGGCGCACTATGCAGATGCCGCTTATGATATTGAATTTGAATTTCCATTCGGCTTTAAGGAAGTAGAAGGAATACACAGCCGTACCGATTTTGACTTAAGTCAGCATCAGCAATTCAGCGGCAAAAAGATGCAGTATTTCGATCCTGAATTGGGCGAAGACGGCAAACCTTACGGTAATTATATTCCTTACGTAATTGAGACTTCGATAGGCTTAGACAGGATGTTCCTGCTCACCATGATCAACGCTTACGAAGAGGAAGACCTGAGCAACGAAGAAAAACAGGACAGCCGCACGGTATTGCGCCTGCATCCTTGCCTGGCACCGGTTAAGGCAGCTATATTCCCGTTAACCAAAAAAGACGGTCTGCCTGAAAAGGCCCGTGAGATCATGGATAAATTGAAACTCGATTTCAACCTGCAATACGAGGAAAAAGATGCTATCGGTAAGCGCTACCGCCGCCAGGATGCGATAGGTACGCCGTTTTGTATTACCGTCGATCACCAGACATTAGAAGACAATACGGTTACCATCCGCTACCGCGATACCATGAATCAGGAACGCGTTGCCGTTGAGGAACTCGATAAAATTATTGGCGATAAGGTGAGCTGGAAGAATTTGTTGGGTTAGTTTCCTAACTGTAGAGACACAATACATTGTGTCTCCGTATAATGTTAAAAGGAGGTAGATGTTACCTCCTTATTTGTTTAATGCCAATTCAGAGACACAAGTATTGTGTCTCTACAATAAAACATTTACCTTAACCAGCGTGAAAACCTACGACAACAAGATCGGCATCAAGTCATGGGCTGAGGAAGATCGTCCGCGTGAAAAGTTAAGCGGTCAGGGCCGCCGTGCACTAACAGATGCAGAATTGATTGCGATACTGATCGGCTCGGGTAACCGCGAGGAAACCGCTGTTGAACTAAGCAAGCGCATCCTGCATCATTACGGCAATGATTTAAACCGTTTGGGTAAAGCGTCAATAGCCGAACTTTCCAATTTCAAAGGCATCGGCGAAGCCAAAGCCATTTCTATTATTGCCGCCCTCGAAATTGGCCGAAGGAGAAATGATGCTGAAGAATCGGAACCGGAGATAGTTACCAGTAGCCGGGAAGTCTACAACATTATGAAACGCCACTTGGTGGACCTTTACCAGGAAGAATTCTGGATATTGCTTACAGCACGTTCTCAAAAAGTAATTGCAAAGGAAATGATAAGCAGGGGCAGCATGGCCGAGGTTACGGTTGATGCTAAGGTTGTTTTCAGCCTCGCTTTGCAGCACCAGGCATCGCATATATTTTTGATCCACAACCATCCGTCGGGCAACCTAAAGCCAAGTCATGCGGATATCATGATAACCAGGAAACTGGCGGAGGCAGGTAAAATGCTGGATATTAAAATTTCAGATCACCTGATTATTACCGATAAGTCCTTCTATAGCCTCGCAGATGAAGGGCATTTTTAAACTTTGCAAACTTTTTTATCGCACCTCGGGAATCCGCATATCCGCACATCAAAAATCCGCACATCATGCCCACTTTTTATCAAACAACCTTTACGATATAATGTTACTTTTATACAACTAAAAATTGAACTATCATGATAACACCAGACAACGAACTTCCCATCGACGACTCGTTTGAAAACGATCCGGATGATCAGCAAAGCCAGCAGGACGTACATTCAAATGGCCTCGATGATTTTGAGGTAGATGAATTACCCGACGAGCAGGCGGATACCGATAAATTGCGCCGCGCCTATGACGCATCAGAATCATCATATACCCTGCATTTGGGTGATGGCCCGGCTGATGATGACCAATAATATCTGCTTCCCTTTGTCATCCTGAGCGATAGCGAAGGATGACAAAGTTTGATTTTGCTCCATGTTTTCTCGTTTTCTGCTTACAGACTTTCCGACCCGTCTTTCGGACTAAATCCTTTTTCTCACTTTTGGACTTTCCGACTTCCCGTCTTTCGGACTAAATCCTATCTTTGCCGATTATCATTTCGCTATAATGAAGATATCGTATAATTGGCTCAAAGAATTTATTGATACCGATAAAACTCCCGAAGAAATATCGACCATATTAACAGGCACCGGTCTTGAAGTGGAAAGCCTTGAAAAAGTGCAGGCCATCCCTGGCGGACTGGAAGGATTGATAATTGGTTATGTAAAGGAATGTGTTGATCACGCTAATTCCGATCACCTCCATGTAACCAAGGTTGATGTTGGGGGCGCAGAGGATTTGCAAATTGTTTGCGGCGCGAACAATGTGGCTGCGGGTCAAAAAGTGGTGGTAGCTACCGTTGGCACTACTATTTATCCTACTGTTGGGGAGCCTTTCAAAATAAATAAATCAAAGATACGTGGCGAAGTATCTGAGGGAATGATCTGCGCTGAGGATGAGGTAGGATTGGGAACCGATCATGCCGGCATTATGGTACTCGACGCCGATGCTGTTGTAGGCAGCCCGGCTAAGGATTATTTTAAACTGAACGATGATTACATGTACGAGATCGGCCTCACGCCGAATCGTGCGGACGCGACCTCGCACTTGGGTACGGCGCGGGATATTGCCGCCTTTTTAAAGATCCCGGTAAAAAGACCGGACGTTTCGGCATTCAAGGTTGATAATACCAACCGTACGGTAAAAGTTGTGGTAGAGAACGAAGCGGCAAGTCCGCGTTATTCTGGTGTGACCATATCGGGTGTTGAGGTGAAGGAATCGCCGCAATGGTTGAAGGAACGGCTTGCAGTGATCGGTATCCGTGCCATCAATAACATTGTGGATGCCACTAACTATGTGCTGCACGATCTTGGCCAGCCACTGCATGCTTTCGACGCCGATGCCATCAAGGGAAATACCGTATTGGTAAAAAATTATGCCGAAGGCACCATCTTTAAAACGCTGGATGATGTTGAACGCAAGCTTTCTGCCGACGATCTGATGATCGGCGATGCAGAAGAGCCGATGTGTATTGCCGGTGTATTCGGCGGGATCAATTCAGGCGTGAAAGCGTCAACCAAAAATATTTTCCTCGAAAGCGCTTATTTTAATGCTGTTTCGGTTCGCAAAACCTCGAAACGCCATGGCCTGAAAACCGATGCATCGTTCCGTTTTGAACGTGGTACCGATCCGAATATGACCGTTTTTGCGTTGAAACGCGCGGCCTTATTGATACAGGAAATAGCCGGTGGAGTGATCTCGTCAGAAATATCAGATCATTATCCAAACCCGGTTGCTCCATTTGCTATCGAGGTTACCTATAAAAATATCCACCGACTAATTGGTAAGGAAATTCCGCATGGCGAGATCAAAGCGATCCTTGTCGCGCTGGATATCGAAATCGTGGGTGAAACAGGAGAGGGACTTTCCTTAAAAGTTCCGCCTTATCGTGTTGATATTATCCGTGAGGTTGATGTGGTAGAAGAGATCCTGCGGATCTACGGTTATAATAATATCGAGATCCCGACCCAGATCAGGGCATCGTTAAATACATCGAACCGGCCTGAAAAAGATACCGTTCAAAATCTGATCTCGGATATGCTTTCGGCCAACGGTTTTAATGAGATCATGTCGAACTCGCTGACCAAATCGGCTTATTCGTCTGACCTTGATACTGCGGTTAAGATCCTGAACCCGTTAAGCAGCGACCTTGATGTAATGCGTCAAACATTGGTTTATTCGGGTTTGGAAGCTATCGCCTATAACCAGAACCGAAAAAATGCCGACCTGAAATTATATGAGTTCGGAAAGGTTTATGGCTACAAGGATGAAAAGTATACCGAAACGCAGCGTTTTGCCCTGTTCCTTTCCGGCGTGGATAAACCAGAGCAATGGAACCAAAAGGCAAAAACCGTGTCATTCTATAACCTGAAAGCTATTGTTGATGGCATCATCGGGAAACTGAATATCAAAGACCTTACTCTCGAAGAATCGACCTGTAAAAAGCTAAGCTGGGGCATGCAATACATGCGCAATGGCAAACAACTGGTTAAATTCGGTAAGGTATCGCCGGAGGCATTAAAGAAAGCAGATGTTGACAAAGAAGTTTTCTGTGCCGATTTTAATTTCGACCTGGTACTGGCTGCCGTGCGTAAAAACAAGATCGTATTCCAGGATATTTCCAAATATCCTGCCGTTCGCCGCGACCTGTCTATGCTGATAGATAAGCAGGTTACATTCGGTCAACTTAAACAAATTGCCCTTAGAACAGAGCGCAAACTGCTGCAGGATGTGAATGTGTTCGACGTTTACGAAGGCGACAAACTTCCCGCAGGTAAAAAATCTTATGCCCTAAGCTTTATTTTACAGGACATAGAAAAAACATTGACTGATAAGGCGATAGACAGCATCATGCAAAAACTGATCTATAACCTAACCAAGGAGGCCGGAGCGGAGATTCGTAAGTAGTTGATTGGGTTAGATTAGGTTGACTGAGTTGATAGGGGGGCGTCTTAATCAACCACTCACTTAATCTAACTCATTAACCAAGCTACCTAACTCATTCAAAATAATCCACTTAACTTTTATTGTGTTTTAAATATTAATTAATATATTCACCCTTTAAAACATAGGTAATTAATTCAATCACTAATTCAACAAATCACTAATTCAATAATTAACAATGTCCTTAGCAGAGCAATTAAATACGATTGTAGAAAGAACGGAGCGCTTAATTGAGCTTTGTGCTGCTTTGCAGGAGGAAAACGACCTTTTGAAACTGGAAAGTCAGTCGCTTTCGGTGGCTTTGGAGGCGAGCAGAAACAAGACAAAAGACCTTGATGAAAAGCTCCGCGCACTTAAAATGGCCAAGTCGTTTGCGGAAACAAATGAAAAAAGTCTTGACATAAAGCAAAAAATTAACGAATTTGTGCAGGAAATAGATAAGTGTATTGTATTATTGAAGAAATAATACAAAAGTGAAAAGCTCAAATGGGAGAAATCTCAATAAAAATAAATATTGCTGACAGAGTTTATCCATTACGGGTAAACATGGAAGAGGAAGAAATAATACGCAGGGCGGCAAAGCTAATTAACGACCGGATAAAGGAATATCAGGAAAATTATGCAGTGAGGGATAAACAGGATCTGCTGTCGATGTGTGTATTGCATTACGCAACGTCATCATTAAAGGCAGATATGAAGGTAACCACGGAAGATACCGAGGTAACGGACAAGGTTTATCAGTTGGATCATTTGTTATCAGAATTTTTTTCAAAGCAATAAACGTTCTTTACATATTACAGAGCAATTAAGATTTAACCGCAGTTAAATTTTAAGTTTCACTATTAAAAACTTAACGCTTCAATATGAACGGGTCTAAGAGGAATGCGTTACTCGTGCACGTTTAACGGTAACCCATGATTCGGAAATCCTGAAAGAAGTTTTAAATACATGAATCTTAAATATTAGTTGCGGTTTTTTTATACCAATTATATAACATGAGTAATACACTATTATACCTTATCATCGGTGTGTTGATAGGGGGCCTACCGGGATTTGTGATAGGCCGCTTCTTACTAAAGAAGCTTTTTAAGGATCAGGAAGCAGCAGCTCAAAATAAAGTTAAGAAGATCTTAAAAGACGCTGAAAACGATGCTGAGATATTGAAAAAGAACAAATTGCTGGAAGCAAAAGAGCGTTTCCTGCAATTGAAAGCCGAGCACGAACAGCAGATCAACGAGAAAAACAACGCCATTAACCAGCGCGAGAACGGCATCAGGCAAAAAGAGCAGTCGTTAAATCAGCGTCTGGAAAACCAGAACCGCAAAGAAAACGAACTGGATAACGTGCGTAAGAACCTTGAACGTCAAACGGAGATCGTTACCAAAAAACAGGAAGAAGTAGAAGTGCTGAAAAATTCTCACGTACAACAACTGGAAACCATTGCCGGCTTATCAGCCGAGGATGCCAAAAATCAGTTGGTTGATAACCTGCGCGAAGAAGCCCGCAGTAAAGCCATGGCTCAAATCAAGGATATTGTTGACGAAGCCAAGCTGACCGCTACCAAAGAAGCTAAAAAGATCGTTATTCAAACTATTCAGCGTACAGCTACAGAGGCTGCGATTGAGAATACCGTATCTATCTTTAATATCGAGAACGACGAAATTAAAGGCCGTATCATCGGTCGTGAAGGTCGTAACATCCGCGCGCTGGAAGCGGCTACCGGCATCGAGATCATTGTTGACGATACGCCTGAAGCTATCATCCTTTCCGGCTTCGACCCGGTACGCCGCGAGATTGCCCGTTTAGCCATGCACCGTTTGGTAACCGACGGTCGTATCCACCCGGCCCGTATCGAGGAGGTGGTTGCTAAAACCAAGAAACAGATAGAAGAAGAAATTGTAGAAATAGGCGAGCGCACCGTGATCGACTTAGGTATCAACGGTCTCCATCCGGAGCTGATCCGTATGGTGGGCAGGATGCGTTACCGGTCGTCGTACGGGCAGAACCTGTTGCAGCACTCGCGCGAGGTGGCTAATTTCTGTGCTACCATGGCTGCTGAATTGGGTCTGAACGTAAAACTGGCTAAACGCGCAGGCTTATTGCACGATATAGGTAAGGTGCCCGATGATAACCCTGAATTACCTCACGCTATTTTGGGTATGCAACTGGCTGAAAAGTATAAAGAGCATCCTGAGGTTTGCAATGCTATCGGCGCTCACCACGACGAGATCGAAATGACCTCTATGTTATCGCCGATCATACAGGTTTGTGATGCTATATCAGGTGCCCGTCCGGGTGCACGCCGCGAGGTAGTAGAAAGCTACATCAAGCGTTTGAAAGAGCTGGAAGAACTGGCGCTTTCATATCCTGGCGTAGAGAAAACATTCGCTATCCAGGCTGGCCGCGAACTGCGCGTGGTGGTGGAAAGCGAGAAGATCAGTGATGCACAGTCAGAAGTGTTGGCAGCCGATATATCAAATCGCATACAAACCGAAATGACCTATCCGGGTCAGATCAAAGTTACCGTGATCAGGGAAACCCGCTCGGTAGCGTTTGCGAAATAAAAATAAATTCCTCCATGTCATTTCGACGAGGGCGGGGAGAAACCTTAACCGATAGGCATAATTCGTTATGTAAGTTGGCTAAGGTTTCCCATTATCGTTCGAAATGACAAAACCTGTCAGATTTTTTCAATTGAGCAGCACAAACACCAAAAAACCCAATCAGGCTAAAACGATTGCAATCAGCGATACGGCAAACCCTTTCTCCAAATATTCTGAAAACTATCAGACAGCGTTGCAAAAGATCATTCATTGGGCGGCTGTGTTATTGATCATTTTCGGATTACTGGGCCTGGCCTGGAGCATCCCGTTTCCCTATCTGAAATTCTTAGGAATTTATAATGGCTTTTTCAATTGGGCGTCGTTTTTAATAGCGGCGGCCGTTTATTACTATTACAAAAAATTCCCGGGTTTGTCGTTCGGCGTGTTTTTTATTCTGTTTGCGCTAAGTTACGGCGTAATGGTAATAGATTCAGCGCACAAAACCGGTGGACCGGCGTTATGGCTGGTAAGCTTGGCTGCTTTTATCATCGGGGCTGCGTTACAGTTTTCCTCTCTTAAAATCAAAGGCCAAAAACCCTCTTTTAATGAATGGCTGAAATTTATATTGATTTCGCCGGTATGGGTACTGCATTTTTTGTTTCCGAAGAGGAAAGCCCAATAAATTCGGCATGACTGTTTCCTTTATTGTCATTGCGAGGAACGAAGCAATCTCCTCGCATTTATTACCGTTTTTGCATTAGCACTAATACACTGCGTTTATGCATTAGCGCTAATGCATTGGCGACGAGATTGCTTCGTTCCTCGCAATGACAAAGTTAGTGAAGGCGCCGCTTCGCGACCTGTCCTGTAAGATGCCGAATAATTCGGCATGACTTTTTTTATCTTGGCTCTTGATTCTTGACTCTTGGTTCTTCCTCAGCTACAAATTTTTCCCCAATTTATCCAAAATATCCTGCGGAACTTTCTCCAAATCCAATACAAGGAATCCATCCAGGCAATCAGCAAACTTAGGATCGATGTTAAAGCAGATGATCTTAGCATTCAAACCGATATACTGACGCAATAATACAGGCACTTTCAAACTGCGCGTTTCCACTTCCGAGATCAGGTTATCAAGCCCTTTAAAGGTATCGGCGTGCGACATTAACAGGTCAGTATCTATCGAACCCAGATCAACCTTGAATTTTTTACGTGGCTTTACATACTGCGCCATTTCCTCATCGAAATGATTGCGGTTGATATAATCAACTATGAGCGATTTGGAGAAATTAGAGAAGGAGTTACTGATACTTACCGGTCCGATAAGGTAACGGTAACGCGGATTATCGATCAGATATTTTAAAATGCCTTTCCAGAGCAGGAACAGCGGCAATGGCTTTTGCTGGTATTCCTTCCGGATCCATGAACGGCCTAATTCTATGCTCTTCTTCAGTACCGGCGTAAATTGCGCCTTGATTTTGAATAGTTCCGAAACATAGAAGCCTTTCTTACCAATACTGTAAAAAATCTCGTCACCAAGACCGATACGATAAGCGCCTACCAGCATTTTAGCTTCGATGTCCCAAATAAACAGGTGATGATAATAAATATCATATTCGTCAAGGTCGAGTGCTTTGTTCGTTCCTTCGCCAATTTCGCGGAAGGTCAGTTCCCGTAAACGGCCTATCTCGCGAATAGTATTCGGGATAAGCGTTGTAGGTGCAATATACACCTCGTAATTTTTCTCGGTCCAGATGCGGTAATCATCGCGCAGCGGCTCGATTTCTTTTTCAAGAATAGCAGAAGCTATTTCGGGGGCTATCTCGGCTGGCTGCTTTTTTATTTTGAACAGATTCCGCGGGTTGAATAAGCGTTTCTCGTTTTCAAGGCCTGTTCCCAATGCATAGGTACGCGCGCGCAGATAACTCAACAATTTCGAAGTATTGGTGTAATCCGGAATTTCTTCTACATTGATCGGCTTACCTATCCGCAGCTTTATGGTATGCCCATGTTTATTAAATAGCTCCGAAGGCAGTTTAGCTGTGCGCAGGGTAGGGTGGATAAGGCTCAACAGGTTAAACAATAAACCGTTATTACCATGGAAATAGATAGGTACTACCGGCACTTTGGCTTTGGCGATGATTTTACCAACCACCGGGTGCCATAGCCTGTCGGTCACTTCTTTCTTATCAACCTTGAACGTAGATACCTCGCCTGCCGGGAAAATGCCGATTGGCGTACCATTTTGCAATAATTCGAGCGTGTTCTTTAGTCCGCTGATGCTTGATGAATGCTCTACATTTTCAAACGGGTTTACGGCAATAAAATAATCGGCAAGATTAGGGATCTTCTTTAGCAGAAAATTGGCCATCAGTTTGGCATCCGGCCTTACCATACAAAGCATCTTCAGCAACACCATGCCCTCGATACCGCCGTAAGGGTGATTGGCAATGGCAACAAAGCTGCCGGTTTTAGGGATATTCTTTAAATCGGCTTCGTCAAACTCGATATCTATTCCGCAGCCTTCCAGTATAGCGTCTACAAATTCGGGGCCTTGTTTGGGCTGCGCCTGGGCAAACAGTTCGTTCACCTGGTTAATCTTCATCAATTCCATCAATATAGCCGCCAGGCCGGGCATCCGCAGCTTATCAAGCTTGGTGGCTTTGGCGAACTCTTCTGTGGTGATTACCTTCATACTTATAAAATAAACCCTGTAACGGGCTGAATAAATATCCTGAAAAATTATTTATTTTAACCCGATAAACAAAATGAAAACGCGGATCAAGAATTACCTGTCGGTCACAAAAAAAGAATGGAACGGATTGGTAATACTTGTTGTTTTAATTGCATTGGTATTGGCAGCGCCTTACGTTTATCAATGGTTCCACAAAGATAATACAATAAACCTTAAAGATTTCGATAAAGCCGTTGCCCAGCTTAACAAAGCAGGCGGCAATACGGGTTTCGATCCTGATGCGGAGATTCCCAAGCCTGTCCAAAAGCCCGTGCCGGTATCCATGTTTCCGTTCGATCCCAACAACTTAACCCAGGCCCAATGGCAGCAATTAGGGTTGAGTGCAAAGCAGGCAACAGTCATTAATCACTATCTATCAAAAGGCGGTCATTTTTATAAGAAAGAGGATTTGAAGAAAATTTATGGGCTCACGGCCGGTGATTATCATAAACTGGAGCCTTATATCGTAATTTCAAACAGTTCAGCTTATCGCTACGAAAAACCGCCTGCCGGAAAAGTAATTGAACTCAATACAGCCGATTCAACCGGCTTAACCAAGGTTGAGGGGATTGGTTCTGCCTTTGCAGTTCGCATCATCCGCTACCGCAACCGGTTAGGAGGTTTTATTCATAAAGAACAGCTGAAAGATGTTTTTGGGATAGATTCGTTGAAGTACGACGAGATCAAACAGCAGGTATCTGTAAATCCTTCCATCATCAAAAAAATACCTATTAACACGATCTCTTTCGCTCAATTGCGATTGTTCCCTTACCTCAATTACAAGCAGGTAAACGCCATTATAGAATACCGGAACCAACACGGCAATTACACCTCTATCGCTGATATGAAGAGTATCGTGTTGCTTGACGACGCACTTTTACGTAAAATTGAACCATATTTAAGTTTCAAATGATAGCAGACCAAATCAAAGCCGCCATTCGCGATATTCCAGATTTCCCAAAGCCGGGTATCATCTTTAAAGATATTACTCCAATACTGAAAGACCCGAAACTTTGCGGGAATGTGATAGATGCTTTTGTCGAAAAGCTACGGGGTATCCGCATCGATGCGATAGCCGGTATTGAAAGTCGCGGCTTTTTATTTGGACTGACGCTGGCCACCAAACTCGGCGTGCCCTTCGTACCTGTGCGCAAGGCCGGCAAATTGCCGTTTACCATTAAGCAAAAGGCTTATAAGCTGGAATATGGAACAGCCGTGATCGAACTGCATACCGATGCGTTTGAACCCGGTCAGCATATTTTGCTCCATGATGATCTGCTGGCCACCGGTGGTACCGCTCTCGCCGCGAGCGAACTGATCCAGGAAATGGGCGGCGTAGTAGCCGGTTTTTCTTTTCTGGTTGAATTAGGTTTTTTAGAAGGAAAGGAAAGGTTGACGCCGATTTGTGATAAGGTGGTGGTGCTGGCGGACTATTAGAGAATGCCCGATTTATATAGGAATAAATTCAGAATACCTTCAGCCAGGTTACAAACTTAGGACTATGGCGATAATGCTATGTACTTTGTTACCATTTGTACGGCGAACCGCGAATGCTACTTCGGTGAAATTGTAGAAACGCGATGCGTCGCGTCTTCGGCGGATATCCCGGAATACAAATGAAGATTATTTAAAGATTGCACAATATATTAATGAGAATCCAGCCAATTGGCAAAAAGACAAATTCTATAAATAAGAACACGCAGAGACGCGATGCATCGCGTCTCTTAATGAATAGAAATCACTATATCTGTTTGGTGTCTATGTGTTTTCGGAATGTCCTAAAGGAGACGCGATGCATCGCGTCTCTACGAATCCATAAAATATTTTTATTTATCGTTGGGATAGAAATCCTTATATCATACCTAAACCTACAATTCATACCATATACCCAAACCGTCTCCCGCCGGGTGGTTCAATATCAATCCAAAACCTAAAATATTGCGTTACTTTGTTGTAAACCAATTATAACGCATGGATTCTTTACTGACCGAACCTACCGCCGGATACGATTTCTCTTTCAATGACAATCAAAAAATGGTGGGCGAAATGGCCCGCGATTTCGCCGAAAAACATATCCGTCCACATGTAATGGAATGGGACGAGGCACAGCATTTTCCTCTTGAACTGTTCAAACAATTGGGCGAACTCGGTATGATGGGCGTATTTGTACCGGAACAGTACGGCGGTTCGGGCTTCGGATATTTTGAATACGTAACGGTAATAAGCGAGATAGCGCGGGTTTGCGGCTCGATCGGTTTGTCAATTGCTGCGCATAATTCGCTTTGCACCGGGCATATTCTTGCATTTGCTAATGAAGAACAAAAGCAACGCTGGCTGCCCAAACTTGCTACCGCCGAATGGCTGGGCGCCTGGGGCCTTACCGAGGCCAATACCGGCTCTGATGCCATGGGCATGAACACCACGGCCGTTTTTGATGGTGACTATTATATTGTGAACGGTTCGAAGAATTGGATCACTCACGGTAAATCGAGCAATGTAGCCGTAGTGATGGTGCGGACAGGGGAGAAGGGTGATTCAAAAGGTATCTCGGCATTGGTTATTGAAAAAGGAACAGTTGGTTTTACCCACGGAAAAAAAGAAAATAAGTTGGGCATGCGGGCTTCTGAAACCACCGAACTGATCTTCGACAACTGCCGCGTGCCGAAAGAAAATCTGCTCGGTGCCGAAGGCGAAGGCTTTAAACAAGCCATGAAGGTGTTGGACGGTGGCCGCATTTCCATTGCGGCATTGTCGTTAGGTATTGCCAAAGGTGCCTTTGATGCGGCCGTAGCGTATTCAAAAGAACGCAAACAGTTCGGACAAACCATCAGCAATTTCCAGGGCATTTCTTTCAAACTGGCCGACATGGCCACCGAAATAGAGGCAGCAGAATTGCTGGTGATGCAGGCCGCCGATTTGAAAAACAGGAACTTACCGGTAACCAAACAATCGGCTATGGCTAAATACTATGCATCGGAGGTGGCTGTACGTGCGGCAACCGAGGCTGTGCAGATCTTCGGCGGCTACGGCTATACTAAAGACTTCCCGGTAGAGAAATATTACCGCGATGCCAAACTCTGTACAATAGGCGAGGGGACGTCAGAGATCCAAAAAATCGTCATCAGCAGAGAAGTTCTGAAGTAACCTTTGGTCCAAACGCCCCGGATTGCAACTTTGTCAGGGTTTTGTCATGTCATATAACGTGCTTCTGATCAGTGTTTTAAGCCATTGTCATGCCCGCTGACAAATTGACAAAAACATTTTTTCAGCTATGTTTTTGAAATAGATCCTGCCGTTTGGCGGGATTTATCTTTTTATGTCTATTTCTCTGAGAATGTTTTTTTTTCTCTCTTAATAAAAAAGCTGGCGTCATTTTTACACTCATTTACGTTTCGAGTTTTTTGCAATAATTGTAGCCCTTGACAGTATAAATAATTGCAAAATCAATGAAATGGGAATAAATTGTTTTTCTAAACCGATTTTTTACCGCTTAAAACATGAAAAATGATCGATAATTTGAAATTGAGCCGAATTTTTAAATAAAAAACAAAATAATATAGATTTCAAATTTCGCATTTTTTACGCTAAAAACCTGATTTTCAGTTGTGGCATGTTTTGTGTCGCTCTCGCTGCGGAAAATTATGGTCGCCCTGGAGTTGTCAGCCTTGATTGGAGGATCAACGGCAATTACAGGAAAGCAGAAATCTTCAACCGTTTATATATTATTCACATCATCAAAAAATTAAAGTCATGGTAGTTGTATTAGAAGTTGTTGCATTATTAGTTGTGCTTATTGCTCCTTTAGCCCCTGCAAGGAAAGCTGCAAAATAATTGCGACACAATTCTTTAAAGATTTAAGATGGGCGGCCAATAATGGTTGCCCATTTTTGTTCAGGCAGATTTTTACTTTTTAACAAGTATGTTGTATTTTATAAAATCTTTATATTTAGGTACGTAAATTCAATACCTAACTTTAAACTAAACATTCACCATCATGAACAAAACTGAGCCTGGAGTAAATCAACGCCGTGGATTTTTAAGACAATTTCTTACCGGTGCAGCGGCATTGAGCGCCGGCATTTTCGCTAAACCAGTAAGCGCATTAGCGGCCGCCGGTTTTTCTGGCGGTGATGCCTCTGATGCCGACGAATGGTTTAAGAAAATAAAAGGCAAACACAGAATGATGTTTGACGTTACCGAACCTCACGGTATATTTCCTTTCGCGTGGCCAAGAATATTTTTGATGACCAACGGCAAAACCGGTACCCCTGCCGAAGAGTGCAGCGTGGTGGTAGTTTTACGCCATAGCGCGGCAGCTTATGCTATGGGGAACCAGCTTTGGGAAAAATACAAATTTGGAGAATTTTTTAAGATTGACGACATGGCTACCAATGCTCGCGCGGTACACAACCCGTTCTGGCAGCCAAAGCCGGGCACTTATAAAGGCCCTGGAATTGGCGAAATTCATATCGGCATTGATGAACTGCAGGCCAGCGGCGTTATGTTTTGCGTTTGCGATGTAGCCCTTACCGCACTAAGTGCTACCATAGCCGGACAGACAAATCAGGACGCGGCAACTGTGAAAAAGGAGTGGATAGATGGCTTGCTGCCGGGCGTACAGGTAGTGCCCTCCGGTATATGGGCGGTAGGCCGCGCGCAGGAACACGGATGTGCTTATTGTTTTGCGAGCTAAAAGGCTTAATAACATAAGAACTAAAACCACTCACTGAATCAACTTAATCCAACTAACCCACTAATTTCCAAAATCCCCTTTCATATTCAAAACTAATTACTTACCTTTGCCATCCCACGAAAGGAGGTATTTAGGATTATGATCATTATCAACGTAAAAGACGGCGAATCATTAGATAAAGCATTGAAACGCTTCAAGAAGAAATTCGAAAAAACTGGTGTTTTAAGAGAGCTTCGCAGTCGCCAGGCATTTGAGAAAAAATCTGTTACCCGTCGTCACGAGGTGAAACATGCCATCTACAAACAAAATATGAACTTAGAAACCACTGTTTAATTCCGTCAAAAGAATTTTCAGATTTTCTGATCAATATAAAAAACTATTTGTACATTCATTTATTGAGGTGTACAAGTAGTTTTTATGTTTACAGAGCGTTTTATCCGGTATATTCAGTTCGAAAAACGATACTCTCCTCATACTGTATCAGCCTATCAATCAGATATTGACCAGTTCATGGCCTTTCTGAACAACCCTGAAAAAAAAACGCCGCCCCCTCCGCCCGAAATAACACATCCGTCACAAATTACGCATCACCACATCCGCAACTGGATGGTGGAAATGATGAACCACGAAATAATTGCGCGTTCCATCAACCGCAAAATAGCCACACTGCGCAAATACTTTAAGTTTTTATTGCAGGAAGGCGTCATCGAGGTTAACCCCTCATCAAAGATCAATACCCCCAAAATCCCTAAGAATTTACCGGTAGTTGTAGAAGATGCGAAGCTATCGCAAATGCTTGATGACAATGAGGTATTCGGAACCGGTTTTAAAGGCCTGCGTGATAAGCTGGTGGTTGAAATGCTGTTCGGAACCGGCATGCGCCTTTCGGAACTGCTTGGCGTTAAAGATACTGATATTAATGTGTACGAAGGCACCGTTAAGGTTTTAGGAAAACGTAACAAGGAGCGCATTATCCCCATTAATCACGAGCTGAAATTATTAATAGCTGAGTACCAGCAACTAAAGAAAAATCAGGATTTTTCGGGTAACAATTCCTTAACGTTAATCGTTACAGACAAAGGAGCACAAGCATATCCCAAGCTCATTTATTTGATAGTGCAGAAATATTTGTCGTACATATCAACCCAAAACAAGAAAAGTCCGCACGTGCTGCGCCACACTTTTGCTACCAGCCTGTTAAATCGCGGCGCCGATCTCAATGCCATTAAAGAACTTCTGGGCCATGCCAACCTTAGTGCAACCCAGGTGTACACGCACAACTCAGTTGAGCGATTAAAATCTATATATAAACAAGCGCATCCAAAAGCGTAAATTAAAAAGGAGGAATCATGAAAATCACAGTGCAATCTATTCGTTTTAATGCCGACAGAAAATTATTGGATTTTATCCAGAAGAAGGCCGATAAGCTTGATACCTTTTATGACCATATTATTAGCGGCGAAGTGTATTTAAAACTGGAAAACGTTGAAGACGAAGCAAACAAAATAACGGAGATTAAACTGATGCTGCCGGGTAACCAGATTTTTGCCAAAGAACAGTGCAAAAGTTTTGAAGAAGCCACCGACCTGGCAATTGAAAGCCTTAGAAAGCAGATTGAAAAACACAAACAGAAGAAAACAGCGGCAGCCGAGTCGGTAAAAAAAGCAGTTTTGCTTGCCGAAAGCGACGAATTTTAAGTAGAAAAAACATAAAAATAAATTGTAAATCGGTGGGTTTCAGCCCGCCGATTTTTTTTTAGAAAATAAATTTTGTTCAGCATTAAAAATGTGTAAATTTGCAATCCCTTTCGGAGAGGTCTGCAACACGGCTCTCCCGGTTAAAAAGGGAAGGTTCTTTAAAATAAAAATACAGCCTTGTTAAATAGCCGGTATAGTTGCGCAGCTTCATAGTTGTATAACAAAAAACGGTTAACAATTTAAGCCTCCTTAGCTCAGCTGGTAGAGCGACTGACTTGTAATCAGTAGGTCATTGGTTCGATCCCGATAGGAGGCTCAGTTTAATTGTTGAATGACTGAATTATTGATTTACTGAATTAATTCACTCAATCACTAATTCAACAATTCAATAATTAGCTTGGGGAGATACCAGAGCGGTCAAATGGGACGGACTGTAAATCCGTTGCTTCGGCTACGAAGGTTCGAATCCTTCTCTCCCCACATTTTAATTGTTGAAGGCGTGAGTTGTTGAATTATTGAATAACCAAATCGATAATTCGGCAATTCATTAATTCAATAACTAAAAAAGCGGAAGTAGCTCAGTTGGTAGAGCGATAGCCTTCCAAGCTATAGGTCGCGAGTTCGAACCTCGTCTTCCGCTCGTTAAGGCGAGCAGCAGGCGGTTAGCGGTAGGCAGTCAAGAAATAACTGCAAACTGATAGCTGAAAACTGCAAACTGAAACATCAGCCGACGTAGCTCAGGGGTAGAGCACTTCCTTGGTAAGGAAGAGGTCATGGGTTCAAATCCCATTGTTGGCTCAATATTATTTAAGTATAATAGATTTTAAAGTATAAATTAACCTACAATAATTAGATATAATCATGGCAAAAGAAAAGTTTGACCGCAGTAAGCCGCACTTAAACATCGGTACAATCGGTCACGTTGACCACGGTAAAACAACCCTTACCGCAGCAATTACTAAAGTATTAGCTGACAAAGGTTTATCAGAAGCTCGTTCATTCGATTCAATTGACTCAGCTCCTGAAGAAAAAGAGCGTGGTATTACCATCAATACAGCTCACGTTGAGTACTCAACCGCTAACCGTCACTATGCACACGTTGACTGTCCAGGTCACGCTGACTATGTGAAAAACATGGTTACCGGTGCTGCTCAGATGGACGGTGCAATCATCGTTGTTGCTGCTACTGACGGTCCGATGCCACAAACCCGCGAACACATCCTGTTAGCACGTCAGGTAGGTGTACCTGCACTTGTTGTTTTCATGAACAAAGTTGACATGGTTGATGATCCGGAACTGTTAGAACTTGTTGAAATGGAAGTTCGTGAATTATTATCATTCTACGAATTCCCTGGCGACGATATTCCTGTAATTCAAGGTTCGGCTCTTGGTGGCCTGAACAACGATCCGAAATGGGTTGAAAAAATCATGGAGTTAATGGATGCTGTAGATAGCTACATTCCAATTCCTCCACGTCTGACTGATCTTCCATTCCTGATGCCTGTTGAGGACGTATTCTCGATCACTGGTCGTGGTACTGTAGCAACCGGTCGTATCGAGCGTGGTGTGATCAACTCTGGTGAGCCTGTTGACATCCTGGGTATGGGTGCTGAGAACTTGAAATCAACCGTAACTGGTGTTGAGATGTTCCGTAAGATCCTTGACCGTGGTGAAGCTGGTGACAACGTAGGTTTATTGTTACGTGGTATTGAGAAAACCGATATCCGTCGTGGTATGGTTATTTGCAAACCAGGTTCAGTAACTCCTCACACCGATTTCAAAGCAGAAGTTTACGTATTATCAAAAGCAGAAGGTGGCCGTCACACTCCATTCTTCAACAAATACCGTCCTCAATTCTATTTCCGTACAACTGACGTTACCGGTGAGATCTCATTGGAACCAGGAGTAGAAATGGTTATGCCAGGTGATAACGTTACCATCACTGTAAAGCTGATCAACGCTATCGCAATGGAAAAAGGCTTACGTTTCGCTATCCGTGAAGGTGGTCGTACCGTAGGTGCAGGTCAGGTAACTGAAATTTTAAAATAAGCCTGCCAATTGTTCCTGAAAAGGGACTAAAAAGGTAAGGTTAATTTAAGCAAAGTACTTAGCCGCTTGGCTAAGTACTTTGTTAATAAAATAAAGGTCCTTTAAGGATTTAACACATACACGGGAATAGTTCAATGGTAGAATAGAGGTCTCCAAAACCTTTGATCAGGGTTCGAATCCTTGTTCCCGTGCATAAACAGAGTGAAATAGAATGGCATCAGTATCTGAGTATATAAAAGAGTCGTACATTGAGTTGACCCAGAAAGTTACCTGGCCAACCTGGAGAGAGTTGCAAAACAGCTCTATTCTTGTTTTGGTGGCAGCGCTTATTATTGCGTTGATCATCCTGGTAATGGATCAGAGCATACACTTTTTGCTCGAGCAATTCTATACTTCACTAACTTAAAATTTTATAGAGAACGATGAGTGATCAGTTAAAATGGTATGTGGTGCGAGCCATAAGCGGAAAAGAAAAAAAAGTAAAGCAATATATTGATGCCGAAATTAATCGCTTAGGTATTGGGCACCTTGTTCCGCAGGTATTGATCCCTACAGAAAAATACTACCAGATGCGTGATGGAAAGAAAATTGCAAAAGAGCGCAATTTTTTTCCTGGTTACGTATTGATGGAGGCCCAGCTTGATGCCGAAATTGAGCACATTATCAAAAACATCAATAGCGTTATAGGTTTCTTAGGTGATAAAGCCGGAAACGCTATCCCGCTTCGCCAGGCCGAAGTTAACCGTATTTTAGGTAAGGTTGACGAAATGAGCGCACAGGGTGAAACCATGAGCGTACCTTATTATATAGGCGAAGGCGTAAAAGTAATGGACGGGCCTTTCAACGGTTTCAGCGGCGTGATAGAAGAGGTGAACGAGGAAAAGAAAAAGCTGAAGGTAATGGTAAAGATATTCGGGCGCCGTACGCCGCTTGAATTGAATTATATGCAGGTAGAGAAAGAGTAGTAGAATTTCGGATTTCGGAGTTACGATTTCGGATTTGAAATATTGAAAATAAAAATATTAGATAGCGGGATAGGACAAAATCCGAAATGGAACATCCGAAATCCGATATCATTAAGATCTTAAATGTTACTTAGCTTCCACTTACTAACATTGAGTTATAATTTAAACAAGTAAAAATGGCAAAAGAAGTCGGTGCGATGGTAAAGCTGCAGGTAAAGGGTGGCGCTGCGAATCCATCACCTCCTATTGGCCCTGCATTGGGTGCAAAGGGTGTGAATATCATGGAGTTTTGCAAGCAATTCAATGCACGTACCCAGGACAAACCTGGTAAAGTGTTACCGGTAGTAATTACTGTTTATGTCGACAAGTCATTCGATTTTATCATCAAAACACCTCCTGTGGCTATTCAGCTGTTGGAGGCAACCGGCCTTAAAAGCGGTTCGGCTGAACCCAACCGTAAAAAAGTTGGCAGCGTGAACTGGGGTCAGGTTGAGGCGATTGCCAAAGATAAAATGACTGATTTGAATGCATTTACAGTAGAATCAGCCATGAAAATGGTGGCAGGAACTGCCCGCAGTATGGGAATAACCGTATCAGGTACGGCTCCCTGGAACTAACAATTAATTTCGGATTTCGGATGTTCAATTTCGAATTGAAGAAAAGAAAACCGATCATTAACGTTTCGAACAAGAGATAGAAGGGGAGTAAAATCCGAAACCGAACATCCGAAATTCGAAATAAAAACAAAAATCAGTTTAAAGACAGTGGCAAGATTAACAAAAAATCAAAAAGTGGCCCAGTCCAAAATTGAGGCAAACAAAGCGTATTCATTACAGGATGCGTCGTCGTTGGTAAAGGATATAACCACTACCAAATTCGATTCATCAGTTGATATAGATGTTCGTTTAGGTGTAGATCCGCGTAAAGCCAATCAAATGGTGCGCGGTATAGCTACATTGCCTCATGGAACCGGTAAAACTGTACGTGTATTGGTGCTTTGCACTCCAGATAAGGAGCAGGAAGCTAAAGATGCCGGTGCAGATTACGTAGGTTTGGATGATTATATAGCCAAAATTGAAGGTGGATGGACTGATGTTGATATTATCATAACTATGCCAAGCGTTATGGCTAAGGTAGGTCGTTTGGGTCGTATTCTCGGTCCGCGTAACCTGATGCCAAACCCTAAATCGGGAACGGTAACCACAGAAGTTGGTAAAGCTGTAACCGAGGTTAAAGGTGGTAAGATCGATTTCAAGGTTGACAAAACCGGTATCATTCATGCCTCAATAGGAAAGGTATCTTTCCCTGCCGATAAGATTTATGAAAATGCTTTGGAAGTATTACAAACCATTTCAAAATTAAAACCTTCGGCAGCAAAAGGAACATATTTCAAGAGTATTCACATCTCTTCAACAATGTCTCCTGGAATCGAAGTTGAAACTAAAACAGTAGCGGGGATCTAAGTCATGACTAAAGAAGAAAAACACGAATTAGTGATCGCCCTTACTGAGCAGATGAAAGAGTATGGTAATTTCTATATTACCGATACCTCAAATTTGACAGTTGAAAAGGTTAACAACATCCGTCGCAAATGCTTTGAGGCAGATATTGCGATGCAGGTAGCAAAAAACAGCTTGATCAAAAAAGCTATGGAAGCTGCCGGTGGTGACTTTTCGCCTATTTATGATGTGCTGAAAGGCTCGTCGTCTATTCTTTTCTCGAAATCAAGCACTGCCCCGGCAAAGCTGATCAAACAACTGAGAAAAACCGGCGAAAAACCAATCCTTAAAGCTGCTTATATTGATTCTGCAGTATTTATCGGCGACAACCAGTTAGACACGCTTACCAAGCTTAAATCGAAAGAGCAGCTTATTGGCGAAATTATTGGCTTGTTACAATCACCTGCAAAGAACGTTGTTTCTGCCCTTCAATCAGGCGGCAACATTCTGGCCGGCGTTGTAAAAACATTACAAGAAAGAGGTTAACCGGACGCCCTGAAGTTTCGGATATTATCAAAAAACAAAGTATTAAAAGTAAAAATTTAAAATAAAATGGCGGATTTAAAAGCGTTTGCTGAACAGTTGGTAAACTTAACAGTAAAAGAAGTAAACGAATTAGCTCAAATATTAAAAGACGAGTATGGCATTGAGCCTGCTGCTGCAGCTGTTGCTGTTGCTGCTCCTGCTGCTGGCGACGGTGGCGATGCTGCTCCTGCTGCTGCTGAGCAAACTGCATTTGACGTTATCCTGAAAGAAGCTGGTGGCGCAAAATTAGCAGTTGTTAAATTAGTAAAAGACCTTACCGGCCTTGGCTTGAAAGAAGCTAAAGACTTAGTTGACGGTGCACCTAAAGAAGTGAAAACTGGCGTAACTAAAGAAGAAGCTGAATCTTTGAAAAAACAATTAGAAGAAGCCGGAGCTGTAGTTGAGGTTAAATAAGTTAACCCATACCGGATATAGCATAGAGACTCCGACCATTTTGGTCGGGGTCTATTGCTGTTTATATAGCTTAGATAAGAGAGCCGAGATTTGAGATATCAGATTTTCCCTGAATAGTTCGTTTTCAGTAAGTTAATCAAAATATCCTTCTCCTGTCTAACAAATTCAAATCTCACATCTACAAGTTTATTATTAAACTAAAATTTTATTCCCTTGGCAAACCAAAATAATCAAAGAGTAAATTTTGCGACAAGCCGGAAGGTTTTGGATTATCCCGATTTTCTGGATGTTCAGTTGCAATCTTTCCAGGAATTTTTTCAGTTGGAAACAACTTCAGACAATCGCTACAAAGAGGGATTGTTTAAGGTGTTTGCCGAAAACTTTCCTATCTCCGATTCAAGAAACATCTTCGTATTAGAGTTTCTTGATTACTTTATTGATCCGCCGCGGTACGATATACAGGAATGTATTGAGCGCGGATTAACTTACAGTGTACCTTTAAAAGCCAAGCTTCGCCTTTCATGTAACGATGAAGAGCATGAGGATTTTGAGACCATTGTACAGGATGTGTACCTGGGAACTATCCCTTACATGACACCTAAAGGCACCTTTGTGATCAATGGCGCCGAGCGTGTTATCGTATCACAGCTGCACCGCTCACCTGGTGTGTTCTTTGGCCAAAGCCGCCACACCAACGGAACCAAGCTTTACTCGGCCCGTGTGATCCCTTTCAAAGGTTCATGGATTGAGTTTGCTACCGACGTTAACAACGTGATGTATGCATACATCGACCGTAAGAAGAAATTCCCGGTTACCACTTTGCTGCGCGCTATTGGTTACGACTCTGATAAAGACATCCTGGAGTTGTTCGAATTGGCCGACGAGGTGAAAGTAAGCAAATCGGGCCTGAAGAAATTCATTGGCCGCAAACTTGCTGCAAGGGTATTGAAGAAATGGGTTGAAGACTTTGTTGACGAAGATACCGGTGAAGTTGTTTCTATCGACCGTAACGAGATCATCCTGGAACGCGAAACCGTACTGGAAGACGATCATATCGATATGATCATCGACGCAGGCGTGAAAACCATCATCCTGAACAAGGAAGATGCAGCTACCAGCGGCGATTATACTATTATATACAATACTTTACAAAAAGATACTTCGAACTCGGAGAAAGAGGCGGTTGAGCACATCTACCGTCAGTTACGTAACGCTGAACCACCTGATGAGGAAACTGCCCGTGGTATCATCGATCGTTTGTTCTTCTCTGACAAGAGATATGACCTTGGCGACGTAGGCCGTTACCGCATTAACCGTAAGCTGAAGCTTACAACCAGCGATGAGACCAAAGTTTTAACCAAACAGGACATCATTGCGATTGTTAAATACCTGATCAAATTAATCAACTCAAAAGCTGAGGTGGATGATATCGATCACTTGTCTAACCGTCGTGTACGTACCGTGGGCGAGCAGCTTTATGCTCAGTTTGGTGTTGGTTTGGCACGTATGGCCCGTACCATCCGTGAGCGTATGAACATTCGTGACAACGAGGTGTTCACACCAACCGACCTGATCAACGCACGTACGCTGTCGTCTGTTATCAACTCATTCTTCGGTACCAACCAGCTATCGCAGTTCATGGACCAAACCAACCCACTGGCAGAGATCACGCACAAGCGTCGTCTGTCAGCCCTGGGGCCGGGCGGTCTGTCACGTGAGCGTGCCGGTTTCGAGGTTCGTGACGTACACTACACCCACTACGGTCGTCTGTGTACCATCGAAACTCCGGAAGGTCCGAACATCGGTCTGATCTCTTCTCTTTGCGTTCATGCGAAGATCAACAACTTAGGCTTTATAGAAACCCCATACAAACGTGTGGTTGAAGGTAAGGTACAGGTTGACGAGGATGTTATTTACTTATCTGCAGAGGACGAGGACGGTAAAACTATCGGCCAGGCTAATGCGGTATATGACGATAAAGGTGAATTTGCTACTCCGAAAGTGAAAGCACGTTTCGAAGGTGACTTCCCGATCATCGAGCCGGAAAGACTGGATCTGATGGACATCGCGCCAAACCAGATCACTTCTATTGCGGCTTCTTTGATCCCGTTCTTAGAGCATGATGACGCTAACCGTGCCCTGATGGGTTCGAACATGCAGCGCCAGGCCGTGCCACTTTTGCGCCCTGAAGCGCCGATAGTAGGTACAGGTTTGGAAGGCCGTGTAGCAAAAGATTCACGTACGCTGATCAACGCCGAAGGCGATGGTGTGGTTGAATATGTTGATGCTAACGAGATCCGTATTAAATACGACCGTAACGAATTGGATCGTTTGATCTCTTTCGATGGTGACTCGAAAAGCTACCGCTTAACTAAGTTCAAGAAAACTAACCAGAGCACTACCATGAACCTGAAGCCTATCGTTAAGAAGGGCCAAAGGGTAACTAAAGGTGAAGTGCTTTGCGAAGGATATGCAACACAAAATGGTGAGCTGGCCTTGGGACGTAACCTGAAAGTGGCGTTCATGCCTTGGCAGGGTTATAACTTCGAGGATGCGATCGTGATTTCTGAGCGTGTGGTATCGCAGGATATCTTTACTTCGCTTCACGTAGAGGAATTCGAGCTTGAAGTTCGTGACACTAAACGTGGTGAGGAAGAATTGACACCTGATATCCCGAACGTATCAGAAGAAGCTACTAAAGACCTTGACGAAGACGGTATCATCCGTGTAGGCGCTGAGGTTAAGGAAGGCGACATCCTGATCGGTAAGATCACTCCAAAAGGTGAATCTGACCCTTCACCGGAAGAAAAACTGTTACGCGCGATCTTTGGCGATAAGGCAGGCGACGTAAAAGACGCTTCTCTGAAGACGCCACCATCAATTGCGGGTGTGGTTATCGATACCAAATTGTTCTCCCGTGCCAAGAAAACTTCTAAAGCAGAAGAAAAAGCACAGTTAGAGAAACTGGATACCAAGCACGAAAAGGCAATAAAAGATCTGAAGAATACTTTGATCGAAAAGTTATTCGAGATCGTGAACGGTAAAACATCACAAGGTGTTTACAATGTTTATAAAGAGCTTCACGTGCCAAAAGGTGTGAAATTCACCCAAAAGATCCTGGTTGAGCTGAACTACGAAAACATCAACCCAACCAAATGGACTACTGACGACGATAAGAACGACCAGATCAAGATCCTTCTGCACAACTACAACATCAAGTTGAACGAAGAACTGGGTGCTTACCGCCGCGATAAGTTCGCGATCAGCGTAGGTGATGAACTTCCATCAGGTATCGTTCAGATGGCTAAAGTTTACATCGCTAAGAAACGTAAGCTGAAAGTGGGTGATAAGATGGCGGGCCGTCACGGTAACAAAGGTATCGTAGCCCGTATCGTTCGCGACGAGGATATGCCGTTCTTAGAAGACGGAACACCGGTTGATATTGTGTTGAACCCGCTGGGTGTACCTTCACGTATGAACCTGGGCCAGATCTACGAAACCGTATTGGGCTGGGCTGGTAAAGAACTGGGCGTTAAGTTCGCAACCCCGATCTTCGACGGTGCAAGTCACGAAGAAGTGGAAGAGTGGATTGCTAAAGCAGGCTTACCTGAGTCGGGCCGTACGTACCTGTACAACGGCTTAACCGGCGACCGCTTTGACCAGCAAACAACTGTAGGTATCATCTACATGCTGAAACTGGGCCACATGGTTGACGATAAGATGCACGCACGTTCAATAGGGCCATACTCGTTAATTACACAACAGCCATTGGGTGGTAAAGCCCAGTTCGGTGGTCAGCGTTTTGGTGAGATGGAGGTTTGGGCACTGGAAGCATTTGGTGCATCGAACATCCTGCAGGAAATATTGACCGTTAAATCTGACGACGTTATTGGCCGTGCCAAAACATACGAAGCCATTGTTAAAGGCGAAAACCTGCCAACACCGTCTGTTCCTGAATCATTCAACGTATTGGTTCACGAGTTACGCGGCTTAGGTTTGGATATCACGTTAGAATAAAGGTTGTTGTAAAGTTGTAAGGTTTAAATGTTGTAAAGTTATCGCAACCTTTGAACCTTACAACATTTAAACTTTACAACGTTTCAACCTTTCAACAACCATTAAAAACAAGGAGACTATGTCTTACAAAAAGGATAATAAAATCAAGAGTAATTTCACCACCATTACCATCAGTTTAGCTTCTCCGGAATCTATCCTTGAGCGTTCGAGCGGTGAAGTTTTGAAACCTGAAACCATCAATTACAGGACCTACAAGCCTGAGCGTGACGGTTTATTCTGCGAGCGTATTTTCGGTCCGGTTAAGGATTACGAGTGCCATTGCGGTAAATACAAACGTATCCGTTATAAAGGTATCGTTTGCGACCGTTGCGGTGTTGAAGTAACCGAGAAGAAAGTACGTCGTGAGCGCATGGGCCACATTAACCTGGTGGTTCCTGTTGCGCACATCTGGTATTTCCGCTCGTTGCCAAACAAAATTGGCTACCTGCTGGGCTTACCAACCAAAAGGCTCGACCTGATTATCTATTACGAAAGATATGTGGTTATTCAGCCCGGTATTAAAGAAGCTGACGGAATCAACAAAATGGATTTCCTGACAGAAGAAGAATACCTTGACGTATTGGATACCCTTCCAAAAGAAAACCAGTATCTTGACGATAAAGACCCACAGAAATTTGTGGCTAAAATGGGTGCTGAGGCATTAGAGGAGCTATTGAAACGCCTTGACCTTGACGACCTCTCATTCAGCTTACGCCACCAGGCTGCTAACGAAACTTCGCAGCAGCGTAAAAACGAAGCGTTAAAACGCTTACAGGTGGTTGAAGCTTTCCGTGATGCAAAATCAAGGATCGAAAATAACCCTGAGTGGATGATCGTTAAGATCGTTCCGGTTATCCCGCCTGAACTGCGTCCGTTAGTGCCATTGGAAGGCGGCCGTTTTGCAACGTCTGACTTAAATGACCTTTACCGCCGTGTGATCATCCGTAACAACCGTTTGAAACGTTTGATCGAGATCAAAGCACCGGAAGTAATTTTACGTAACGAAAAACGTATGTTACAGGAAGCTGTGGATTCGTTATTCGATAACTCACGTAAGGTTAACGCAGTAAAAACTGAAGGTAACCGTGCCCTGAAATCACTTTCAGATATCCTGAAAGGTAAACAAGGCCGTTTCCGTCAAAACTTGCTGGGTAAACGTGTTGACTACTCTGCACGTTCGGTAATTGTTGTAGGCCCTAACCTGAAACTGCATGAGTGCGGTTTACCAAAAGATATGGCTGCCGAGCTGTTTAAACCGTTTATCATCCGCAAAATGATTGAGCGTGGTGTGGTTAAAACAGTAAAATCTGCAAAGAAAATAGTTGACCGTAAAGACCCATTGGTTTGGGATATCCTAGAAAACGTGCTGAAAGGCCACCCTGTATTGCTAAACCGTGCGCCTACGCTGCACAGGTTAGGTATCCAGGCATTCCAGCCTAAACTGGTTGAAGGTAAAGCGATCCAGCTGCACCCGTTAACCTGTACCGCGTTCAACGCCGACTTTGACGGTGACCAGATGGCTGTTCACGTACCGCTTGGTAACGCAGCAATTTTGGAAGCCCAGGTATTGATGCTTGCATCGCATAACATCTTGAACCCTGCTAACGGTACGCCGATTACTGTACCATCGCAGGACATGGTGCTTGGTTTATACTACATAACCAAAGGCCGTAAAACAGATGCTACCCGCGTTGTAAAAGGCGAAGGCTTAACTTTCTACTCTGCAGAAGAGGTTATCATCGCTTATAACGAGAAGAAACTCGACCTGCATGCCTTTATCAAGGTGAAAGCCAATGTTAAAGAGCGCGATGGCAGCATAGTAAATAAAATTATCGATACCACTGTAGGCCGCGTGTTGTTTAATCAGCATGTACCTGTAGAGGTTGGTTATATCAACGAATTGCTGACCAAGAAGTCGCTTCGTGATATCATCGGCGAGGTTGTAAAAACTACCGGTATGGCCCGCGCGGCACAGTTCCTTGACGATATTAAGGAATTAGGCTTCCAGATGGCATTCCGCGGTGGTTTGTCGTTCAACCTGAAAGACATCAATATCCCTGCTGAAAAAGTTGCGCTGATCGACACAGCTTCTAAACAAGTTGAAGAGGTAATGGGTAACTACAACATGGGTTTCATTACCAATAACGAGCGTTACAACCAGATCATCGATATCTGGACCCGTATCAACAACCGCTTAACTGCGAATGTGATGGAGATCCTGTCGACAGATAACCAGGGCTTCAACTCTGTATACATGATGCTCGACTCAGGTGCCCGTGGTTCTAAAGAGCAGATCCGTCAGTTGGCAGGTATGCGTGGTTTGATGGCCAAACCTCAGAAATCAGGCTCTGGCGGTGAGATCATCGAGAACCCGATCCTTTCGAACTTTAAAGAAGGTTTGTCGGTATTGGAGTACTTCATCTCTACACACGGTGCGCGTAAAGGTTTGGCGGATACAGCGTTAAAAACTGCGGATGCCGGTTACCTGACCCGTCGTTTACATGACGTTGCCCAGGATATGATCGTAGGCGAGGTGGATTGCGGTACCCTGCGCGGTATTTTTACCACTGCCCTGAAAGATAACGAGGACATTGTTGAGCCATTGCACGAGCGTATTTTAGGCCGTACCTCATTATATGATGTACATGATCCTATCACTAACGAACTGCTGGTTTCAGCCGGTCAGGATATTGACGAGGACATTGCCAAGAAGATCGAGAACTCTCCGCTGGAAGGTATCGAGATCCGGTCGGTATTGACCTGCGAAAGCAAGCGCGGCGTTTGTGCATTGTGCTACGGCCGTAACCTTGCAAGCGGTAAACGTGTTCAGAAAGGCGAGGCTGTAGGTGTAATTGCCGCACAGTCGATCGGTGAGCCGGGTACACAGTTAACACTTCGTACCTTCCACGTGGGTGGTACCGCGTCGAACATCGCTGCTGAGTCACAGATCAGTGCTAAATACGATGGTATCATCGAGTTTGAGAACGTACGTACCGTTGCTTATGAAACTGCTGAAGACGGCACCGTTGACGTAGTATTAGGCCGTTCGGGCGAGTTCCGTATCCTGGAGCCGGGTACCAACAAAGTGATTGTTACCAACAACATTCCATACGGTTCATACCTGTATGTGAAGGATGGCAGCAAGATTACCAAAGGCGACCGTATCTGTTCATGGGATCCGTACAATGCGGTAATTATATCTGAATTTGCAGGTGTTGCCAAATTTGAGGCAGTATTGGAAGGCATTACTTTCCGTGAAGAATCTGACGAGCAAACCGGTCACCGCGAAAAGGTAATTATCGATACAAGAGATAAAACGAAGAACCCTGTTATCCAGGTAGCCGACAACAAAGGCAACGTGGTTAAAGGTTATAACATCCCGGTAGGCGCGCACATTGCCGTTGACGAAGGTGATAAATTACAAACAGGACAGGTTATTGCCAAGATCCCTCGTTCGACCGGTAAAACGCGAGACATTACAGGTGGTTTACCACGTGTAACCGAGTTGTTCGAAGCACGTAACCCATCGAACCCTGCGGTAGTAACCGAAATTGACGGTGTGGTAACCTTAGGTGGTGTAAAACGCGGTAACCGCGAGATCACCATCGAGTCGAAAGACGGTCAGGTGAAGAAATACCTTGTTCCATTGTCTAAACATATCCTGGTACAGGATAACGACTTTGTGAAAGCCGGTATGCCATTGTCTGACGGTTCGATCTCTCCATCGGATATCCTTGCCATCAAAGGCCCTGCTGCAGTGCAGGAGTACCTGGTGAATGGTATCCAGGAAGTTTACCGCTTACAGGGTGTGAAAATTAACGATAAGCACTTCGAGGTGATTGTTCACCAGATGATGCAGAAAGTAGCCATCGAAGATGCGGGCGATACCCGTTTCTTAGAGCGCGAAGCTGTTGATAGCTGGGATTTCATGGTGGAAAACGACGAGATCTTCGACAAGAAAGTCGTTACCGATCCGGGCGATTCAACTACCCTGAAGTCGGGACAGATCGTATCGCTGCGTAAGCTGCGCGACGAAAACTCGATGCTGAAACGCCGTGACCAGAAGCTGGTTGAAGTAAGGGACGCTATCCCTGCTACATCGAGCCCGATGCTGCAAGGTATCACCAGGGCATCGTTAGGCACCAAGTCGTTTATCTCGGCGGCATCGTTCCAGGAAACTACCAAAGTACTGAACGAAGCAGCAATTGCAGGTAAGAAAGACTTAATGCTTGGCCTGAAAGAAAACGTTATTGTTGGCCACCTGATTCCTTCGGGAACCGGTTTACGCGAGTACGAAAATATCCGTGTAGGTTCGCAGGAAGAGTTTGACCGCCTGATGGCTTCTAAAGCTGAAGACGTAGAGGCGTAGTTGATCAGGTTGATTAGGTGAATGGTTGATTAGGTTAGAAAAGGAAAAAGTTTTCTTACCATAACTTAATTAACTCAATCAAACCCTATCAACACTTAACAAAAAAAATAAAACACTCAAAGCCTTCCCCGAAATGGGAAGGCTTTGCTATTTTTACAAAATGGAAGAACAAAACGATAATCAATTGAATATTGAGCTTTCTGAAGAGATAGCAGAAGGTATCTATTCCAACCTGGCCATCATTACCCACTCGAATGCAGAGTTTGTGCTCGATTTTATCCGAGTGATGCCGGGAGTGCCGAAAGCCAAAGTGAAATCGCGTATATTGATAACTCCCGAACACGCCAAACGGCTGCTAACAGCGCTGGAAGACAATATTGAAAAATACGAAGCCGCCAACGGCCGCATAAAAATTCAGCCCGATCAGCCGGCGTTCCCAATGAACTTTGGCGGAACGATGGGGCAGGCGTAAAATTGTTCATTAGTTTATTTGTTCAATAGTTCATTGGTAGCATAGTCCAATTGACTGATGGTTGGATTAATGTATCCGACTTAGACCAATGAACTAATGAACCAATGAACCAATCCACTAAGCAATGGACAGATCATCAAAAATATATATAGCCGGGCACAGGGGGATGGTAGGTTCTGCTATTCATCGCAAACTGCAGAAAGAAGGCTTTAGCAATTTCATAACCCGCACTTCGGATATCCTCGATTTGCGGAGCCAGCAGCAGGTAGCTGATTTTTTTGAACAGGAAAAACCTGATTACGTTTTTTTAGCCGCTGCTAAGGTTGGTGGAATTGTGGCTAATAATACCTATCGTGCTGAGTTTTTGTACGATAACCTGCAGATACAAAACAACGTTATCCATCAATCTTATTTGAATGGCGTAAAAAAACTAATGTTTTTGGGCTCAAGCTGTATCTACCCTAAAATGGCGCCCCAGCCGCTAAAAGAAGAATACCTGTTGACAGGCTTACTGGAACCAACCAACGAGCCTTACGCCATAGCTAAAATTGCGGGCATAAAAATGTGCGATGCTTATCGCTCACAATATGGCTGTAATTTTATTTCGGTAATGCCTACCAACCTATATGGCTATAACGATAATTATCACCCTCAAAACTCGCACGTGTTGCCTGCGTTAATAAGGCGTTTCCATGAGGCACGAGAAAGTGGCGTGCCCGATGTAACGATATGGGGGACCGGTTCGCCAAAACGGGAGTTTTTATTTGCGGACGATCTTGCCGAAGCCTGTTTCTATTTAATGGAGAATTACAATGAGGAGGGATTTGTGAACATCGGCACCGGTGAGGACATTTCTATTAAAGACCTGGCTTTACTTATTAAAGACATTGTTGGCTACCACGGCGAAATAAAATTTGATACCTCCAAACCCGACGGAACTCCCCGGAAACTGATGGACGTAACCAAGCTGCACAGCAAAGGCTGGAAACATACCATTGAGCTCCCTGAAGGTATAAAACTGGCTTATCAGGATTTTTTAAGCAAAGCAGCTGCGGGTTCAATCTCCGTTTAAAGTGCATGCCAGCGATATATCCAAACAATATTCCTGTTTAAGTGTATAACTATCGCCGGATTTTTACAGCCATGAAATACGATACGGTGGCGTATATAAGGGCAAAATAATTTAATTTGCTTAATATTGCGGGAACATTTGTTGACGCCATATCACAGTTGAGTAAAAATATATAACGTCGGGATTTTTATAACATAATGAGGAACTTCAAGATCTACCTGTTTCTACTGTCGGTTTTTTTATGCCTTTGGGTAATTACACCGGCAGCGGCCCAAACCTTCCCACAGAATATTTCGAGCATAAACGTCGATAACCTGACTGATGATCAGATCGTCCAGCTACTTCAGAAAGCCCAGAGTGCCGGTTTAACGGATGATCAATTGCTTCAGCAGGCAACACTTAGGGGCATGTCGGGCGTACAGGTGCAAAAATTGCAGGCCAGGATCCAGACGATTCGCAGCAAGAACAGGTTGAATAAAAAGTCACCTTCCGACTCTACCAATAGTCAGGGCAATAATCAGAATAATAAGCAGCAGCCACGCAGAAATTATAATTATAAGGATACCACCGGTAATAATACGGTCGATACCACAAAAAACGCCGATCTGTTCATAGATCTGAAACCGAAAATATTTGGCTCCGACCTGTTCAGAAATGCAGCTGCCAATAGTTTTGAGCCCAATTTAAAGCTGGCAACCCCCGTAAACTATATTGTTGGACCTGACGATCAGATCAATATTAACGTTTACGGAAACTCATCTGTCGACTGGAACCTTGACGTTTCTCCGGATGGGAATATTAACATCCCCGGCGTTGGCGTGTTGCACGTTGCCGGCAAAACCATGGAAGATGTTATATTGGCGATAAGAAATAAGCTTGCAGCCAATAAATACACCATTGGGCACGGCACCGAAGTGAAAGTGAGCCTGGGCAACATTCGCAGTATAAAGGTTATACTCCAGGGACAGCTGGTGAAGCCGGGAACTTATACGCTGCCATCACTGGCAACTGTATTCAATGCCTTATACGCAGCCGGGGGGCCTAACGACGTGGGTTCGTTCAGAAGGATAGAGGTGATAAGGAATAACCGTATAGTACGTCACCTCGACTTGTATGATTTTTTGGTAAAGGGAAGTCAGAAAGACAACATTTCGCTGCAGGACCAGGACGTGATCCGCGTACCGACCTATCAGATAAGGGTTGAACTGAAGGGTGAGGTGAAAATACCCGCACTATTTGAAACCCTTCCCGGTGAAACTTTGCAGGACGTGCTCGACTTTAGCGGCGGCTTTACCGACGAAGCCTATACAGCCCGTATTAAAGTTGACCAGGTAAGCGATAACCAGCGGAAAATTACCGATGTTTTTGAGAACGACTATAAAAATTACACACCACTGCGCGGTGATAAATTTACGGTAGAAAAGATACTGGATCGTTACGAAAACAGGGTGCAGATAACCGGCGCCGTGTTCAGGCCGGGTGAATACGAATTGCAAAAAGGCCTTACCATAGCAAAGCTGATTAAAAATGCCGGCGGCCTGAAAGAAGATGCCTTTACCAGCCGCGGTAGTATTACCCGCTTGAATCCTGATAATACAACCCACCAGGTCTCCTTCAACATAAAAGACGTGTTGAACAAACCCGGTGCCGATTTCCCTCTTCAAAGGGAGGACAGCGTGAGTATCTCATCGGTTTTTGATCTTCGGGATCCGTACAAGGTTACGATAAAAGGAGAGGTGCGAAATCCGGGCGACTTCACTTTTTCAGACAGTATTAAAGTTGCTGACCTGATTATCAAAGCAGGTGGTTTTACCGAAGGAGCGAGCCCTAAAAGGATAGAAGTATCCCGCCGGGTTTTTGACAACGACCCGACCAGGTTAGACAGCAAAATAGCGCAGGTATTTGTGGTAAACGTTAGCGAAGACCTTAAAGATATGAGCGAAGCCAATGCCAACTTCACATTAAGGCCGTATGATATTGTTTCGGTGTACAGCTTGCCTGGCTACGAAGTGCAAAAGACGGTAAAAGTTGAGGGCGAGGTTATTTATCCGGGATACTACACCATACAAAAAAAGAATGAAAAGATATCAGACATTATAGCACGCGCCGGAGGTTTAACTAAATCGGCAGATATTGAGGGCAGCAGCCTGAAACGTGACAACGCCGCAGTATTGGGCGTGGACAAAAATAAGATCGATACTGCTGAACTGAACAGGGAGCGCATGATTAACCTGCAACGTTTGCAGAACGATTTTGCTGCCACCTCGAAAATAGATACAACGGCTCCGCAGCCGCGTAACAATTATATAGGTATCGACCTGAAAAAGATATTGCAAAAACCCGGTGGCGACGAAGACCTGATCTTAGAGAACGAAGATGTTTTACGGGTTCCGAAACAGCAGCAAACTGTTAGGGTTAACGGCGAGGTACTTTACCCGAGCGCTATAGTTTATCAGTCTGGCAAATCGTTCAGGGAGTATGTTTTGAATGCGGGAGGATATTCACCGCGCGCATTGAGGCGTGGCGCTTATATAGTATATCCTAACGGTACGGTTAAAGGAACATCGAAAATTTTGTTCTTTAACAATCACCCCAAGGTAAAACCGGGCAGCGAGATATATGTACCAAAAAAGCCCGAGCCTAAGGGAAATACCGCCCAGGAGATATTAGGATTTACAGCCGGACTTGCATCACTCGGGGCAATTATTCTTGGCATATTAAGTTTGCATAAATAAATTATTGCATTGATGGTCAAGCCAGGCACAGACATTAAAAACGAAGTAACGTTAAAAGACGTTATCCTGAGATTTATAGAATTAAAGAAATTCCTGCGTTCCAAATGGAAAACGATCCTGATTTTTACGCTTATCGGATCGGCGCTGGGCGTTACCTATTCGCTTATAAAAAAACCCATGTATGTTGCAGAACTGAGTTTTGCGCTTGACGACGATAAGTCGGGCGGCACAGGGCTTGGCGCTGCGGCCGGTTTAGCAAGCCAGTTCGGTATCGATCTTGGCGGCGCCAGCGGTGGCGGTGCTTTTTCGGGCGATAACTTGCAGGAGCTGATGAAATCGCGTACGATGGTGGAGAAGACCCTATTGGTACCGGTAACCGTTAACAACAAGCAGCAAACGCTTGCCCAGTATTATATCGATTTTACCGAGTTTCATAAAAAGAAACCCGATCTTAAAAATATCAATTACCCGGTAAACCTCGACCGTTCTCATTTTACGTTACAGCAAGATAGCGTATTAGGAGTATTTTATACCACTATTACCAAGGCAAATTTATCGGTTGATAAGGTTGATAAGAAGCTGAGCATTATTACAGTAAAAGTTACCTCAGAGAATGAAATGTTCTCAAAGATGTTTACCGAAATGCTGGTGAAGAACGTATCTGATTTTTATATCGAAACAAAAACAAAAAAATCAGCAAGGAACGTGGCCATCCTGCAGCATCAAACCGATTCTGTAAGAAATGCGCTGAATAACGCCATTACAGGCGCTGCAGCAACAAGCGATGTAAACCCCAATCCCAACCCTTCGCTCCAGATCATCCGCGTTCCTTCGTTACGAAAACAAGTTGACGTGCAGGCAAATACGGCTATTTTAACTGAGCTTGTTAAGAACCTGGAACTGTCGAAAATGTCGTTGAGACGGGAAACACCTTTAGTGCAGGTAATAGACCGGCCGATACTTCCGCTTGAAAAACAGCGATTCGGCAAGTTGAAAGGCATTGTGATATTCGGGTTTGTTTTTGGGTTTTTCACAGTGTTGTATTTGCTGTTGAAGAAATTGTTAAGGGATTCTTTAAATTAGACATGAGTAGTTTGAGTGGGAAAAAGGTTTTGGTGACCGGCGCCGATGGTTTTATCGGCAGTCATTTAGTAGAGCAATTGCTGAATGAGGGTTGCCGGGTTAAAGCCTTTGTTTATTATAATTCGTTCAATAGCTGGGGATGGCTGGATTCGTTTCCCAAAGAGTTATTAAGCCGGATAGAAATTTTTGCCGGCGATATCCGTGACCCAAACGGCGTTCGCGAAGCGGTAAAAGGGGTAGATGTGATCTTTCACCTGGCGGCGCTGATCGCTATACCATTCAGCTATCATTCGCCCGATTCTTATATCGATACGAATGTGAAGGGAACGCTGAACATTGTACAAGCGGCAAAGGATCTTGGTGTTGAACGCGTATTGGTTACCTCTACATCTGAAGTTTACGGAACTGCACAGTATATTCCCATCGATGAAAACCACGCACGGCAGCCGCAATCGCCTTATTCAGCATCAAAAATAGGCGCCGATTGTATTGCAGAGTCGTTTTACCGCAGCTTTAATCTGCCCTTAACTATCGTCAGGCCGTTTAATACTTATGGTCCGAGGCAGTCGGCACGGGCGGTTATCCCAACAATTATTACGCAGCTTTTAAGCGGCAGTGAAGAGATCAAGCTGGGCGATATCATCCCGACCCGTGATCTCCTGTTTGTTAAAGATACAGCGAAAGGATTTATTGAGATCGCCAAATCAGATTCACTGATCGGGCATGATTGCAACATCGCCACTCAATCAGAAATCTCGATTGGCGATCTTGCTCAGGAACTCATTAACCAGATCAATCCCAATGCACGCATAATAACCGATCAGCAACGCATTCGTCCTGAAAAATCGGAGGTGTTCAGGCTGTTCGGCTCTAATAAAAAAATACAGGAACATACCGGCTGGAAACAATCTTATACGCTTGCCGAAGGCCTTGCAGAGACCATCGCCTGGTTTAAAAACGCAGATAACCTAAGCCGCTACAAAGCCGACATCTACAATATTTAGCATGCAAACGCTCTTTGAAGATATTGTTCAATTCATAAAAACACAATTTCCCGGTCAGGACTTTATCCCCTTACATGCGCCGCTTTTTATAGGTAATGAGCGCAAATATGTAATGGATACGCTCGATTCTACCTTCGTTTCATCTGTTGGCGCTTATGTAGACAGGTTTGAGGAAATGATGTGTGAGATTACCGGTGCCAAATACGCTATCGCCATTGTAAACGGCACCAGCGCTTTGCACATGGGCTTATTACTGGCCGGCGTGGAACGCGGGGATGAGGTGATCTCACAAAGCCTTACTTTTATAGCCACCTGCAACGCCATAAGCTATATAGGCGCTTCACCGTTGTTCCTGGATGTCGACCGGGATTCTCTCGGTTTGTCGCCCAAAGCGATCAGTGAATATTTGCAGCAAAACGCGGAGATGAGGCCGGATGGTTTTACTTACAACAAGCTTACCGGCAAACGCATAAAGGCCTGCGTGCCTATGCATACTTTTGGCCTGCCCTGCCGCATTGATGAAATTGCCGGAATTTGTGAAGAATGGAATATCACATTGGTAGAAGATGCCGCCGAATCATTAGGTAGTTATTATAAAGGCATCCATACCGGCCGTTTCGGCAAAATCGGAACGTTCAGCTTCAACGGCAATAAAACCGTAACAAGCGGCGGGGGCGGAGCATTAATAACTGATGACGAAGCCCTGGCAACAAAAGCCAAGCATTTAACTACGCAGGCGAAGGTGGCTCATCCATGGGCATTTGTGCACGATAATGTAGGCTACAATTACCGCATGCCCAATATAAATGCCGCCCTGGCCTGTGCGCAATTGGAGCAATTGGCTACTTTTGTTCAAAACAAAAGAGAGCTCGCAGCTATCTATCATCAAAAATTCCAGCAGCTGAATGTTCAGTTTTGTAACGAATTGCACGATGCACAAGCAAATTATTGGCTGAATGCTATATTGCTGAACGATAAAACAGAACGAGAAGAGTTTTTGAGCTATATGAACAGCAATGGCGTAATGAGCAGGCCCGTTTGGGAACTGATGCATCGCCTGCCAATGTTTGAAAACGCCCGGCGCGGAGATTTGATAAATAGCGAATGGATAGCCGACAGGTTAGTTAATATACCAAGCAGTGTAAGATTATGAGTGAAAATGCAGTTATTTTTGGTTATTCAGGACATGCTTATGTGATATTGGAGCTGCTGGCTGCAAGCGGGATCATAGCGACGGGATATTTTGATGCTGAAGAAAAACAGAAGAACCCTTTTAGCTTAACCTATTACGGCACGGGCAACGATGAAGCCGATTTTGCAAAGATAGCCGGCGATAACGCTTATATTGCTATTGGCAATAACCAGGTAAGGGCAAGGATATTTGATAATTTAGAAAGAAATAAAATAAGTTGCCCGGTAGCAATTCATCCGAAGGCAACTGTATCGCCATCGGTAAAAGTAGGTGAAGCTACCGTTGTTATGGCCGGTGCTGTGATCAATGCCATGGCTAACATAGGCAAAGCGGCGATCTGCAATACTTCGTGTGTTATTGAGCACGAGTGTGTGGTGGGCGATTATGCCCACATTGGCCCCGGAGCCGTACTTGCAGGAAATGTAAAGGTGGGAGCCGGTACGTTTATCGGCGCAAATTCTGTTGTGAAGCAGGGGACTACTATAGGCGCGGGGGTGACAGTAGGTGCAGGTTCGGTAATTGTAAGTGATATACCTGATGGTGTTACCATATTCGGTAACCCCGCCAAAGTAAGATAACATGAGCAAGACCATAATTATTGCGGAAGCCGGCGTAAACCATAATGGCGACATCAACGCGGCGAAAATGCTGATAGATGCCGCTGCAGATGCCGGTGCAGATTATGTGAAGTTCCAGACTTTTAAGGCCGAAAAACTGGTAAGCAAAAGCGCTCAGAAAGCCGACTATCAGAACACCAACACCGGCAACACTAAAGAAAGTCAGCTGGAAATGCTGCAAAAGCTGGAGTTGTCTGAAGCGGATCATTACCTGCTGCTTGATTACTGCAAACAAAAAAATATTCAATTCTTCTCCACTGCTTTCGATTTAGAGAGTCTCGATTTTCTGAAAAAAATTGGACTTACGCTTTTTAAAGTGCCATCTGGGGAAATAACCAACTTGCCCTACCTGGAAAAACTCGCCGGAATGGCTGGCGAGATCATTATCTCAACCGGCATGGCCACGATGGATGAGATAAACGGTGCTATTACAGCCTTGAAGGGAAAATCGGATGCTAAAATAACGGTGCTGCATTGCAATACGGAGTACCCGACACCTTTTGGCGATGTAAACCTGCGGGCCATGGATACCATTAAAGAGCGGTTTGGAGTTGAGGTTGGTTATTCTGACCATACACCCGGCATAGAAGTGCCCATTGCCGCTGTAAGCCTTGGTGCCACGGTTATTGAAAAACACTTTACGTTAGATAAAACGCTGCCCGGTCCGGATCACGCGGCATCTTTAGAACCTGCTGAGTTGAAAAGTATGGTGACCGCCATTCGTAATATCGAGAAAGCTTTAGGCAGTTCGGTAAAGGAACCGACGGGCTCCGAATCGAAAAATATTGCCATTGCCCGGAAGAGCGTTCATTTGAAAAACGATAAAAAAGCAGGGGATGTGATTAAAGAAGAAGACATGGAAATGTTGCGGCCCGGCGATGGTATTTCGCCCATGCAGTTCCGGTCGCTGATTGGGCGCAAACTGGCTTATAGCCTACCGGCTGGTCATAAACTGTCATTTAAAGATCTGGTACAATGAGGATAGGCGTTTTAACGAGCTCGAGGGCCGATTTCGGTATTTACCTGCCTTTATTAAAAAGGCTGAAAGCTGATGATGCATTTGCGCTGGAAATAATCGCTTTTGGTACACACTTGTCGCCTTATCATGGTTATACGATCGATCAGATCGAAGCTGCCGGTTTCGAGGTAAAATATAAAATAGAAAGCATGCTGCAGGCCGATTCTTCGGCAGCTATAGCAACGGCGATGGGCCTGACCACAATCAAGTTCGCCGATTTCTGGCGGGATCATACTGATGATTTCGACCTGGTATTTTGTCTCGGCGACAGGTATGAAATGTTTTCGGCAGTAATGGCGGGTGTGCCTTTCCAAATACCGTTTGCGCATTTGCATGGCGGCGAAACCACGCTTGGCGCTATTGATAATGTTTTCAGGCATTCAATAGCGCTGGCTGCAAAATATCATTTCACTGCCACCGAAGATGCGGCCGAAAGAGTGAAACAATTGACAGACGGCAATTACAACGTGCATTACGTCGGCGCTTTAAGTCTTGATAATTTGAAAGATATCGAATTGCTTAGCATTGAAGAATTTAAGCAGCAATGGGGTATCGATCTTTCGAAAAAAACCATATTGACCACATTTCATCCTGAGACGGTCGACTATGAAAGTAATGAGCGTTATGCTGGTGAATTGGTTAAAACCATCCAAAGCCTTAACGGTTACCAGGTATTGATAACCATGCCGAACGCAGACACCGCCGGGAGCATTATCAGGAAGGCATTGACAGTTGCCTTTAAAAATTCAGACCGGGTGTTTCTGGTTGAGAATTTAGGCCCGAAGGGATATTTCTCGGCGATGAAACATTGTACATTCCTTTTAGGAAACACCTCGAGCGGTATTATCGAGGCTGCATCGTTTGGCAAATACGTGATCAATCTTGGCGACAGGCAGAAGGGCAGGAGCGCCGGTAGTAACGTTATTCATACATCCATAAATGCCAACGAAATCATAAACGCCGTGCATGGCGTGGAAAGTTCGGATGCCATTGGTAATCGCAATATATATTTTAATGGCGGCGCGACGGAGCGCATTATTGCCGTATTAAAGGAACTAAAATAAATGTTTAACCAACCGGAACATATATTATTACAGGACGAAGAAGCGCGGACAGCGCTTCGCGTATTAGACAAATTATCGAGTAACATTAGCCGCACGCTATTTATTGTCGATGCCGATAATAAGATCGTTGGTTCACTTACTGACGGAGATATTCGGCGGGGACTGTTAAACGGCCTTGAGATCTCACAGCCGGTAAAACAGTTTATGAACAGCAGCTTCAGATTTATACAAGAAGACGAAAATAAACTGGAGAACATCAAATCATTGCGAAAAAGAGGATTTGAAATGGTTCCGCTGCTTGATGGCGAAGGGCGCATCAAGCAACTGATCGACCTGAAAAAAACACGAAGCGTTCTGCCTGTCGCCGCATTGATCATGGCAGGCGGAAAGGGCGAAAGGCTGAAACCTTTTACAGATGCTGTGCCAAAACCGATGCTGATAGTTGGTGATAAGCCGATTATTGAGCATAATGTTGACAGGCTGATCTCTTATGGTATCACTGAAATCTACATCAGCGTAAAATACCTGAAGGAAAAGATAATGGAGCATTTTGGTGATGGCTCTGCAAAAGGTATATCAATAAAGTATATCACCGAAGACGAGCCGCTGGGCACCATTGGTGCATTGTCATTGATTGATAGTATCGGTTATGATGATATCCTGGTAATGAATTCCGACCTGCTGACTAACGTTGATTTGGAGGATTTTTTTGAGTATTACCAAAGCCACAATGCCGAAATGGCGGTAGCAAGTATTCCCTACGTGGTGAATGTGCCTTACGCGGTGCTGGAAACAGACAACCATGAAGTGCGGTCGTTTGTAGAAAAGCCGAGCTATACTTATTACTCCAACGGGGGGATCTATTTCTTAAAGTTCGCTTTAAAAAGCGCGTTAAAGGAGAATACCTTTTTCGACGCAACCGACCTGATGAACCATGTGATTGCGAAGAACAGGAATAGCCTGGTGCATTATCCTTTATTATGCTACTGGCTCGATATTGGCAAACATCAGGATTACATAAAAGCGCAGGATGATATTAAGCACCTGAATTTTTAACAGGATGAAGACATTAATTACTATTTGCGCAAGAGGCGGCTCGAAAGGCATACCCGGGAAGAATATAAAGCCGCTTAATGGTGTTCCGTTGATAGCATACACCATTCAGGTAGCGCAGGAGTTCGCGAAATTATACGATGCCGACATAGCCTTGTCGACCGACGATTCAGAGATATTGACTGTCGCAGCCAAATACGGCGTCGAAACAAATTATACAAGGCCTGCGCATTTGGCTACGGACAGCGCCGGTAAAATAGACACCATTCACGACCTGCTTTTGTACCAGGAGGCCGCCATTGGCAAACAATATGATTACCTGCTCGATCTTGATGTAACGTCGCCGCTGCGAACGCTTGGCGACCTGGTAGCTGCATTTGACCAGCTTAAGGCTGACGATTACGCGTTGAATCTTTTTTCGGTTAATAATGCCGCGCGAAATCCGTATTTTAACATGGTGGAGCAAAAAGAAAATGGCTATTACGATCTGGTGAAACGCGAGGGGGCAATATTGACCCGGCAATCGGCACCTAAGGTTTATGACCTGAACGCTTCCTTTTATTTTTATAAACGACAGTTTTTTAGCGAAGGGTTAAAAACGGTATTTACACAGCGTTCGTTGATCTACCTGATGCCGCACCTGTGCTTCGATCTGGATCATGTTATCGATTTTGAGTTCCTTGATTTTCTATTGTCCAATAATAAGTTAGACTTTTCGATATGGAAGTACTGATCATTGGGCTGGGTTCTATTGCAGCTAAACACATTGCAGCGTTAAGGGCTGTCGACCCCGGCGTAACGATCTCTGCGCTGCGGTCGGGTGAAGGAGGCGATGTGGATGGTGTTACCAATGTTTATGATCTTAAAACGCTTTCTGCCCGGCCCGGTTTCATCATCATATCCAATCCAACGCAATTACATGCTGAAACGATACTTTCAGTGCTGGATCTGAACGTTCCTTTGTTTATTGAGAAACCCCCTTTGCACACCCTGGATCTGGCCGACGGGATCAAACAGAAAATTGCACAGCAGCACCTTTTAACTTATACCGCCTGTAACCTGCGTTTTCACCCTTGTATAGAATTCTTAAAGAAGAACCTTGGGGGCAAGCGTATTAATGAGGTTAACGTATATTGCGGCTCTTATCTCCCTGAGTGGCGACCCGGCAAAGATTATAAAAACATTTATAGCGCCAATAAAGAAATGGGCGGCGGTGTTCATCTCGATCTGTTTCACGAAATGGATTATACTTGTTGGTTATTCGGACATCCTGTAGCTTCTAAAGGCTTTATCAGCAACAGGTCGTCACTAAATATCGACGCTGCAGACTATGCCAACTATTTGCTGGAATATCCCGGTTTTAATGCATCGGTTATTTTAAATTACTACCGGAGAAAACCGCAAAGAACGATAGAAATCCTTTTAGATTCGGAAACGTGGACCATAGATCTTATTAAAAATACCGTGGTGACAGATAGCGGAGAACTTCTATTCGGCGCGCCTGATTTTAAAATAATGGACACTTATATTAATCAGATGCGGTATTTTATCGATTGCAGGGCCGCGAACAGCGCACCGATGAACTCTTTTGCAGAGGCCGTTAAAACCTTAAACATTACGTTGAAATATGAATAGGTTAAAAGACAAAATAATAGTTGTTACCGGCGGTAACGGGCTTTTAGGCCGTGATATTATTGCCGCTGTTTTAGCCGAAGGTGCGTTCTGCATTAATATCGATATTAATCACGATACTAACGCCGATCTGTCATTGCTCAGGTGCGATATAACCGATAGGGCTTCGGTAACCGATGCTATTAACCTGATCATAAACAAATACGGTCGTATCGACGGGCTTGTCAACAATGCCTATCCGCGAACCTCAGACTGGGGCAACAAGTTCGAAAACATTGAATATGCATCGTGGCAGAAAAATGTAGACTGGCAGCTGAATACCTATTTCCTGTTTTCGCAAACCGTATCGAAATATATGGCCGAAAATGGAGCAGGTTCCATCATTAATATGACGTCTATTTACGGCGTTGTTGGTCCCGATTTTACAGTTTATGACGGCACCAGTATGACCATGCCGGCCGCTTATGCCGCTATAAAAGGCGGGCTTATTAATTTTACCCGGTACCTTGCTGCTTACCTCGGGCCAAAAAATGTGAGGGTAAATGCGATATCGCCCGGCGGTATTTTCGACAATCAGAACCAGGTTTTTGTAGATAACTATGTAAGGAAAGTGCCGATGCGCCGCATGGGATTGCCGGAGGATATATCGCCATCGGTTGTGTTTTTACTGTCAGACGAAGCCAAATATATAACCGGGCAAAACCTGATCATAGATGGCGGCTGGACGGCCATTTAATATCAAAAAAACAGTGTTGAATTTATATATGTATCTTCGCAGCCTGCTGTTTGAAATAAAAAAGCTTTGCAGCAGCTGCATTAAAGCCTGGCTATGTTATTAATTGAGCTGTTTAAGAAGATAAAATATAACAAGGAAGCTGATAGGATTGGTCCGGATATGCCATTTACACACTGGCGGTTATATTATAAAAAAAAGATGCTGGCTTTGTGCAAAAGCAAGTTCAAAAAATTTGCCGATGATGCCGATTTCAGGGCAGGTGCGTACGCCGTAGGGTGTTCTCAGATTGAGATCGGCCGGCGCGTGGTTATCAGGCCGCAAAGCATGCTTTTTGGCGAAACCGTAAACCGTGCCGAAACATCGATAGTGATTGAAGACGATGTTTTGATAGGCAGCGGGGTGCATATATATGTTAACAACCATAAATTTAATAATCCGGCCTTACCTATAATTGACCAGGGGCACTGCCCACCGGCAGCAGTAAAAATTGAGCAGGGGAGCTGGTTGGGGGCAAATGTGATAGTGCTGCCGGGAGTGACCATAGGCCGTAACTCGGTGATTGGCGCAGGATCGGTCGTTACCAAATCCATACCGCCAAATTCTGTAGCGGTCGGCAGCCCGGCAAGGGTGGTGAAAAGTATACAATAAGCAGCCTTAGACCATTTAAAATTCGCTATTTACCAAACTGGATATGCCCGAAATAAGGCTTCGATAAGATGATAAATATTATAAAGATATATTTCTGGCAGTTAGTTTCGCTTCTGTTCAATTTTGCCGCGGTATTTATCGTAACGCCTTATCTTACCTCTCAGCCTGTTTTATACGGTATTTACACGCTGGTAAGCTCGGCCAATATTTTCCTTGCTTATGCCGATTTCGGTTTTCTTGGCGCAGGGATGAAATTTGCAGCCGAGAGCTACGCGCAGAAAGATCTGAAGCAGGAGATCAGGATAATTGGTTTCACCGGCTTTATTTTTATGCTTTTTGTTTGCGTTTATGCACTGAGCGTACTGTACATTTCATTTAAACCAGAACTGCTGATAAAAAATTTACATAGCGAAACCGAAAGGGAGATATCTAAAAACTTGTTGCTTATACTGGCAGGCTCAGCGCCGGTATTTATGTTGCAGCGTGTTTTGCAGATCATATTTGCCGTTCGCTTACAGGATTACGTTTTTCAGAAGATATTGATCATGGCAAACGCGGTCAAGATTGTATCGGCTTTCTTCTTTTTTAGTCATAATAATTATCCCATCGTAGCATATTTTCTATTCTCGCAGGTATGCAGCCTGGCGGCCGTGACCATTGGCCTTTGGATAGTAAAAAGCAAATTAGGTTATGATATGCTATTGTTTACAAAGTCGTTGCGATTTGACAGGCAATTATACAAAAAGACTAAAAGCCTGGCGTTTGTTTCCTTGTTTCTTACCCTTTGCTGGATATTATATTATGAACTCGATCCCTTTGTGATCTCTAAGTCGTTGGGCTCCAGTTACCTGGCCATCTACGCTATAGGTTTTACCTTGATGGAATATTTCAGATCTATTTTTGGCATTATTTTCGGCCCCTTTACGGCAAAATTCAATCATTATATCGGGTTGAAAGACCACGATGGGTTAAAATCCTTTTTTGTAAGAATATTAGTTATTACCCTACCTCTTGTGGTTTTTCCTGTGTTAAGCGTTGCCATAACAATCAAAAATTTTGTTTTTACCTGGGTGGGGCCACAATACGCAGCATCGGTGCCAATTGCTCAGATATTGGTTTTAGGTTTCATATTTAATTTCATTACCTCGCCCGCAGGTATATTGGTGATGGCTTATGAACGCGCAAAACTGCTTTACCTTACCAATTCATTGTTGCCGGTAATATATTGGCTGGGCGTTGCATTTACATTTAAGACCGTTGGCCTGCAGGCCTTCGCTGATTTTAAGCTCCTGTCATTTTCTATTGTAGCAATAGCCTATATTCTTATCATAATCAGGCTATTGAACCTTAAGTTTTGGTCGTTTATCTGGCGACTCTTATCGCCGGCTATTTTGCCGGTTAGTATAATTGCAGCTGCGGCTTATTTCATCGGGCCGTATCTGCCTCTGCAAAAGGACAAAGTGAATTTGCTGATTTACCTGGTTTGTAATGGTGTGATTGTAAGCGTTGCCTTTATTGTATATTATTTTTCATCAACTGTATTTAAGGAAAGTATAAATAAAATTGTGGGGCCGTTTTTGTTGAAACTCAAAGGAGCGGCGCCTGCAAACAATAATACGCCGGCTTAGTTAATGGTTTTTATGATTTTATTAATTTATTAATGATCAGACTGAATAACGCGGCGCTTTACGAAAAGACCTATTCAACTATTTTTATAGTTGAAAACAGAAATTTGTGGGAAGGAATTAGAGCCGATAAAAACACCGATTTGATTTTATGTATCGACTTCGGGCTTAAAAAGGAGTTAGAAGATTCGGGGTACCAGGTAGAATTTTTAGATCATCTGGTAAGCAATAGTGTGTTAAATCCCCTGAACTTTGAGATGCACCGCTTTTTAAGGAATTGGTTTAAAGACGAAGATGGTAATGACCTTTTGCATTATAACGGCCTGGATATGGGCGATGCTCATTTGTTGCATATCATTAACGAGGTTAATTATTTCTGTCATTTCTTATTCAATGTCTTAGCCATTAAGTATTTAAAGTATCAGAAATTGCTGCTCGCTACGGAGAATAAGTATATAATTGATAGTTTAAGCTTAATAGCCGTACAATTTGAGACTATTCAAATAAGTGCGAAGGCAGAGGCTAAGCCTTCCTATTCTTTCCCTATTTTAGAATGGGTGACCGAAAAAACACAAAAAAAATCATTTACACGCGATCTTAAAAATAAACTGGCTAATCTTTTCGACCATACTTTTACATTCCTCGACCCGGTAATAAACCGCGGAAAAAAGTTTGTTTATATTCATCGCTATTATCCCACAACAGGCGTAATTGCTGAATTACACAAAGTTAAGGGAATACAACTGGTTTACAATAACTATTCGGGGTTAGATCATATCCTGAGTGAGCGGCGCATTCATTACGGCACAAATAAAAACAGCGCCAAAACCGCAGCCGCATTACTAAATAATTTTATCCGGAACAGATCATACGTTTGGAAATATGACGGCTATAATATAAGCGGATACCTGTATGGTATAATAGAAAATGTACTGCGCGAAAAGTTGCCCTCAACAGTCGATGCGGCGGATAGCATTAGCAGATGGTTTAAAAAAAACAGGGTGAACCTGATGGTGCCTATTACTAACCTGTGGGTTGAAAATCGCCTGTTAATGAAATATTGCCAGGCTAATAATGTGCCGGTGTTTATGATTGCTAACGGAATGCTTACCTTGCCCTTTTACGAAGATGGTAAAGACAGCAACTTTGTAAACTGTTATAGTGAATCGGTCAGAGAGCAGTATTTTAATAATTCCCCGGCTGCTATTGCTTTAGGTGACCCGAGAATGGACAGTTATGCAAGCCTCGATAAAAAAGATATAAATTATCATGCTCCTGTTGTAGTTGTGGGCACCGCCGGATATAACCCCGTAGATCTCAACTCATACCTCGCCGTTGAATTTGATTTTTTGTATGACATTTTGTTCAATATACAAAAACAGATCAGCAACGGTAAGGCGATAAAAGTTATACTAAAGATACGAGGCAACGGGTATATGCATTTGTATCGCTCTTTTGTGGCTGAATATTTTGCAGGGCTTGACGTGGAATTGATCCAGCACCAAAGCTTCATAGATATTATTAAACGGGCCGATCTGTATATCAGCATCTACTCGCAAACTTTGTTCGAGGCATCGTGTATAGGCATCCCGGTAATATATTACAAAAAGGATACACAATTATCCAACAAACCTTTTGATGGAGATAGCGAGTTGGTTACACCAATAAACAGCGAACAGTTGGATAAAGCAATCACAGGCTTTTTTGACCGGGATGAACGGTTTGAACTTTTTAAACAAAAAGAAGTTATGGAAAAATATATCGGATATTTGGATGGTGGGAATACCAAAAGAAATGCTGATTTTATCATCAACCTTTTAAATAAGCCGGGCATTACCAAACCAAACTGAGATTTATGCTGAACGCTATCACAATTTTATTTAAAGACCTGAAGGCCTACCTTTCGGATGTGATGCGTTTGGCGAAGAACAAAAGGAGATACCCGGATTGTCGTTTTTACAAAGGCTCCGTTTTGCTGAACTCAGAATTAGGTAACTTTAACGTGCTTTTCACCGGCGCTCAGGTCATCAATTCGACGTTAGGATCTCATACCTACGTCCAAAAACGATCGACGATTGTTAATGCGTCGGTCGGCAAGTTTTGCTCTATTGCTTCGGATGTGAGTATTGGTCCGGGCAATCATAAACTGGATGGTGTTAGTACGCATCCCGCATTTTACCTGCGAAATACGCCCCTGTTAAAAAAATACAGCGCCGCCGACATTTTTCTGGAAAGCTCGAAAAAGACAACAGTTGGCCACGACGTATGGATAGGCGAAAAGGCCATAGTTTTGGATGGCCTTTCAATTGGAACAGGTGCTGTAATTGCCGCCGGGGCTGTGGTTGCCAAAGATGTTGCACCCTATTCCATTGTTGGTGGTGTGCCTGCAAAGGTGATAAGAATGCGGTTTACTGAGGCTGAAATAGAATTGTTGTTGAAATCGGAATGGTGGAATAAAGATGAGGACTGGTTACAACAGAATTATCGTGCTTTCGATAGTATCAAAGCATTTAAAAATTTACCGGGATGAGAAACTATCTAAACCGAATCTGGTTCATATTGTACTATTTTTGCTTTGGCGGCTTGTATAAAAAACTCGCTTTTAAGACGGTTCTTTACCCATCGGTACGTGTGCAGGGGAAGAAATACATCAGCCTCGGCAACAGGACGGTAGTGCAAAGAGGAGGCTGGCTGCTGGCATTAAAAATTGATGATAAGGAGCCGGTGCTAAGCGTTGGCGAGAATTGCGCCATAGGCGATTTTTGCCATATAGCATCGGTAGGTGCGGTGGTGATAGAGGATAATGTGTTGATAGCCAATAAAGTATATATATCGGATAATATTCATAATTTTGCCCGTGTCGATACCCCTGTGATTCAGCAGGGCATACAATTTAAAGGGCCGGTCACCATAAAAGAGGGTGCATGGATTGGTGAAAACGTTTGCATCATCGCCGCGAACGTCGGCAAAAATTCGGTTGTAGGAGCAAATTCAGTGGTTACACATGATGTGCCCGATTTTAGTGTTGCGGTAGGTAGTCCTGCGCGTGTGATAAAAAGATATGATTTTGAAACTCAGCAATGGGTTTCGATCGGTTAAGATGCATAATGAAAGAAATATTAATTACCGGCGGTGCCGGGTTTATTGGTACTAACGTTGCCAGATCGTTGATAAAAGCTGGTCATAACATTACCATTCTCGATAATTTTAATCCCCAGATACACGGAATATCAAAGCAATTGCCGCCCGATATTGAGGGCAGGGTAAGACTTATTGTTGCCGACGTGGCAGATAAAGGGGCTTTTTACGAGGCATTAAAAGGTAAGGATGCCGTAATTCATTACGCTGCTGAAACCGGTACCGGGCAGTCGATGTACGATATTTCGAGATATACCCAGGTAAATATCCAGGCTACCGCTACGCTCTGCGACTATATTGTTAATGAAGAGCATCATATAAAAACCATAATTGTTGCTTCTTCAAGATCTATATACGGCGAAGGCAAATACCATTCTGAAACTCATGGTGATATTTATCCCGCAGCACGCACCTGTGAAAGTGTAAAAGAAACCTTTGAAGCGATAAATCCCCTGACGCAGAAAGCCGACCTGACCGTTGTTGCTACAGACGAAGAATCGAAGATACACCCTTCATCATATTATGGCATTACCAAACAGGTGCAGGAGCAGATGGTTATAATGGCAGCAAGATTGAAGAAGATCAACGGTTTTGCGCTGCGTTACCAGAATGTTTACGGGCCGGGGCAGTCGCTAAAGAATCCTTACACCGGCATTCTTTCCATATTTTTGCGGCTTGCCTTGCAGAACGAAAAAATAAACGTGTTTGAGGACGGACTGGAAAGCCGCGACTTCGTCTATATCGACGATGTGGTTTATGCGACTGTTAGTTGTCTGGATGATGATTTGAGCGGCCAGCATATCCTTAATGTAGGCAGCGGGGTGGCAACAACTGTGCTGGACGTTGCCCAAGAAATTGTATCATACGTGAAGAGCAGTTCAGAGATCGTGATTTCGGGTACGTTCCGCGAGGGCGATATCCGCCATAATTTTGCCGATCTGCGACTGGTTAAACAAACGCTGGGCTTTAACCCTCGATGGAGTTTCAAAGATGGTCTGCATAAATTTATCGACTGGGCTTTGGAACAGAACGATATTCCGCAAAATACCGACGATTATAAGACTTCTCTAACCGAACTAAAGGAGCGGGGATTGTTAAAATAAATGGAAGGCAGTAATTTACCGTTGGTAAGTATCGTATTTACGAGCTACAATCACCAGGAATACCTGAAACAGGCTTTGGATAGCTTAATAACACAAACCTATCCGAATACCGAGTTGATCATTGTTGATGATAATTCGACAGATGGCAGTCAGGCCATCCTGGAAACTTATCGTGGTAATCCAAAGATCAGCCTTCACCTGCTCGAAAAAAACACGGGTAGTTACGTAAAGGCAAGTAATTACGGCGCTGCATTTGCAAAGGGTGAATACCTGATGTTTGCCCAATGTGACGATTTTTCGGAGCCGGATCAGATCGAGCGGCTGATGAAGGCTTTCTTTGATAATCCTGGTATTGGCGTTGCTTATTCAAAAAGCAACATGGTTAACGAAACCGGCCATGCGTACTCAACCGATTATGCCGGCCGTGAAAAAGCCTTCAAGATCAAATGTGCTTCGGATACGGCCATCAGTGGTAAAGAAATGCGCGGTTTCCTGTCCTTTGCCTGTGTAATTCCTAATCTAAGCGCAGCTATTCTAAAAAAAGACCTTTATGATAAGGTCGGCGGGCTGTCGGCAGACTATCTTGTAGCTGCCGATTGGGCCTTTTGGCTGGAGCTATCCGAGCTTACAGATTTCTATTATTTAACAGATCCGCTGAATAATTTCAGGCAGCATGCCACTACTATCCGCAGCAAAACCAAAATAGCACGGCAAATTGAGGAGATATACCTGATATTTTACAAGCATATTAAAAAGTACAACCTGAAAGGCGCGGAAAAACGAACAATGAGGGCAGGAGCAGGAGCAATATGGTTTTGGTATTTTTTAGAAAATAAAGGCGCCTGGTTGTCAAGTTTCGCCGGCTTATTAAAAAAGACGTTTACCTTTGAAAAACTTAACGTTTACTACTTAGGTGTTGGCTTTTTCAGGCATGTGAATGAGCACTTCAACAAATAAAACGTAATTATGGTTAACAATGCACCTGCTTACGCTTTTACCGTAATTATTCCCACCTACAACCGGGCTGCAAATTTAAAGCGCTGCCTCCAATCGCTGGCACAGCAAACTTTTAAAGCGTTTGAAGTGATCGTGTGCGATGATGGTTCGACAGATGACACCCAAGCAGTTTTTGAAAGTTATAAAGATGCCCTGAACATCAGGTATTTTTATGAGGAGAATTGGGGCGGACCGGCCAGGCCTCGTAACATAGGCATTAACAACACCACAACCGAATGGGTGTTTTTTGTTGATTCGGACGACAGCTTTACCGAAAATAAGATCGCTTTTTTTGCCGATATGGATCTGGGTAACTATGATCTACTTTACCACGACCTTTCGATTATTAAAGATGGCAACATAGTGAACAGGGTGAAATCACGGCAGTTAAAGGCCGATGCCTATCACGATATGTTGTATAATCTAAATGCCATCCCCACTTCGGCGGTGCTGGTAAGAACGGCATTGCTGAAGGATGTAAATGGTTTCAGTGAAGACAGGGCGTTGATAGCCGTAGAAGATTTTGACCTTTGGATCCGCCTCTGTGAAAATAGAAATATAAGAACAAAATACATCCCCGAAGTATTGGGTTATTACAGTTTAGGTGACGATAATATCACCTCAACGGATTCCAAACAAATTGAAAGATTTAAGGCTTTATATGAACCCTATATAGCTAAAGCGAAGAGCAAAGGAGAACCGGATAGGATAAGGGGAGCATTTAGCTACCAGGTTGGGCGCATTTATGCGTTAAGCGCAGATAAAGCTTTGGCAAAGGCGCATTTCTTTAAAGCATTAAGGATGGGAAGCCCGCTCATTAAATTAAAATCGATATACGGTATATTGCGCAACATTAAATAACGTAATGATATCAACGGAATCAGATAGCATTTCAGCATACAAACGTCCGTATGAGCCCTACATTACGGGGGCTGTTGTGTACGGAATGTTTTTTCTGCCTTATTTGGGCACGGGTATTCCTGCGTACATTGTAGCCTTGCTATTCCTGGCCATCAATATTACGCGCATTAAGTTTAAAATGGTGGATGTTGTGTTGTTCGCCGTTTTAAGCACATGGTTTGTTTGTAAATGCATGCAGTCGAGCATGTCGTCGTCAGTTATACTGCTGCGGTATTATTTTGGATTTTTTATTTTCTACCTGTTCCTGAATAACCTGAAATTCAGAATAGATTTTGAGAAGCTTTTATTCTGGATAAGCGTAATGGTTATTGTAGAAGCGATAGCCATTAATACGGTAATTTCGCCGAAACTGCTGCCCAACTATCCTAAAAACGATATTGGCGACACTTTTAAAACAGCGATACTTGGCTTTTATCAGCGGCCGTACAGCATAGGTACCAATGCGAGTAATTCGAGTACGCTGCTGGTAATGCTGCTTTTCTGTATAGAAAATATAAAGCGCCGGGTAGGCCTTAAGATCAGCAACAAATTGTTCGCAGTGTCAACGCTCGCTGTTATTTTATTAGGTTCAGGAGTTGGGTATATGCTGTATCTGATGTTCCTGATCTATAAAATAAACCCGTTCAAAAATGCATTTCGTACGGCTTTATCGTGCCTGAGCATTTTTATTTTGTATTTCCTTTTGTTTGTTCAGAATATCGGTTCATCGGAGGGGTTGGAGAAAATTTCCAGCGTTTATATCGGTTTTTTGTACGATTTTAAAATAGGGCAGATACAGGACATGATCGATGCGTTTGGCGGCAGTATGTATACCTGGCTCATCGGCCAGAAATTTAATGATCCGAGTGAACTAATTATCTGGAGCGATTTTGCCTGGGAAAACCTGTTATTTTGTACGGGGCTGATAGGGCTTGTTTTCACAATAGTTTCGTTTATCATTAAAACAAACCGGTATAACTTTATCCCGGTTATAATTTTTGTTTTAGGCGCTATACATTACGGTGCCATGTACGCATTGCCGGGGCAGTTGTTATTAGGTTATTTATTTTCGGAAGCCTACAAAACTTATTTAAACGAAGAGGTAAATTTTTATACCGGCAACGATATGGAGTTGCAGTCGGCAGTTAACTAAAAATGGGTAAAAAAATAAGTCTTATTGTCCCCACCTACGGGCGTTATAAAGAGTTGGAGGAGTTGCTGGCATCGCTCGCAGTACAAAGCTGTCCGGCAGATGATTTTGAGGTGATCATAGTTGATCAGAACGATAAGATCGATCTTGCTCCGGCGGTAGAAAAGTACGCCGCGCGGCTTGATATCGTCCATAAAAAGGTAACGGAAAAGGGAATTGCGCGTGCCAAAAACACCGGTCTTGCCATGGCTAAAGCGCCAATAGTTACATTTCCGGATGACGACTGTACGTACTATCCTGATACCATAGAAAAAGCGTTAAAGTACCTCGAATCAGATAGGGAAACAGACATAGTTTACGGCCGCCTTTACGATAGAACCACCGGAAAGAACATTATGCGTAACTGGCCTGCGGACCAAAAGAAAGTAGATATTTTCAACTTTCACTATACCTATTCGGCCATTACCGCCTTTATACGCCGGAATGAAATTGTTTTTGATACCGATTTTGGCGTAGGTTCGGCTTATGGAATAGGAGAAGAACTGGACTATCTGCTGCAAACCTTCAAGCATAAGCTTACCAGTAATTACACGCCGTATATCGAAATATGGCACCCTGAACTGAACCCGAATGTAATGACCGACGAGAAGGTTTACTATTACGCACGCGGATACGGCGCCATCTGCAAAAAGCACGCCGGAACGGCAATGATATTGACGTTGCTGCTATCGATGTCGTTTCAATTTTTGTTGATGGTAAAATGGCTTGTGCTGTTTAAAAAAGAACTGGCAAAAAAGCGATGGCTTGCTTTTAAAGGCCGTTTAGATGGTTTTTTCAGTTATAAGGGTAAGCCGCTTAAATAATAAGATATGAATTTCGACATAACCGGGGCAATTGTACTTTACCGTAACGACAGGCCATTATTGCTAAGCGCGATCAACAGCTTTTTGAATACGGAATTAAGGGTAAAGCTGTTGCTGGTAGATAACTCGCCTACCGACGAGTTGAAAGATATTATTACGGATAGCCGGGTGGTGTATGTTCATAATCCGGCCAATCCTGGTTTCGGGGCCTCGCATAATTATGCGATAAATGAGGCTTTGGCGCAATCTAAATATCACCTGGTACTCAATCCGGATATTTATTTTGAAAGCGGCGTGTTGGAGGGATTAATAGCCTACATGGATGCAAACGACGACATAGGCGTAGTAATGCCGAAGATCCTGTATCCTGACGGGCAAATTCAATACCTGGCCAAATTACTGCCAACGCCATTTGATTTTATTATACGCCGGTTTTTGCCCCTGAAAAGTTTTAAGGAAAAAATGGCGCACAGGTTTGAGCTGAGAGCATCGGGCTATGATCAAATAATGGATGTTCCATTCTTGTCGGGATGTTTTTTGGTGTTCAGAACTGAGGCTCTAAAAACTACGGGCGGTTTCGACGATAAAATATTCATGTACACCGAAGATATTGACATTTGCAGGCGAATAAACCAGCATAATTACCGGTCGGTATTTTATCCCCGCGTGCATGCTTATCATGCCCATGAGCGGAAATCATTTTTGAAGATGAAGACGTTTGCCGTTTACCTGCGGTCGGCGGTGTATTATTTCAATAAATGGGGTTGGTTTTACGATAAAGAGCGGGCGGAAATAAATAACAGGACACTTTCGCAAATTAAAACATGAACATCGGGATAACGGGAGCATCAGGATTCGTAGGAAAAAATTTGTCGGCATATCTGTCGTCGAACAAAGATTTTTCGGTTACGGCCATTGACCGGCATAGCGAGGATTTTTGCCAGGTTATGACCGGTAATTTAAATGCCGTTGTGCATCTTGCCGGTAAGGCACACGACCTGAAGAACGTAAGCAGCCCCGAAGAATACTACGAAAGTAACTATGAATTGACCAGGCGCATTTATGATGCGTTTTTAAAGTCAAATGCACATACCTTCATTTTTTTAAGCTCGGTTAAGGCCGCTGCAGATAAGGTAGATGGCTTGCTTACAGAAGATATAACACCTAACCCCGAAACCCCTTACGGAAAATCCAAGCTGCTTGCTGAGCAGTATATACAAAGCCAGAACCTGCCAGCCGGTAAACGTTATTTTATATTGCGCCCATGTATTATTCATGGCCCGGGTAATAAGGGCAATATCAACCTGCTGTATAGTTTTGTAAAAAAAGGTGTTCCCTACCCACTGGCAGGATTTAACAATGAACGGTCGTTTTTAGGCGTAAAGAACCTGACCTTTATTATCGGCCAATTGATAACGCGCAATGATATTGAAGGCGGTATTTATAATATTGCCGACGATATGGCCTTATCCACCAATCAACTGGTTGACGAGATTTCAAGGACGTTGAACCTGAAACCGAAAAAGTGGAAATTAAACCCCCGCTTAATAAGAACCCTCGCTAAAGTGGGCGATATCCTGCACCTTCCGTTAACAACTGAAAGATTAGATAAACTCACGGAAAACTACCTCGTCAGCAACAAAAAAATTAAACAGGCCATTAATAAAGAATGGCCGCTTACCACCCTCGAAGGACTGGAAATTACCGTTAACCACCTCTTGCGGGTAAGCTCGACTGATTGAATTTGTAATATATTTGTTACAAATAAGAAAGCCTTAGTTACAACTCATCTTTTATAAGTTTTAACGGCTCGGATTAAACAATTTATTGCAAGGTTTGTAGTTAATTTGGCATCTATGTCAATTCAACAGTTATGAAAAATAAATTCCCCCTACTTTTATTTGCATTTATACTGGCTTATAATACCGGACACGCGCAATGGTACAAAGAAAAATTTGTTATTGGTACGTTTGCCGACCCCCGGATCTTCGGTGTTACCCGGAATGCAGATGACGCAAAAGACACATTATCTTATAAGCTGGCCAGGGGCGCATATATCAATTTATTAACCGGACCGCAGTTTTACAATGGTGCGCAGGATTTTAGCCTGATGGATAAAACACTCGGCCTCGCCAGCGCTTATGGAATGCATGTGATGGCTATAGATAGCAAGCTGCAGGTAACTACCGATAAGTTTTCAGACAACGATGCACAAAACGTATTAGCACATTTCAAATCACTCGATCCCAAGCGGCGCGAGGCGTTGGGCGGATACAGTTTTGGCGGAGAATTTCCTGTCACCAAGGCGGGACAGGTAAAAAAATGGGCCGGTTTCTATAACAATAATGATACGGACAGGCCTGCTTATACTTATTTATTGCCTTGCTATGGCTTTAAAACCCGTGCCGAGTATGAACAATACCTGGATGCTTACCTTTCGGAATCAAACCCGGCACAGAAGCTTAAAATAGTGGCTTATGACTATTATCCGTTTTTATCCCCGTCGTTAATGGCTTCCTATTTTTACAACCTGGGTATCATTAAGGAAAAAGCGGGCGACAGGCCGGTTTGGTATTTTATAGCATCGACCACAAAAAGAACCTTACCTGACATTAATGACTATAACCTGAGGTTTATGGCCTATTGCCCGCTTGCTTACGGATCGAAAGGCGCGTTGTATTATACCTACGAGAGCCTGCCCGAGAAAATGGGCATGAATTATTATGAGGCGATCATCGGTTTATCTGGCCAGCCAACAGCTAAGTATGCCAAGGTGAGGACGATCAATTATTTTATAACAAACTTTGCGGGCCCTATTATTATGAAAAATGACTGCGTAGGTACCTATCACGTATCTAACAGCCCAACCAATGAAAATATTCCCGATAAATATATCCTGCAGCGGAATAACCGCTACGTTAGCAGTATAGGCAATCCTAATATACTTGTGGGGATCTTTAAAAGCCCGAACGGGGGGAAATATTACCTGATGCTGGTAAATAAATCAAGTAATCCTGTTTCAAACGTTGCAGTGGCTGTTCCGGGCAGTAAAACCATCCAGGAATTGCCTGCTTCTGAAAATTACCATGGTGCAAAAAATTATACCAAATTAAAAACATCCGGTAGCGGTGGGAAAACAAATTTCGTAATTAACAATATAGGTGGTGGCGAAATGAGCATTATAGAAGTGGATTGAATAAAAATGTTACACACGTTTATGGAAAATTAAATAAACTGCTATCTACTTTAATATGAGAGGCTTATTGGTGATTTGGCTGGGATAGCCGATCTGTGAGTCGAACCTGATTATTGATCTGGCGGAAAATTACAGTCTCTTTATTAAATAACATTGTAATTTTGGCGCCTTAATTTGTTAAACCTTGCATGAATATATTGTTGCTGTTGCTGTTTTTCCTGATTCTTTTTGCTCTTGAACTGATCTACTTTCAAATAGCCGACAGATACAATATTATCGACCAGCCTAATCACCGCAGTTCGCATACTAAAGTGACGATAAGAGGCGGGGGAATTATTTTCAGTCTTTCGTTACTGATCGCGCCGCTGTATTTCGGGTGGGAGTATAATTATTTTCTGGCGGGGCTTTTCCTTATCAGCCTGATAAGCTTTATAGATGATGTAAGGCCTATCCGCAAAAGGGTGCGGATAACTATTCATTTAATTGCCGTGGCTTTGTTGTTCAGGCAGCTTAATGTTTATCACCTCGAGTATTATTGGATAATATTTGGCTTTGTGCTGTTTATAGGAACCATAAACGCCATAAATTTTATGGATGGTATAAACGGCATTACCGGAGGATATAGCCTGGTGGCTTTGCTGACCCTGTTTTATATTAACCGTTTCTATATTCCGTTTACTGATGAGAACCCATTGATCATCGGAATCATAGCTGTGCTTGTTTTCAACTTCTTTAACTTCAGGCAAAAAGCAAAATGTTTTGCAGGCGACGTGGGCAGCGTGAGTATTGCCTTTATCATCCTGTTTTTTATTTTTAAGCTCATCCTTAAAACGGGCGATCTTAATTACCTGCTTTTGTTGCTCATCTACGGGCTCGACAGCACCACAACCATCATATTCAGGGTAATACGGAAAGAGAATATCTTTGAAGCGCATCGCCGGCATTTGTACCAGTTTTTGGTGAATGAAAAGAAAATGCCGCATTTACTGGTAGCAGCGATATATATGCTTGCCCAGGCATTGCTGAATGCAGGGCTGTTGCTGGTGCTCTCTAAATCATCACTTAACTTTCCCCTGGCGCTCGTTATCGCTACATTATTGTTTGTTTTGCTGCGTTTAAAAATGGAAGGAAGACACAGGCTGCTTGATCCTGTCAACTAAGTTTTATTTAATTAACTGTATGAATAGCGTATTAAGTTGATTACTTTTGTTAAAACTAAGTTTACAGCTTAATGTTATTGTTGCTATGCTGTAACAGCCTATGAGTTCAGGAAAGCAGGGAGGAAGGCCTCAGGTGATTTGATGTTATTTTATTACGTATGAATTCTTCTTCCTTTTTCAAGCAGATAAATATCGTACCCCGCTGGATTGTTTTTATACTCGATCTGTTTATCACTTTTCTTTCTTTTTGCGTTGCCTACATTATAAAGAATAATTTCAATCTTTCGGGTTTCCACTATGTGGAATTTAGCCGCAATACGCTTATCATATTATCAATAAGCACTATCGTTTTTTTTACGGTAAAAACCTACGCAGGCATAATAAGGTACACCAGCGCCCAGGACTCGTTCAGAATATTGTGGGCGGTGCTTATTACCAACGGCTCGTTCTTTTTAATGAACATCATATCGGTTGCTTTTGCAAAACCGCTGTTCATATCAAATAGCATACTCATTATTAACAGCCTGGCTTGTTTTTTACTGATGCTTATTTACCGGGTGGTGATCAAATTCTTTTTTGTTTACATCAAGAACCTGAAGCTGGATAAAAAGCGGATAATTATTTACGGGGCAGGCGAATCGGGTGTTGCGGCTAAACGCACATTTGACCATGACTATAATGTAAATAAGAGTATTTTGGCCTTTGTGGATGACGACCAGCGAAAAGTTGGTAAAACTATCGACGGCGTAAAAATATTAGACGCCCGCGATATTTTTACCCTGATAGAGGAGCATGAGATAGACGAGATCATATTTGCATCATTTACCATTCCGCACGAAGTGAAAAGCCGGGTGATTGATGCCTGCCTTGAAAATAACGTAAAGGTTCTGAGTATTCCGCCGCATGAAGCCTGGCAGAGCGGGAAATTGCAATCTACCCAAATACAGAAAATAAATATTGAAGACCTGCTTAACCGTAAAACGATTGAGATAGATATTGCAGGCATACAAAAAGAACTGAAAGGCAAGCGAATATTGATCACCGGTGCGGCAGGTTCAATAGGCAGCGAGATTGTACGGCAGCTCCTGAAAATGGAGGCGGGGCTCATCATTATGTGCGATCAGTCTGAAACGGCCCTGCATCATTTATACCTTGAGATAGAAGAACTGCATACTGATGTTAGCTTTCATGCGTTTATAGGAGATGTAAAGGACGAAAAACGTATGCAGCATTTGTTTGAGACATACAAACCACATTACGTTTACCACGCTGCGGCCTATAAACACGTGCCGATGATGGAAGACAATGCTGCTGAGGCCATAAAGACCAACGTACTTGGTACCAAAACCATCGCCGACCTTTCTGTGAAATACGCGGTTCAGAAATTTGTAATGATATCGACCGATAAGGCCGTGAACCCTACAAATGTAATGGGTGCCTCTAAACGCATAGCCGAGATCTATGTACAATCGTTAAATAATGCGCTGCATAATAAGAACACTACATTTACCAACGGACTGAGCCAGCTGAACAATGGAAAAGCGAACACACGGTTCATCACCACCCGCTTTGGGAATGTGCTGGGCTCAAATGGTTCGGTTATTCCAAGGTTCAGGCAGCAAATTGAAAAAGGCGGCCCGGTTACCGTAACTCATCCCGAGATCACCCGTTATTTCATGACCATCCCCGAGGCTTGCCGCCTGGTGCTCGAAGCCGGCTGTATGGGCAAGGGGGGCGAGATCTATATTTTCGACATGGGCAAATCGGTAAAAATAATCGAGCTGGCCAAAACCATGATCAGGCTGGCCGGGCTGGTACCCAACCAGGACATAAAAATTGAATACAGCGGACTAAGGCCCGGCGAAAAACTATTTGAGGAATTACTGAATGACAAAGAAAATACCATGCCAACCCATCATGAAAAAATAATGATCGGGAAGGTGCGGGAATATTTGTTTAGTGAGGTGGAAAAGCAAATTTATGATCTGATTCATCATGCCAAAAACAATAACGATCAACAGGTGGTAATATCAATGAAGCAAATAGTACGTGAATTTAAAAGCAAAAATTCGGTTTTTGAGGAATTGGATCTGATACCTAAAGTTGTTTTATGAACAAAAAAATACTAATAATAGCTGCTCTTTTTTTCTTTGCATCGTCGTGTAATAAAAATGTAAGTACCGAAACTTCGGTTTACCACAATGACTTTGAAAGCGGGGATTTGAACAATATAAAAGATGGCATAGTCAGCCAGTATAACGGTTCTGCCGTTTTGGGGCAATACAATAAAGGCGATTTCATCCTGTCATTAAAAAATTTGCCTAAACACGACCTGATTACCATCACGTTCGATCTTTATATACACGATAGCTGGGATGGTAATAAAAAAGCGCCGGATGGCCCTGATATATGGAAAATGCTGGTTGACGGCAGCCCTTATATTAACACCACTTTTTCTAATGTACCTTGCTCGCCGGGTAATTTTTGTTCCCCTCAATCATACCCGGCCGATTATCCAAGCAATTATAATAATCCTAAAACGGGCGCTTACAGGGTTGATCTGCCCGGTGTTTGCAGCGAGAAAACCAATCCGCAGGGAACAACGCAATATAAGATCACCAAGACGTTTAAGCATTCTGAAAGTACCTTAACGTTAGAGTGTCTTGATAAACTTGTTCAGCCTAATACGCCCGATGAAAAATGTGATGAAAGCTGGTCTGTTGATAATATTGATATCAAAGCAATCACCCTATGAAGATTTTAAAACTTTCAATTATATGCGTACTGATGGTCTTCATCCGGCTTGGAGCGAGGGCACAAACGCTGCCCGTTGGTACCACGGCCCTGGAAGACTATTACCGGAGATCGCAATTGCTCGGCACTGCCGATTCGAACGTCTCGTTCACCGTCCGGCCTATCTTTCCAACGTCGATCAATAAAAAGGCGAATGTTTTTTTCCCAGACAGTGCCGATATGAATACAGGCCTGGGCGCTACCCGTTTGTGGAAGGAAGCAAAAACGGCATTTAAGGTGGTTTACCTGCCGGTAAGCCTGCAAACTCAATTTAATTCCGATCACCCTTATGGCTGGAACGATGGCAGCATGATACCCGCCAAAGGTTTGGAAACGGTATGGAGCGGCGGTATATATGCAGAATACGGGCCGCTGTCGATACAATTTAAGCCTGAACTGCTCGTGGCCGGAAACTCCGGCTTTGTTACGCTTAATCCCAATCATTACGACGTTATATTCGCCCGTTATTACGATGTGTACAACAATATCGATCTACCCGCGCGTTTCGGCACCGGCACCTATACCAGGTTCAGGCCGGGGCAAAGCAGCATCCGGTTAAATTATGGATCGATGTCTCTGGGGTTATCTACAGAGAACTTATGGTGGGGGCCGGGTATCCGCAACTCGTTGTTAATGAGCAATACCGCACCCGGTTTTCTGCATGTTACGCTGAATACCACAAAACCCATACAAACGGCAATAGGATCGTTTGAGGGGCAGTTGATAGGAGGTAAGCTGAATAACTCCGGGTTTGCACCTTTAACACCCGACCATTACTATTTCGGTACCGACCTCTATGTACCAAAACCAACCGATTGGCGATACCTGGCAGGTATAATTATTAGCTGGCAACCCAAATGGTTACCTGGTTTGTTCTTAGGGTTTGACCAAACCTCGCAAACTTACGGTAAAGACATTAATGGCATTAAGGACATACTGCCCATCTTTTCGCCGGTTAAAAAGACAACGGGCCCCGATGAAGCCATCAACAAAGCCGATCAGCGCAGTGAATTATTTATGCGCTGGCTGTGGACACAGGAAAAGGCCGAGATCTATTTTGAATGGGGGCACAATAATTACACCGGCGATTTTATGCAATCGCTGTTGTCGCCCGATAAATCACGGGCTTATGTATTCGGCGTGCGCAAACTGGTGCCATTCAACACCGCGAAGGACGAAAATATCCTGGTAGGAGTTGAGGTAACCCAGTTACAGGAAACCGATATAGATAAAATAAAGGCCGGAGATGAATGGTACACCAGCAAAGGCATCCCGGCGGGCTATACTAACTACGGCGAGGTTTTGGGTGCCGGTATTGGTCCTGGTGGTAATTTACAATCGTTAGAGGTGAGCTGGGTAAAGGGGCTTAAGAAGTTAGGCCTGCAGCTTGAACGCTATACCCATAACAACGACTTTTATTATTACGCTTATTATGACAGTTATGATTTCAGACGGCATTGGGTTGACCTGAGCCTGGCGGCCAATGCCGAGTGGGATTATAAGAAATTGATCTTTAACGCTAAGTTAATGGGAGTGAAGTCTTTAAACTACCAGTGGTACTTAAAGCAAAACCCGGGCGATCCATATCTGGTAAATGGAGCTAATGCATTCAATTTACAGGTGCAGGCAGGTGTTTCATACAGGTTTTAACCGTTACAGCCAAAAAATGAGAAAGATATTTTTTATACTGAATATAGCGCTGATCCTTACTTTTTGCCTGAGGATGAAGGTAAATGCACAGTCGCTTCCGGTAGGCAGTCCAGACCTTGACGATTATTACAGGCGGATGCAGTTATTGGGTAAAATTGACTCAAACCTTTCGTTCACTATCCGGCCCATTTTTCCTGCCGTGGGCTCAAAAATAAAGGACGTTTATGATCCAGACAGTACTTTGAGAAAAGATAGCTGGACACAAACCGGGCCTGTTTCATTTGGTAACGGAAAAGGGATTTTTCAAATTTTACCCTTAAGCTGGCAGCAGCAATTCAATTCCAATCATCCTTACGGCTGGAACGACGGGCCGATGATTCCGGCTAAAGGTTATCAAACAATGTTAAGCGGCGGTTTCTTTTTTAAATACGGCCCGTTAAGCATCCAGTTAAGGCCTGAATTTGTTTATGCGGCTAATCCTAAGTTTAACGGTTTTGCCAGCGGGCATGGCGATCAGGATCTTAACAATTACTATGGCTATTTTAATGAGATAGACGCGCCTGAGCGCTTCGGCAACAGTGCCTACAGCAAAGCCTTTTGGGGCCAGAGCAGTATCCGGCTTACGTTCGATCCGGTGTCGATCGGCTTATCGAGCGAGAATGTATGGTGGGGACCGGGTATCCGCAATGCATTGATCTTAAGTGATAATGCGCCCGGGTTTAAACATGTTACGTTGAATACCACCCGTCCGATAAATACTTTTCTTGGTGGTTTTGAATTTCAGTTCCTTGCCGGGCGGCTCGATGCATCGGGCTATCCGCCTTTGCTGGTTACAACATTGTCGTCGGGCAAAAATGTTCTCATGGACAAAAATAAAGACTGGCGGTACCTGGCGGGATTCAACATCAATTATCACATCAAATGGGTGCCAGGGCTTACCCTCGGCTTAACAAGGACATTTGACGCTTATCGTGAGGATGTGCATAGCTTGCAGGAATATATACCTTTCTTTTTCCCGTATCAGAAGGCTAACACCAACAATGGCGATCCTATTCCGCGCGATCAGTACACTTCGTTGTATGCCCGGTGGCTGTTTCCTAAAGCGCAGGCAGAAGCCTATTTTGAATATGGCCTGAACGATAACTCGTATAACTTCAGGGACTTCATTGGTTCGCCGGATCATTCCCGTGCTTATATTTTCGGCATACGTAAAATGGTACCCTTTAAGGCTGGCACAGACGAGCATATCCTGCTGAGTGCCGAGGTTACGCAGCTGTCGCAGACTGTTGACAGGATAGTGCGCTATGCCGGCGGCTGGTATGTTCACGGTCAGATCAGGCAGGGGCAAACCAATGAAGGGCAAGTATTGGGCGCAGGTACAGGCTCGGGCGGTAACCTTCAATCTTTCGGTGCGAGCTGGGTATCGGGATTGAAAACGCTTGGTGTGAGATTTGAACGTTATGAGCATCTGGTAGATCTGTCGAACAGATATTTCGCCGATATTAACGGCAACAGCCGCAAATGGGTTGATTTTGCACTTGGATTAACCGGCGACTGGAACTACAAAAACCTCGTATTCAACGCGACACTGGAAGAAGTTAAATCATTAAATTACGAATGGATATTGGAGGATTACAATCCAAGCCAATACTATATTCCGCATAACGACGTGTTTAACCTGCACGCCGTTATCGGTGTAACTTACAGGTTCTGATCACGCTTTTTGCGGGTAAGCAATATGTAGAAGCTGAATAATATCCCCGACAATATAAGGCCGGCTAAAATAGCAATTGAATATTTTAGCCGGTTTTTCTTTAATGGAAGTTCCGGTTCATCAACTATCTGCACGGTAGGCGTTTCCTGCGCCAGCATGGTTTTGCTTGATTCAAGGCTCTTTACAGTTTCAGAAAAGACGGTAGTTAATACGATCTTGTCGCGCTCTTTTATATCTACGTTCGCATTGGCACGGGTGTAGGCCGGGTTAACATCCAACAGGCTCTGGTTGGCCGATGACAGATCATAAGTTTTGCGATTCAGAATGGCTCCGATACTATCGGCACGATGCTGCAGGCGCTCTACGTTACTCCTCAGCCGTTTGGTTTTGGTACTGATAAAGAAATCGGTAGATTGTTTGATCATCCGGTTGCAAAACAACATAGCCAGCTTTTCGTCCTTCATTGTAGCATTCACCTCAAAAAAGCCTAATTTTTTATCGGTTTTAGTAATGCCAAATTCGCCCGATAATATCAATATCGTCATTTCGTGCAATAAACTGTCTTGCAGGCGGGTATTGTGACTGCCATCAGCCGGGAAACGGGTTATCTTTCCGTCAGGGCTGTATTTAAGCCATTTTTTATCCAACTTATTAACCGCTGCATATTTATCGGCAAGGGTTTGGGTACTATCATAGGGCGTTAAAAGGGTAGCCTTGATCAGTTTGTGGCTTTTGATCAGCTCTTCCACGTTATCGCCTGCCAGAACGCCGCTTGCGCCGCCAATACCGTCAAGGTTAAAGCCGAACTGCCCGGCAAGTGCCGAAAGGCCGCCAGCCCCTCCGCCCGATTTCGAGTCATCTATCACAAAGGTTAAACGGGCTGTATAGGTGGGCGTCCATAGCCAGGCCGTTAAAGCGCCTATCAGGGCCCCGGCTATTAATACAAGCAAAAGCCATTTTTTAAAACTGAAGACGTACGCAATGTCGGCCTTGCGGTCGTCCATCAGCTTTTTAAAAGAGAATTCAGGTTCGTATGGATATGGAAAATTTTCCTGGCTCATTTGTTACTTATGAAGAATGGCAATAATGCTGACGATGGCAGTTAACGCGGTGGCAATAGCTCCCACATCCCCGATACCTATTTTAAATCGTGAATCGGGCGATTTTTCGGGTACAACGATCTGGCTTCCGGGTTTCACCGAAGGATAATTGCGGAAGAACAGAAAATGCCTCACAGGCTGGTTCAATCCATCGGGGTATTTAATATAGGCGCCCTTTAAACGGGCATTTTCAGTAGTACCGCCCGCTGCGTTGATATAATATTTAAAGCTGCGGCCATTGTAACTGATAAACTGCTGGTTATTCACAGCGCCTGATACCTGTACGTACGAGATCACCCTCGGCACATACACACTGTCGCCGGGCATCAGTATCATATTGCTGCTGGCTTTTTTGTCGCCTTCTTTGCCGGTAAGATCAACGTTTACACGAGTCCCCTTCCTGAAAACCTGCGCGTTTTCCAGCGAGCCGTATGGCGTAACGCCGCCGGCACGGTTCAGGAAGTCGAGGGCCGTTTCGTCTCTTTTCTGCACAGCATATTCGCCGGGGAATACCACTTCGCCCTTAACGCTTACGTTGCCTAATGAGCGGTAGTTAACCAGGCGCGGCACATAGATGAAATCCATGGGCTGTAATTCCACATCCTGGGCTGCGGCTTTATCGTCCATGTTTACGATAAAGGTGTTCACCAGTTTATTGGCTACACTATCTGATTCGTTTTTGATAATTCGCGAGATCTCTACATGATGATCAGCCGCTTCATCATTGAAACCGCCAGCCATAGCTATAACGTCAGCCAATTTCAAGCCTTTACGGTAGGTAACTACCAGCGGCTTCTTTACAAAACCTTCAACAGTTACTTTGGGATTGGTCACAAAAGCATCGCGATCAAATACCATTACCGAGTCTTCACGAAGCAGGGGAATATCGTTCACGCCGTTAACAATGTCGACCGGTTTGAACGAGATCATTTGTTTCTCCAGATTCGGCAAGGTTCTTTTAATATAACCACGCTCCATGTAGGCTTCGGGTTTAAGTCCCTGGGCCGATTTGAGCAAGCCGCCCAATGTAAAGCCAGCTGTAAGCTCATAAACTCCAGGGCGGTAAACAGCACCTTCCAGCACAATGCGATTGGTATAGCGGTTGGTAATAGCCCCAATTTGTACAACATCGCCGTTATGAGGGATATAATTTGCAAACAGGTTGGCCGGTACGTCTTTTACCTCGCGTTCCAGTGCATTGATCTGATCTACCTTGGCCACCCCTTTATAGGCAATATCGGTAAAGCCGCCTGCATATTTTATCAGGTCTTCCAGCTGTTCGTTGTCTTTCAACTCGTAAATAGCGGGCCTTTTTACCTCGCCGCTTATGCTCACATGTTTTTTATAAACAGGGATATGAATTACGTCCTGGTCTTCCAGCCGTACGTTGCCGGTAAGCAAACCGTTCTCCAAAAAGTCGTAAAAATCAACGGTTTTATAAACTCTATTATTCCTCACCAGTTCAATGGCGCGAAGCGATCCGTTCTGATTAGGGCCGCCTGAGTTATATAAGGCGTTGTAAAGCGTAGATAACGACGATAAAGTATAAGACCCGGGCTTTTTCACCTCGCCCACAATGGTGATCTTGATGCTGCGGGTATTACCCAGGTTAACGGTAAGCTGCGTTTGGCCCGAACTTAAGGCCGGATACACCCTGGTCATTTTGCTTCTGATCATGTTGGTGGCTTGCTCTATCGTAAATCCGTTAACATAAACAAGCCCTGCATAAGGCACCTGCAGGTTACCTTCGGGGCTTACCTTACTGCGCACACTGCTTTCGTTAAGGCCGGTTAGCAGAACAATTACTTCATCGCCGGGGCCCAGCACGTATCCCTTTGGCGTTGCTACGGAGAAGTTTGGCTCAAATTTTATATCGGTCTGGTTAAAGAACTCTGTGCCGAATACCGTTAACGCAGCCGGTTGAACGGGCTGTGGCTTGGCTGCAATTTTTGGCGCTACCACCGTGTCGTTCACATCGCGCGAAAAATCAATTTTTTTCTTTTCTGATGATTGGGCCGATTTCGATCCCGTTTTTTTGTTTAGCCCCAATAGGGTCACGCGGTCTTTAAATGCATCTACCTCGGCCTCGGGCATGCCTTTTTGCACCAGCAGCTTATAAGCATCCTGTTCAGATACGCCCGAATCCTGAAGCTTTTTCCAGGCGGCTGTTATTTGTTCGTCGGTTAACTGGGATACTTTAATATTCTGAATGTTGCTCAGGGATACCTCCTGAGCAATAGCTTCGTTGGCAATAGCTATTAAAGCGAAAAATAAAATATAAAGTAAGTGTTTAATCCGCATGTAGAAGTTGATGTTAAGCTTGGCGTTGCAAATATAAAATATTATATCGGTGTAACGCCATAAATAGCAAGCTGGTATAAGGCGGCGATATAATCACGCAACCGTAACAATCGCTTTAAAAATTGGTTTTTAGCTGCTCCGGTAAAATTTTATCAGGCAAAACTAATACCCATATTTTAATTAAATAGATTTTAATTATAATGACGGGATAAGTTTTCGTAAATTCTGAAAATGTGTCTCGTTATCAACAAGTTTTCTGATATGTTCAAAGGCGTTTTTGCCCAATTCAACGCGAAGGGATTCATCTGCATAAAGCTGTTTGATATGACTACCGAGCGTTATCGCATCGCCGGGTTGGAAAAGCAGACCGGTCTGGTTATGCAAAACCATTTCGGGAATGCCGCCGATAGCTGCGCCAATAACCGGTTTGCCCAGCGCCATCCCCTCAACGGCGGTAAACCCTAATACTTCGTAACATTCTGACGGGCAGATCAGGAAATCGGCGTCTTTGATCACTTTAAGTGTATCGTGCTTATTTTTCTTGCCTAAAAAGGTAACGTTGTTTAATTGATGAGCATCCTTGAATGCTCTTAATTCTGCATCCTGCGTACCATCGCCCACTACTTTTAGCTGAATATCCGGGCATCCTTGCATGGCTTTCAGCAGGGTATGGATCCCTTTGATCTTTTCCAGCCGGCCTACAAATACGATATAGCGTTCCTGTGTTTCTGCAGGAAGCAATTTAACCTTTTCAACTTCGGTATAATCATAACCGTGATAGATCTGAACAAGTTTATCCTCAAAAAAACCGAACTGCTTATACTTTTCCCGCTGAAAAACTGACGCACATACATAATGATCTACGTATTCGTAATAATTAAGGTATTTGTGTACGTAATTCTCCAGGGCCGCCACTGTACTGGCCAGATATGAGCCTTTTTTGCACGAATGGGTAATACAATTATAGAATTTACCGCCATAACATCTTTCGCAAACCTCACCATGACTCACGAAAATACTATCAGGACAAATTGGGGTGTACTCGTGAAGTGTCCAGATAATAGGAATGTTCCTTTTTTTTAAGATCTTAAGGATGGTTGGGGTAATGTAATGATGAATTACGTTAATATGTGCAAAATCTATTTGTACATCATTTAACAATCGTTCCAGGTTCCTCTGTGCTTCGGACGAGTAAATACTTTTCATTACTACTTTAACGCCGGTAGTAATGCTGCGTTTATTGACTTTTTTGTAATCGATATTCTCAATGAAATATTCGGAATAGGGAGTAGGTAAATTACGCTCATCCTTCATCGAGAACGGCACAACATGATGCCCCTTCTGGTTGTACATGTTCACCACGTTTTCAACGTATGTCCAATCGCCGCCGGTAGGATACCACGCCCAGTTTACAACAAGAATATTCATTCCGCCTAATTTCTTAATTAAAAACAAACAAAATTCAAAGATGCTTGTAATAACTGATATAAATAAGATAAAATAAAAGATTAGGATTTGGGTATAGTTTACGTTAAGGCTTCAGGGCGGTGCCTCCTGTTATGTTAACCAGGGCCTTTTGCAGGCCGGCGGCATTTTTCAATACTATTTGAAATAACGAAAACCTGTAAACAATTCGTAAACTTTTTGTTTCCTGATCGGTTAGTCCAATAATTCAGGGCGATATTGCCTGATTGACCGGATAATCGCACCACCGCCATAAGGCGATTTTGTTGCAAAAGTTTTATCTAATTATATTAAAAATCAAACTATTTAAATTATTTTATCGAATTATTGACGGTTTTACTAAAAATATTCTGGTTAGTAAGTCAAAAAAAGTTAATTTTGAAAAGTGAAGACTATGTAGATACCTATCACTTTTCGAATCAACTACCAGATTCTATCCTATGGTTTTAACATTTATATGAAGAAAAAGATTTACATTGCTGGCGCCGGTGGAATGCTTGGGGAAGCGTTTTATCGCATTTTTACAGATGAATATGAGATTAAGTGCACAGACAAGGATGTAAATGAAAAATGGCTTAGCTTTTTAGATTTCAGGGACTTTGAAAAATACAAGAGGGAGGTTGAAAGCTTTAAACCCGATTATCTTTTTCACCTCGGCGCGTATACCGACCTTGAATTTTGCGAACTTAACCTGGAAGACACCTATTTGACCAATACTACTGCGGTAGAAAACGCGGTATTCATTGCCAACAAATTAGACATTCCTTTACTCTACATCAGTACCGCCGGGATATTTGATGGTACCAAAGATTTTTACGACGATTGGGACGAGCCAAACCCGCTTGGACATTACGCCCGGTCGAAATACATGGGCGAGCGCTATGTGCGCGAGCATGCCAAACGTTACATTATTTGCCGTGCAGGCTGGATGATGGGCGGCGGACCGGATAAAGACAAGAAATTCATTAATAAGATCATCAAACAACTTGCCTCGGGTAAACGCGATCTGTACATTGTAAACGACAAAGACGGTACACCAACCTTTACTGTCGACTTTGCCAAGAACGTAAAGCTGCTTATAGAAAAAGAATACTGGGGCCTGTATAACCTGGTTTGCAACGGCGAAACCAGCAGGCGCGAGGTTGCAGAAGAACTGGTGCGTATCCTGGACCTTGATGTTAAGTTTCACGAAGTGTCGTCAAATTATTTTAAAGACACCTATTTTGCACCGCGCCCTACTTCTGAGCGCCTGATAAACAGAAAGCTGGAACTGAGGAACATGAACATTATGCGCGACTGGAGAATTGCCCTGAAAGAATATATTGAAGATTACTACTCAGAATATTTGAAAGAAAACAATATTTATTCAGTAAAAGAAGATATAATTACTTTGTAAATATTTTTTTCGTAATGCGTATCGCTGCTTTTGGGTTCCGCTCGGTGCCGCCGTCTGATGGCGCGGCCGGGGCTGACAAATTTGCTCTTGAATTATTTCCGCGCCTTGTTGCCAGGGGGCACAGCGTTACGGCCTATAACAGGCGGTATCCCAACGTGTTTGTCGATATAACCGAATACAGGGGCGTTAAGATCAAAACCTTTAAAACCACCAGCAAAAAGGGCTTCGATACGTTGCTGCATTCCTTTAAATGTACCTGGGATATTATCGTTAATAACACTGCCGATATTGTGCACATTCAAAACGGCGGTAACAGTATTTGGGCATTGCCCTTGCGGCTGTTCGGTAAAAAGGTGTTTATCAGCCAGGATGGAGTTGACTGGAAGCGCGACAAATGGCCCTGGTACGGCAAACTCTATCTTAAGCTATCTGCTTTCATCACTGCACGTATCCCCAACGAGGTGATCTTCGATAATATTATTGCGAAGAAGCTTTTTGAGGAGCGGTTCAATAAACAGTTTGCCTTTATTCCATTTGGCAGCGAAGTAGAGGCCGGCGATGGTAATACCGAAATACTTACCAAACTCAATCTTCAAAAAGGCGAATACTATTTATTTGTGGGCCGTTTTATTCCCGATAAGGGCCTGCACTACCTCATCCCCGGTTTTAAAAATTCGAAGTCGGCAAAGAAGCTTGTATTGGTAGGCGGTTCACCCAATCCATCGCCTTATGAGCAGCAGCTGGCTGACATGGCTAATGACCAGGTGGTTTTTGCGGGATATGTTTACGGTAATGATGTTAACACGCTGATGCGAAATGCATATTGCTATATCCAACCATCGGACGTTGAGGGATTGTCGCCGGTGGTGCTGACCGTTATGGGGCTGGATGTGCCGTTGATTGTTAGCGATATCGAGGAAAATCAATATGCTGTACGAGATACTGCACGCATGTTTAAGCAAGGTAATGTCGAATCGTTAACCGAAGAGATAAACTTTTGCGAAGACAATTATGCCGAAATGCTGGCGCTTGCCAAAAAGGCTCAAGGCCGTGCACTTAGTGTCTTCAATTGGGAAATGGTTGCCGATGAGCACGTGAAGGTATTTGCCAATAGTTAGTTGAAAGGCCATAGTCCATTGTCCATAGACCATAGCAGATTTAAACGGCTTTTTTAAACACCGCTACCAACTGCTGCGCTGTATGCTGCCACGAAAATAGTTTCAGGCGTTCCCGGCCTTTCCGTATCATTTCATTCCGCAGATCAACATCACGAAGGGCTGTTTGAATTTTAGCCACCATTTCATTTACGTCAAACGGGTTGAACTGCAAAACAGCATCCCCGCCTATTTCAGGCAAGCAGGTGTTGTTGGCAACGAGAACCGGCAGATCATTTTTAAATGCCTCCAATATAGGAATGCCGAAGCCTTCATTGATTGATGGGAATACATACAACAGCGCATTTTGATAAAGCAAGCCAAGCTCTTTGTCAGATAAATAGCCGGTTAACACTACATCATTTTGCAGGCTGTGCTTTTCAATGGCGTTAAGCATCAATTTGTAATCACTATCAGCCAGATTTGCGGGTGTGGGGCCTGCAAGCACTAATTTTAATTCAGGATAGCCAGGCTGTTTTATTTGGGCAAAGGCTTCGATAAGCGCAGGAATATTCTTTCGTTTAAACATCGAGCCTGCATGCAGCAGGTAGTTCTTAGGTGTTATTCCGAATTTACTCAATATCGACGCTACGTCTCCTGCTACTGCTTCACCTGTCATGGTCTTTGGTCCCTCATAGATCACAACCAGCTTTTTATCGGAGATGGCTGTAAAATGATGGATCTGTTTTTTCGACCATTCAGATGGCGTTACCACATACGGAGACCGTTTCGCAGCAGGCACCGCCGTTTTCATATACAACCAGAGCCATAACTTGCCATAAGCCTCTGGCGATTCGAAGCAAAAGGCATCGTGAAACACAGGAATGGTTTCGTAGCCGAAATGTATTAACGGCACGCAATTATCCGTGCAAAAAACAATATCGCAGCCTTTAAAAAATGCTTTTAAGGGTAATATCAATTGTTTCCAAAGCTGATAGCGGGCATGTTCAAGATATTTGAACAGTTTGTTGCTGCCTGTATAAACGGGGATGGAAGTGTCAAAAAAATGAAAACGCAATTCATCGCTTTCCATTTTCCTGAATTCCCTGCATAGCTCTTCCAGGTAGGTGCGGGTGCCGGTTTTGGCTGTTTGGAGGTCGCGTACGTCTACGGCTATGGTGAGGGGCTTCGGCATTAGTTCTCCCCCCTTATCTTTAACAATTTTGCAGGTATGCCGCCGATCACCGAGTTTGCCGGGAATGATCTGTTGACCACGCTCCCGGCAGCCACCACGCAGCCATCGCCGATAGTTACGCCCGCCAAAATGGTTGAGCCCGCGCCGATCCAGCAGTTATTGCCAATGCTTACTGCCTGTTTGGCAACGCCTTGTTCTTTAATGGTGAGGGTGAGATCGGCAAAAAGGTGGTTCTCAGAGAAGATCTGCACATTGGGCCCCATAATTACATCGGTGCCGATAGTTATACCGCCCTGACCGGCCAGATAAGCTCGTGCACTCATGCCGGTTCGGTGGCCAATGGTGATGCCCTTGCCGCGATAGGCCACCACGCCGGTGCAGAACAAAATAGAATCGCGCGCTATGGAAACATCATCGCCGAGGATTATTCCATTTTCAGATAGGGCGTTTAAGCTTACATTATCCTCCAAAATCAGATTTTTCCCGGCAGTTATTTTATAGCCGTGCCGTACTTTAACCCTTCGCCCCACAAATAAAAAACCCGACGACTTTTTTAGAAAAGGTTTTAACATCATTCCGCGTACCAATTGCCAAACCCTTACCCAGCTAATACTCAGCAGATCGCGCGTGGAGTGAGGGCTTTCCCATTTGTAGTTGGGATCGTTCTTTAATTTTCTGATGAGTTTTTCAATCATGAGCGGGGGGTATTTGTGCTGTCCGGGCGCGCATTACGATACTGATAAGCAAGCCTGACAAAAACCAGTTGACATAGGATATATAAGATGATGATTCCACTTCGGATGTAAGCAGGGGGATAAAAAAGCCCACCTTCATCAGGAATACAGCCATGCATACTTTTCGCTCTTTACCCTTTAGTACACGCAGCCATTTAAAGCTGGTTTTAATGAGCATAATGTAAACCGAAAGGTATAAAAGCAAAGCTACAACACCGGCCTGCACGCCAATAATAATATACTGATTTTCACCGCCTACATTATCGCCTAAACTGCCGGCGACACGGCCCGACGTTCCGAGGCCTAACCCCAGGGGCTTCTCTACCATAGCCATTAAACCTTCTACCCACTCCAAAACGAGCCCCACACTGGATGGGTTGCTGAAATCAATGGTGTTGACAATGACCTCGGTAAACCCGGTGTTGTTTTGACTCATCCGGGTAAACAGATAGATCACATAAATAACACCTATGCCGAATATAGCATGTACAACATGTGTAATATATTTTTTTTTGGTAACGAGCGCGTAAACGTAGATCACCAGGAAATAACTGACAAACGGCGCACGTGATAAGGCAAAAATAATGGAAAGCAGTGAAGCCCCCAAGGCCAGCCACCCCATGCCCGATGGCTTAAAGCGGTTATCGTCACGTGTGAACAGGGCAATGATGACAGACAGCGCCAGTAACGTGGCCGAGGCATGCTCCAGCGGATTAGCGAAAAAACTGGCAAAACGCGGGTATCCGCCTTCTGATTCGAAGGTCCAGCTGAGGCCGAAATTACCGCTTGGCTCGAAATTGAAGAAGTAATAAACGTAATCGGCAAAGCCGGTGATGGTTTGCAGGTGCTGATTAAAGATGACTTCCCCCGCACAAACAAAACCTGCTGCGATGGTAAGCAATACAATATAATTGAAATATTTGCTGATGTAGATCTCGTGAATATCGATTAGTCGCCCGGTAAAATAAACGATCACAAAAAACGAGGTACTCTTCAGCGCCAGCAGCCGGTTAAAAAAGCTTTCTTCGCCAATGGGCAATATGGCATACAATAACGTGTATGCAAGAAATGCAAGGATAGCATAATCGATGAGGTGCAGCCTTGGAATATATTTTAAACTAACGATGTTCAGGATGAACAGGCTGATGATCAGCACTTCCTTAAAGTACTGGAAGATAGGAATGAGGTCCTTCAGCCCCAGTAAAAACGCCACAGACATAGCCGTGGTGTACATAGACAGTCCGAAGATCAAAAACACCAAAACGCCCTGCCGGTAGCCTTTGATGACTTCCCTCAATGCCACAAAAAAAGATGTGAGATATATGAGCGGGAAAATGAACAGCATCCTTAGCGGGTATTTGAAATATTTTCAGGCCAAATTAGGCTTTTTGGAGTGAAAATTCCCTCTTTCAGGCCTTTAATTAAAAAGCCGGCTTTTTGATTGCGGCGGCGCAGCAGCAGGTAAGCCAGTACGGCCATGTAGTAAAAGCCGTTATAAATAAAGTAAACAGGATAAAATATTGGGCTGCCGTACCTGCGTAAAAACCAGATATGATTGCGGCTGGTGTAATAATGGATCACCGGACTTAAGGTTCCCTCTTTCTTTGGCGCCTCCACTTTGGCCGACACACCGGCTTCGTGATACATTTTCGATGATGGTAAATAATGAACCTCAAACCCATTTTCCCGTAATCTGAATGATAGTTCTACGTCCTCAAAATACAAAAAGAATTGTTTGTTGAACAGGCCGCATTGTTGCAGCGCCGAATTGCGGAGCAGCATGCAACAGCCGGTTACCCATTGGGCTGCGGTGTGGTTTTTTTTTGCATTTTCATCGGGGACAGTAAGATCGGAGATCGTTTTGCCAAAGATCCGGTTAAAACGGCCCTCGCCATTCCAGATGTGAGCCTTATTATGCATCCAGTAAATGGCGGGCTGCACGGCGGCGGCTTCCGGATGCATCGCAAGGTGATTAAGCAATCCTGACACGAGGTCTTCATCTACCTCTGTATCATTATTCATCACCAGCGAATAGCTGTAACCGTTAGCTATGCTGTATTGCAACCCGCGGTTGTTTCCCTCTGCAAAACCAAGGTTTTTCTTGTTATCGATGTAAATCAAATCAGGAAATTGTGCCTTTAATTGTTCAAGCGAGTTATCTGCCGAGCCATTGTCGACCACAATAATATCGAACAGCTCAGTATTGCAGTATTGCATAACAGATGTGACGCAATTAGCCGTATGCAGGGGCGTGTTCCAGTTAAGCAATATGACGGCAACGGGCTTAGGCATGTTGTTGTGCGGTTTTTTTGACAATGAATTCGTACATCAGCAAGGCACAAGTTTCAACTATAAGCGTAAAGCTGCCCACTAAAGGATAATTGCTGAAATTCAGCAGCACAAAGGCAGTAAGCAGCGACAGTACGAAAAGTATGACTGCTATCCGGAAAATATACACCGTATTGTTTTTCAAAAGCTGGTCGAGCACATTCAAAACATTCAGGGCCGATACTGCCGGTACAAATGCCATGATCTTTAAGAATACGATGGCCGTTTCGTTATGCTCTTTCGAAAGCGTGAACACGATGAAATCGGCCAATATAAATATAAGCAGCGATCCTGAAAAAAACACGCCCGCCAGCAGATATTTGGTCTTTTTTCGGTAAACGTTCCACAACGAAATGCTTTGCTGATATAAGTGCGCGGCATTGGGATAAAGTGCATTCGAAATGGTGATGAGCAGGTTACGGCATTGCCCGATGATCCTGTCGCACAAAGAATAGGGGCCCAGCAATGCCTCCAACCCCCACATAGGCAATGCAAATATGATGATGGACTGCTGCAGGTTAACAGAAAGATTATTGATGGTGAGATAGAAATTGTCTTTACCGATCTTCAGCAATTCTGCCTTTCGTGGCATATAAAAAGGCACTCCGAGTTTTTTGATCAAATACACCAGCAGGCCGACATAGGCTGCCACATTGCACATCCCCAAAATAAAATTCACCCAGATGGCGTCACCAGGATTTTTTATAAAGGTGAGAACAGCCGCTACTGCCGCCACATTCGACAGCATATTGAGCAAATTATACATCTTTAGTCGTTCAGCACCGATAAAAAAGCATAGCGGGTTCACAACTTCGGCAAACGCTACGGGTATGGAAAATAATAGAAAGGGATAATATTTAACGGTAAACCACTTTAACCCGAACATCACCCCTAAAAAAAGTGCGAAGATAGCTATGCGGATAAGCAACGTATTATAAAAAACTTCGCCAAGTTTCCCGCGATCTTTGATATGAAAAGCCACATCGCGCACGCCGGTTTGGCCGGTACCGTAATTGATAACTCCTCCGGCAAACTGTGAAAAACGCGTGGCAAACATGATCACACCAAATTCAACAATGCCAACTGCGCGGGTTATAATGGGAATGATAAGGATGAGCAGTAAAATATTTGAAACCTGTATGCTGCTTAAATTGAAAAAGTTAGAAATGATGTTAGTTTCTCTCAGCTTTTTATAAGCGCCGTTGATGCGTTGTTTCAAATTCTGCAGGTTATTAAAGGGGTAAATTTAGCTTATTTAAACCATAATATGTTAACGTAAAAAGGCTGTTAGCATAGCCGGGCCGTACCTTTTTAAGCTAAATATTTAATAACTTGCGGCCCTGAACAAATTGCATTACCTGTTAAAAACATTAGCCATACCTGGCTTTAATATTGAATGGAGAATATTGAAATGAACAATATAGTGGTTTTCGGGGCTTCGGGGCAACTGGGCCAATGCATTAAAACCGTTGCGGAAAGGCAGGGTGTTAAATCCCTTATTTTTCCTGCCGAACAAGACGCCAATATATTAAATATTGATGGCCTGGAGCATATCTTCAGCACCTATAAGCCCGCCTATGTGATCAACTGCGCCGCTTACACTGCCGTGGATAAGGCTGAGGACGATGCAGACCTGGCCGAAAAAGTAAATAAAACCGGTGCAGAAAACCTGGCTGTAAAATGTAAAGAATATGGCGCCATCCTCATTCATATCTCAACCGACTTTGTTTTTAAAGGTGATGTGGCCCGTCCGCTCGCTGAAAATGATGAAGCTAACCCTATAAGCGTTTACGGTAAAACGAAATTAGATGGTGAAAAAGCTATTGCTGCAATTTTACCGGAGCATTTTACTATCCGCACCGGCTGGTTGTATTCGGAGTACGCCAATAACTTCGTAAAAACAATGCTGAAACTGGGCGGCGAGCGCGATGAACTGAAAATTATAGCCGACCAGGTGGGCACGCCAACCTATGCCATTGATCTGGCTGAATTTATTTTGCTGGTTATCAGTAGCAAAAGCACGGCTTACGGCGTATATCATTACAGCAACGAGGGCGTTACCTCGTGGTTTGATTTTGCGCGGGCCGTTTTTGATATTTCTGGTACGAAGGTGAAAGCGATACCGGTTCGTACAGACGAGTATGTTACCAAAGCCACCCGCCCAAGCTATTCGGTAATGAATAAAACAAAGGCAAAGCAAACATTTGGCATCGAAATACCGTATTGGAGAGATAGTTTGATTAATTGCATAGGCAAGCTTCAACAATAACCTGTAAGTACATAAATGAAAGGAATAATTTTAGCAGGAGGATCGGGCACCAGGCTTTATCCTATAACAAGGGCAATAAGTAAACAATTGATGCCCATCTACGATAAACCAATGATCTACTACCCGCTGTCGGTACTGATGCAGGCGGGAATCAGGGAAATTCTGATCATCACCACGCCCGAGGATAATGAGAGCTTTAAACGCCTGTTAGGTAATGGTGAGGAACTGGGCTGCGAGTTCAATTATGCCATACAGGAAGTTCCGAACGGACTTGCGCAAGCGTTTGTTATCGGCGAAAGTTTTATTGGCGATGACAAAGCAGCTTTGATATTAGGCGATAATATTTTTTACGGAACAGGCTTTACAGAGCTGATCCGGAGCTTTAACAATGTAGACGGCGCGGCCATTTTTGCCTATCCCGTTGCCGATCCGGAGCGTTACGGCGTAGTGGAATTTGATAAGGATTTTAAGGCGCTTTCAATAGAAGAAAAACCGGAAAAGCCAAAATCCAACTACGCGGTACCGGGCTTGTACTTTTATGATAATAACGTTATCGAGATAGCCAAAAATCTCAAACCATCGCCCCGCGGTGAATATGAAATAACCGATGTTAACAAACATTACCTGCAGCAAGGCAACCTTCACGTGGGAGTAATGGACCGGGGAACAGCATGGCTGGACACCGGTACGTTTGATTCGTTAAGCGATGCATCAGAATACGTGCGCGTAATAGAAAAACGCCAGGCTACCAAAATTGGCTGTATCGAGGAAGTAGCTTATCGTCAGGGATTTATTGACGATGCGCAGTTGAGGGTTCTGGTAGCGAAGTATTTCAAGAGCGGTTACGGAGCGTATTTGCAAACGCTGTTGGGGTAGAGTCGTTGTTGCCCCACTTTTGTCATTTCGAGCGCGAGCGAGGAAACTTATACAAGCGACATTAACGCTAATGCACAGTCCGTATGCAGGGCGTATAAGATCTCTCACTATCGTTCGAGATGACAAGATTATATATTCTTTATCACTTTTTCCGATACGCTTTCCCCGCCTTTCACCCAAATCATTTCCTGATCTCTTCCAAACCAGGTCATCTGGCGTTTAGCAAAGCGACGGGTGTTTTGTTTGATGAGCGCTATAGCGGTAGCTAAATCCGTCCTTCCGTCGAAATAATCGAAAATCTCGGAGTAACCAACAGTATTTAGCGCATTCAAATGGCGATAGGGAAGGAGCGACCGCACTTCTTCAATCAAACCTTGCTTTACCATTTCGTCAACACGCCGGTTAATGCGGTCATATAAAACCTCGCGGGGCCAGTCGAGGGCGAATTTGAGGCTGCGAAAAGGGCGTTTATTTGCCGATGATTTACGGAAAGACGAATAAGGTTGCCCCGAAGTTTCAAATACCTCCAACGCGCGTTTGATTCGCTGCGGGTTATTGATATCAACCCGGGCATAATAGTCCGGATCGGCGGCTTTTAGTTTTTCCTGTAGAAAGGTTATTCCGTTTTCTTCGAGTTCGCTGTTCAGCCTTTCCCTTATTGCCGGGTTTGTATCCGGAAATTCATCAAATCCATTGCAAACCGCATTGATAAACAAACCGGAGCCGCCTGCTAAAACTACCACTTTGTGTGTTTTAAAAAGCTCATTCAGCAAGGCGAGGCATTCTCGCTCAAAATCGCCGGCTGTATAGTTTTGCGTGATGGAAAGGTTATCGATAAAATAATGCTTAACGGCCGCAAGTTCGTCAGGCGAAGGTTTAGCCGTACCGATAGACATTTCGCGATAAAACTGCCTTGAATCTGCCGATACTACAACGGTATCATAATGTTGCGCCACCTCAATGGCAGCCGCAGTTTTACCTGAAGCGGTAGGTCCTGCAATTATAATGAGGGTGGGGGAGTTAATAGATGATGGTTCATGGTTCATGACCGCTGCAACTGAATAGCACAAATAAATAATTTGGTTCTTCGGCTATGAACTATGAACCATCAACAATGAACTAATTAATAATCGTCTCTGTCTCCGCCGCCGCGGCTTTCGTCTTCGTAGTTTTCGTCGTCGCTGAACTCGTTGCTGAATTCGTCGTCTTCCTCTTCTTCCTCGTCAGATGATCCTTTAGACGATACGTCCAGTTCGCCGCTTTCATTTACTTCTGCAAAATCGTCGGCATCTTCTTCGCCTATGGCCATTTCGTTAAGGAAGTCGAAATCGTCGCCCTCAGGGGTTGCAATCGGGGTGGTTAACACGTTGCCGAATTGTTTTGGCGCCTCGCCGGTCGATTTGATCACTGCAGGGTAATTTACGCCCGGGGTTTCATCCAGAATGATCTTCATCAATTCAACATGGAAATCAAAAGGGCGGTCGAAATTGAACGTGTAGTAAAATTTCTGATGCGGATCGTCGATGTACTTTAACAGTTTAACGTTTTCCATCAGGGCCACACCGCGATCTTTCCGCCGCTGATTGGGCAGATAAGTAATTTCTTCACCCTTGATCCATTGATCGTTACTTACATAAAAGGACGAAGAATATTCGCAATTGTAACCTGTTGATTGGTGGATAGCCCTGTGAAGATCTTCAAATGTCTGGTTCGACTTAATGTCGATTTCCCTAACCACATCATCATAATCTTCAAAAGTGATCCTGAACCTGTATAGCGCCATTTTTTAGTATAAGTTTTTACAAAAATAAATGTTTTTAGTTATTTATGAACCCTGATGTGCTATTTAGCATACAAACGCCGCCAGCACGAGCCGGGTTAAAATTGTCATGGCTTACCTACAACTTTTAAGCCAATTTCCTCGCCTTTTGCAATGGTGAACTTCAAAGCCTCTTCCCGGTTGTTGGGAATGTCGCCTTCCAGTATGGCTTCCCGGATCTGGTTTTTGATGATGCCTACCTCTCGTCCCTCCTTTAACCCGAATAACTCCATAATGTCGTTACCGGTAACAGGTGGCTGCCAGTTGCGGATGTTGTCGCGTTCTTCAACGTCTTTCAGCTTTTGCTGAACCAGCTCAAAATTGTTACGGTATTTTTTGATCTTGTATTCGTTCTTTGTCGTAATGTCTGCTTTACACAACAACATGAGGCTTTCAATGTCCTCACCTGCATCAAATAATAAACGCCTTACAGCCGAATCGGTAACGATAGATTGCGCCAGAACAATGGGCCGCAAATGCAACTGCACCATTTTTTGGACGAATTTCATCTTTTCGTTCAGCGGCAGTTTTAACTGGGTAAAGATCTTAGGCACCATACGGGCGCCTTTGTCTTCGTGGCCATGAAAGGTCCAGCCGTGACCGGTTTCAAAGCGTTTGGTGGCGGGTTTGGCAATGTCGTGCAGAATGGCGGCCCAGCGGAGCCAAAGGTCGTCGGTGGTTTCACAGATGTTATCGAGCACCTGGAGGGTATGGTAAAAGTTATCCTTGTGGCCTTTACCGTCGATATATTCAACGCCGTATAAAGCGGTCATTTGCGGGAAGATCTTGTGCAGCAGCCCCGTATCGAACAAATAATTAAAGCCGATAGATGGTTTTTTCGACAAAATTATTTTGTTCATTTCATCTGTGATCCGCTCCTGCGAGATAATACTGATCCTGTCGACGTTGTTTTTGATGGCGGTAACTGCCGTTTCGTCTATTTTAAAATCCAGCTGTGTGGCAAAACGGATGGCCCGCATCATGCGCAGCGGGTCGTCTGAAAAAGTTATTTCCGGATCGAGCGGTGTTTTGATGAGTTTTTCATCGAGGTGCCTGATTCCACCGAACGGATCCAGCAATTCTCCATAAGAACCGGGGTGAAGCGATATGGCAAGGGCGTTGATGGTAAAATCGCGGCGCTTCTGATCGTCTTCCAAAGTACCGTTCTCCACAATGGGCTTGCGTGAATCGCGGCGATACGACTCGCGGCGTGCGCCCACGAATTCTATTTCCAGGTCTTTATATTTAAGTTGCGCGGTGCCGAAATTCTTGAATACAGCAACCTTAGCATTCAACGCTTTACCCACACTTTCGGCAAACTCAATCCCGTTGCCAATCACCACGATATCAATATCCTTCGACGAACGGTTCAGGAAAATATCGCGCACAAAGCCCCCAATAGCATAAGCCTGCATGTTATTTGCGCCGGCCAGCTTCGATATGATGGAAAATACAGGGTGCTGTAGATGCTGTCTCATAATTTACGATGTGCGAATTACGATTTTAGATTTATTTAGATGAGTTGAAATCGTAACCCGTAAATCTAAAACCGCAAATCCTTTTATCTTCTTAAAAACTCAAATGTGCCGTTGGGCGAGAGTTTCATTATGGTTGATGGGTTTTTTATTTCCATGCTGTGCTGATCAAGATCGACTATATAATCCACGCCCTCAATGATCTCCTGATCGATCTGTGAAAAATATTGCGGCGAGGGTTTCCCGCTGATATTAGCCGACGTAGAAACCAATGGCTTCCGCATCCGCTGGATCAACTGCTGGCAAAACTGGTGTTTGGTAACCCTGATGCCTACGCTGCCATCGGCGGCGATAAGTGCAGTCGAAATGTTCTTTGCGCCAGGCATTACCAGGGTAAGCGGATTTTCGGCATATTCAATCAGATCGTAAGCCAATGGGTTTACCTCGCTGATGTAGCTTTCCAGTTTATTTTCTGTGTCGAGCAGGATGATCATGCTTTTGGCTTCATCGCGCTGTTTAAGTCTGAAAATCTTACGGATAGCCTCGGTATTGGTGGCATCGCAGCCAATTCCCCATATAGTATCGGTGGGATAGAGGATGATACCGCCGTCCTGAATTACCTTAAAAGCCTTTGCAACTTCGTCTCTAAGCATGGCGCAAATATACGCTCAATGCGTTAATGATTTGCAATTCGTCTAACAGTTCCATGCATTTGGGCACACCATACAGCTTGCAGGTATTCTTTACGCAGGGCTCGCAGGCCAGTTTTCCGGCACGGATGATGGTGAGATTTTCTTTGTTATAGGGCGCGGTGTTATGTTCATCACCGGCTCCGAACAGTACAATAGTTGGCCGGCCTACGGCATTGGCCAGGTGCGCGGGACCGGAATCTGTAGTTAATATTGCCGTTGCATTGGCCATGTATCCCGCCAGTTGCGGTAAGTTGGTTTTCCCGGCGTAATTTAAAAAACGCGGGTAGCCATCGGAGCGCACATTATCGACAGGAATTAATGAATCAACGTAAGGTTTTTCCTTTGGCGAACCTATCAGTCCAAACTGTACATCGGGGAAGGCTTCGGCTAATACGGATAATAGCCTTTTTGCCTTTTCTTCGGGCATGCGCCTCGATGTGGCCTCGGAGTTAAAGTTGACCATAACTATGTTATGCGCCGGTTCGTGCTCCAGATAAATATCTATTCCTACCTTCCGTTCGGTAACAGGTTTGCCGGTAAATTGCTCCAATAAGTAAAGATACTGGTCAACCCGGTGTAGTTCATCCGGCATTTTGTAAGCGTTGTTCAAAAGGAACATCCCGCCCTCTTTGGCAAAGCCAATGCGCTTGTTGGCGCCCGTAGCCCAACCCAATACCAATGACGACAGCGACGCAGGCAGGTTAAAAAACAGATCGAACTTTTCGCCACGCAAACTTTTACCAAAGCGATAAACGCCGCTCAGGCCTTTGTATTCCTGTTTGGAAAAGGGGTGAATGGTAATGCCAGGGATTAATTCGGCAATTCCCGATAGTTCTTTTTTGATAATGACGTGGACCTCCGCTCCCGGATAGTACTCTTTCACCGCGGCAGTGAACGCTGTGCTCATCACCACATCTCCAAGCCAGTTCGGAAGTCGGATAAGGATCTTCATTTTTAGATATGAGATTTGAGATGTGAGATATGAGACCTGATGTTTTTCTCATCTCGCGTCTCAAATCTCATATCTCACGTCTAAATTATACGGCCACGTTATTATCCCTCAAAGCATCGTTCAGTGAGGTTTTTTTGTCGGTTGATTCTTTGCGCTGGCCGATGATGAGGGCACAGGGCACCTGGTATTCGCCGGCAGGGAATTTTTTGGTATATGAACCTGGAATTACCACTGAACGTGCAGGGACACGGCCCTTGTATTCAACAGGCTGTTCTTTGGTTACGTCGATGATCTTGGTTGATGCGGTAAGTACCACGTTTGCACCTAACACTACTTCGCTTTCAAGGTGAACGCCTTCAACTACGATAGCGCGTGAACCGATAAAACAGTTATCCTCAATAATTACCGGTGCGGCCTGTACAGGTTCCAATACACCGCCAATGCCTACACCGCCGCTCAGGTGTACATGCTTGCCGATCTGCGCGCATGAGCCAACAGTAGCCCAGGTATCAACCATGGTACCTTCGTCAACATAAGCGCCGATGTTTACATACGATGGCATCATGATCACGCCTTTAGCCAGGTGAGCGCCGTAACGGGCAATAGCATGGGGAACCACGCGAACGCCGTTTTGTGCGTAATCGGTTTTGAGTTTCATTTTATCATGGAAAACAAAGGGGCCAACAGTTATCTCCTGCATGGGGCGTGTAGGGAAGTAAAGTATTACGGCTTTCTTCATCCACTCGTGGGTGTGCCAGCGATTACCGATCAGTTCGGCAACGCGCATTTCGCCTTTATCTAATTTTTCAATTACGGTATCAATGGCATTTACGTATTCGGTATAATGCAGCAGGTTCCTGTCTTCCCAGGCGGCTTCAATAAGTTTTTTAAGGTCTTGCATTAGTAAATATAACTTTCAGCAAATTAAAGGAATTTTAAAGAATTTGTTCGAGGAAAGTTAATGGAATGCGATGTGACTGGAGCAGTTCGTTAAAGGAGGTTCCTGTGGAACCGGATAAAGGGCGGTAAAAGTTCTGTAAACACGGGCTTCTATGAAGCCAAAAAACGTAAACATTAAACTATAAACTAAAGTTCAGCAATTTTTCGAGGTACGGCAAAGGCTTAATAGAAGCGCCGTGTTTATAGCAATTTGTTAAATATCTTATTGGCTCCATAGGAGCCTCCTTCGCCCAAAAGCCTGTCCGGCCATTTTCGGACGTAATTGCCTTCCAAAATCTGTAATTCTTTGTAATTTTGAAGGCTATGCCTGAGAAAGAGAAATTAAGAATTGACAAATACTTGTGGGCCATCCGGGTTTTTAAGACACGTACACTGGCTACCGAAGCCTGCAAAGCCGGGCGCGTGAAACTCGACGGTCAGAATATTAAACCGGCGCACGAAGTAAAGATGGGAGAGGTGTACCAGGTATCGAAAGGGCCTGAGCGTAAAGTGGTAAAAGTTACAGGCTTGCTGGAAAACAGGGTAGACGCCAAAACCGCCGTTAACTTTTACGAAGACGTTACCCCTGTTGAAGATACGCAGGCTTTCAAATCGATGTTTCATGCCCCTATATTGAAACGCGACCGCGGTGCGGGCCGCCCAACCAAGCGCGACCGCCGCGAGATCGATGACCTGAAGGATGATTTTTTTGAGAACGGCGTGTAAGTCCTTATTTTTACCCCGGCTTACACTATAAGATTCTAACCTTAAAAACTGAATGAACCGACATACCACCTTTTTTAAGGCGCTGAATCTTATTATCGATTACCTGGTTTTAAACATCAGTTTAATAGCCACCTGTTACATCGAGAATAACACCAGCATTTTTTCAGAAAGTAATAAGAAATACCTGCCCATTGTACTGGTGTTTAACCTGATATGGCTGCTTTCGGCCAATATCTCGCGGCTATATTTCGACGTGCTGAATAAGGACTCTATCATCACATTCCGAAACGTGTTCCGTACGTATTTCCTGTTTGTCAGCTTTATTTGCTTTACGATACTGATCCTTATAGGAACGGAGGCGTATTTCATCACGCGACAATACCTGTTCTACTCGCTGGTGTTTTTTGGCTTTTTGCTTGGGTTTTGGAAGGTGATCTTCCTGCTGATCAGGAAAAGCGAACGTGCATCTTTAATGGATACCCGCAATGCGGTGATAATAGGAGCGGGCCGTACCGGGTACGATCTGCACGAATATCTCCGCAAATATTGGGATACCGGTTACCGTGTGGTGGGTTTTTTTGATGACAATCCGGCAAATGTGAAGGAAGGTGAGAATTACCTGGGCGATGTGGAGCATTGTATAACCTATGTGAAAAAGCATAAAATAACCGAGATCTTTTGCACCCTGCCGGTATCGGATTCGGCACGGATAAAGAAGCTGATGCATGATGCCGATAAGAACCTGATCCGCTTTAAATCTGTGCCCGAATATTATGATTATGGCATCAAGCCGGTTTATATCCAGAGTTTCGGGCAGATCCCGGTAATTTCGGCGCGAATAGAACCATTGGAGCATTTGCATAACAGGATCCTCAAACGGGCTTTTGATATCGTTTTCTCGCTGTTTGTCATCGTTTTCTTGTTCAGCTGGTTATTTCCAATACTTGCTATTTTGATCAAACTGGGGTCGAAAGGGCCTGTGTTTTTTGTGCAGGAACGGTCGGGGCATAATAACGAGCCTTTTAAATGCTACAAATTCAGGAGTATGTATGTTAACGGCGATGCAGATAAGATACAGGCCACCCGTAATGACAAACGCGTAACTAAACTTGGCGCCTTTATGCGCAGAACCAGCATAGATGAGTTGCCGCAATTTTTTAACGTGTTGATGGGTAATATGAGCGTGGTTGGTCCGCGCCCGCACATGATCAATCACACCGAAGAATATTCCGAACTGATAGACATGTACATGGTGCGCCATTTCTTGAAACCCGGAATTACCGGTTGGGCGCAGATCAAAGGATTCAGGGGTGAGACGAAGACGGTAGATGCCATGAATCAGCGCGTGGAGGCAGACTTATGGTACCTCGAAAACTGGTCGTTCCTCCTCGATCTGAAGATCATCTTCCTTACCGTCAGGGATTCGCTGGTGGGTAGTGAAAATGCGTTTTAACCTGTTAATATTTATTTTCGTCGGTATGGTCCCACTCGTTAAACACCGCGAGTGCTTCTTCGCGCAATAACTGCACAATTGGCAACTTGCGGTCTGCCATATCACAGGCTATCTCATCATAAATAAAATGATCGTCGAAACCTATCGCGGCTGCATCGGCCTTGGTATTGGCATAGTAAATTTCATCAATGCGCGCCCAGTAAATTGCGCCGAGGCACATAGGGCAAGGCTCGCAGCTGGTATAAATAACGCAGCCCTGCAGGCTGTAGGTTCCCAATGCAGTGCAGGCCAGTCGTATCGCCGATACTTCGGCATGTGCGGTAGGATCGTTCTCCGGTATCACTTTATTGGCGCTGGCAGCTATCACCTCACCGTCCTTTACCACAACCGCTCCAAACGGACCGCCCAAACCTTTTTTGATATTGGTATGAGACAGCTCGATGGCCATTCGCATAAATTTTTCGTGATCTTCCATTCGCATCAAAAATAAAAAACCCGGGCAAATTTGCCCGGTTTTTTATTTGGATTTGAAAATTTGGCAATTTGAAGATTTGAAAATGAGACCAAAAATCATCAAATCAAATTATTTTTTCTCTTTAGCGTAAGCGTCATTCAGTTTTTTCAGGAAATCGGCGGTTACTTCGAGGCTTTTATCAGCATAAAGCAGCTGGGTATTACCGTTCTGGAAGGTGAGGATCATTTTATAGCCGTTATCTTTAGAATATTGCTTGCTGAACTCATAAATTTTGTCGTACAATTTTTTGGTTTCATCAGCCTGGGTGCTTTGCAGTTGTGCGCTGGCGTTTTGCTCGTACTGCTGCTCCGACTGGCCTTCACGTTGTAAACGCTGCTCGGTAGTTTGACGCTGATCGGCGCTCATGGTATTAGCACCTTTTTGATACTCCGCAATTTCGCGCTGTAACGACTGACGGCGACCGCCAACATCATTCTGAACGGCTTTACCTTTATCTTCCAGGCGTTTGCGCATATCTTTTGCAGCCTCGTATTTTAACGATACGGTATCCTCGTTTATGTAAACAATTTCGGGTTTAGTGCTTGCCGCTGCCGGCGTTGCAGCTTTATCGGCGGGTTTGTTCTGGTTGCATGCTGCTATGCTTCCGGCAAGTGCTACACCTAAAGTAATCTTTGTTAAAATTGAAGCCGTGGTTTTCATTGTCATTAATTGGTTTCTTATGCGACGCTGCGCAAAAACTTTTCTATTGTTTAAATTATGTAAATTCTGACAAAGATAAACTTTCAATGCAAGTATCAAAGTGATGTGCGGATGATTGATATGCGGATGTGCGAATTTTTGATTTGAAAATTTGAAGATGTGACGATTCGAAAATGAAAAGCAGGTTTAATTTCGCTCTCCTTCAAATTTTCAAATTGATACAGCTTCAAATCATCCGCACATCAAAAATCCGCACATTTTCCCCATTCACTTACTTATCCACAAATGCGGAAATACGGGGTATTTTTCGTATTTTTGAAGGTTATTGTTTCAACCAGATATGAGCGAAGAAAATCAAGACAAATCAAATTATTCAGCAGATAATATTCAGGTTTTAGAGGGTTTAGAGGCGGTGCGCAAGCGTCCGTCCATGTACATTGGCGATACAGGCGTTAAGGGTCTGCACCACCTGGTTTATGAGGTGGTCGACAACTCGATAGATGAGGCGCTGGCCGGTTACTGTACCGATATTAACGTGATCATCCACAAAGGAAATTCTATCACTGTTAAAGATAATGGCCGTGGTATCCCTACGGGCATCAATAAAAAAGAAGGCAAATCGGCACTGGAGATCGTGATGACCGTGCTGCACGCCGGTGGTAAATTCGACAAAGATACCTACAAAGTTTCGGGTGGTTTGCACGGTGTGGGTGTGAGCTGCGTTAACGCGTTATCTACCCATGTGAAAACTGTGGTTCACCGCGAAGGAAAGATCTTTACACAAGAGTACGAGCGTGGTAAGCCGATGTTCGATGTAAAAGAAATTGGCGTATCGGATAAAACCGGTACTATTCAAACCTTTCAGCCCGATCCGGAGATATTCACCCTTACTACCGAATACAAATACGATACATTGGCCGCTCGTTTACGCGAGCTGTCATACTTAAATAAAGGCATCAAGCTTACTTTAGCCGATGAGCGCACGCCATTGGAAGATGGTACCGTTGCCGTCGAGGAATTTTATTCTGAAGGCGGCCTGAGCGAATTCGTGAAATATCTTGACGGTACCCGCGCGCCTATTATTCCTGATCCTATTTATGTTGACGGTGTAAAGAACGGAATCCCGGTTGAGCTGGCTTTGCAGTACAATGATACTTTCTCTGAAAACGTGTTCTCGTACGTAAACAACATCAACACCATTGAGGGTGGTACACACGTGGCCGGTTTCCGCAGGGGCTTAACCCGTACCCTGAAGGCTTATGCCGATAAGGAGGGGTTACTAAAGAACATGAAGGTTGAAATTACCGGCGACGACTTCCGTGAAGGTATGACCGCCGTAATTTCCGTAAAAGTTGCCGAGCCGCAATTTGAGGGCCAAACCAAAACCAAGTTGGGTAACAACGAGGTGATGGGCGCCGTAGATATGGCTGTAGGCGAGATATTGGGTAATTACCTTGAAGAGCATCCGCGCGAAGCAAGGATGATTGTTCAGAAGGTTATTCTGGCAGCTACTGCCCGTGCCGCAGCCCGCAAGGCACGTGAAATGGTGCAGCGTAAGAACGTAATGAGCGGATCGGGATTGCCCGGTAAGCTTTCGGACTGCGCCAACAGCGACCCGGCATTATGCGAGCTTTACCTGGTGGAAGGTGACTCGGCGGGTGGTACTGCCAAACAGGGCCGCGACCGCGAATACCAGGCTATCCTGCCGTTAAGGGGTAAGATCCTGAACGTAGAGAAAGCTATGGAGCACAAGATCTATGAGAACGAAGAGATTAAGAATATGTTTACCGGTCTCGGCGTGAGCATTGGCACACCTGAAGACGATAAGGCCCTGAATTTAACCAAACTTCGCTACCATAAGATCATCATCATGACGGATGCCGACGTGGATGGTTCGCACATTACTACGCTGATCCTGACATTCTTCTTCCGGTACATGAAGGAACTGATAGAATACGGTTATGTTTATGTGGCGTCGCCGCCGCTTTACCAGGTGAAGAAAGGCAAAGATTCAGAATATTGCTGGAATGAAGAGCAGCGTGATGCTGCCATTCAACGTTTAAAAGGCGCCGGAAAGGAAGACAGCGTACATGTGCAGCGTTACAAAGGTTTGGGTGAGATGAACGCCGAGCAGCTTTGGGAAACTACCATGAACCCGGCCAGCCGTACCCTGAAACGCGTGAGCATTGAAAACGCTGCAGAGTGTGATCATACCTTCTCGATGCTGATGGGCGACGAGGTTGGTCCGCGCAGGGAGTTTATCGAAAAGAACGCGAAGTACGCGAGGATAGATACGTAAGAGATATTTTATTTTTATAGAGAAAGGCTTTCTGAGTAATCAGAGGGCCTTTTTTGTGGCAATACTATCAGCATAATGCTTCTAATTCCCCTCTTGAGAGGGGTAGGGGTGTGTTAATGGACTTTGCTTTCGGATAAATGATTTTTAGCGTAATTTCCGCTATTGAAAGCTAAACAAATGCGTCGCAAAATAATCCCCTATAATTCTAATTTAAAGAGCTTGCAAGAAAACTCAGGAAGGAGGCCACCTTTGGCGAAATCCTGCTATGGAACGAATTAAAAAGCCGTCAAATGTTTAGCTACGATTTTCATCGACAAAAGCCGCTATTAAATTACATTGCAGATTTTTATTGTTATGAACTGGATCTGGTGATTGAAGTAGACGGTAGTTATCACAATCATGAAGAACAATCTACTGCTGACTTGATACGTGATGCCGAACTTAGTGCCTATGGTTTAATTGTATTAAGATTTACTGAACGGGAGATCCGTTATGACATGGTGAATGTTTTGAGGACTATTGAAGATTATGTTTTGAGTTATGAAGAAAGATCGAAGCAGGCCGGCTTTAAATAGTTGGAAGGCATGGCGGGCTAACACACCCCTTACCCCTCTCAAGAGGGGAATAAAAGCTTTGTGCTAAAGGTAAAGTTCGTTACACGCGGCTAACACACCCCTTGCCCCTCTCAAGAGGGGAATTAAAGCCTTATGCTGAAAGCTGGTTTATTTTGTTGGAATTTTACTTCCTCAATACCATTTTTCCCTTACCATAATCAATTACTGCCTGGTATTTCATTAAAATATCGCCGCCTAATACGCCCAAAACTTCGGGGTGGCCGAGCTGGCGATAGGCAATGTTGATGGTGGATAGATCGAGTACGGCTACCTCAAATTCGTCGACTAACAGCCGGCCTATGTGCATGTCGGTTATCAGGGCGGTGGATGATTCCATGGTGTTGGTGCCAAGACCGGTGGAAAGCTTATCGCTGATGTTTAGTACCGCTTCTGCATAAGCGTTCAGCAGCATGGTTTTATCGAACGCGGTTTTGGAGGCGCCGGTATCCAATACTACCTTGAATGGTTTGCCGAATACTTTTATGTTGACAAGGGGATGGAATCCATCGTCGTGCAGGTCGATAATTTGAAGGGGAATGGTAAAGCGTTTGGGAGATCTGGTGTTGTCGGTATCAGTCATGGTCGGAGGCGTCTTTTGCCATTTCAATAATTATAGCATCCATACGGTTGAGTTCCGTTTGGATGTGGCTGTATAAAATTTCATCGGGACATTCATCTTTCAGCATGGCGACAAGTCCCTGTAAATTAGCCAGCGGACTGCGGATAAGGTGCGACTGTTTCCATGCCATGTTCCTGATGCTGTTAATGTGCATGTGGATACGCTCGTAAGCGCTTTTCAGGTCGTGCTCCGCTTTTTTACGCTCGGTAATGTCGTAAAGCGCCATCATCATACCCAATATTTCTTTATTATCATTGGTGATAGGGAACAGCCTTACGTAATACCACATTACCGTGCCGTCGGGCTGCTTGTAATCGATTTCATAATTTATATTGCTGCCGTGTAATACATCCCGGGCATAGTCGGCAACCTGGGGGAATCTGTCGGGCGGGAAATAGTCTGACAGGCTATCGCCATTTTCCGGATCGTGGTTATATTGCTCCTTAACGAAGCTGATAGCCTTTTGATTGAATGCCAGCATCTTCAGGTCGAGATCAAATAACGCGTAAGCCGTATCTGTGGTATTTAATATCGTTGCCAGGTTAGCTTCCGACTTTTTGAGCGATTCCTCTGCTTTAAGTCTTTCGGTTATATCGTTTGTGAGGGAGAGCCTTACCGAACGCCCTTCAAAAATTATATCGTGTGCTATGATCTGCACATACATCAGCGTGCCGTCTTTTTTGAGGTGACGTACTATATCCGGGTAGTTTTCATTGTTGATCTGCCGGCGATAGCCCTCCTGTTGCCGCTCAAAGTCTTCAGGCGGGCGAAGCGATTTGGCATTCAGTTTTAAAAGCTCATCTTTTGTATAACCATAGTGCCTGGCGGCTGCATCGTTTGCAGCAATTATCATTTGGTCATCTTTGGAGATCATCCACATCGGCATCGGGTTGCTATCGAAGAGCAGTTTGTATTTTTGTTCGGATGAACGGAGCTCTTCTTCCGCTTTCTTTCGCTTCGTAACATCGATCATCGATCCTATTATGGTAGGTATTCCCGCCATTTCCGTGCGGCTGCCGTGAAGTTCCACCCAGTTGTTGGTGCCGTCTTTTTTCAGCCCCATGGTTTCATAGTTCACGGTCTCCACTTCGCCATCGATACGCTTTCTTATATTTTCGGTTACGATATCGCGGTGGCTTTTGTCGATGACAGTTTCCACGGCAACCGATCCTATCAGTTCGTCGGGGGTGTACCCAAATATTTCGGCGAACCGGGGGTTAACATATACATATTTTCCATACTGGATAATGTACACGCCTACCATCGATTTTTCGACCAACGTCCTGAATTTTACTTCCGCTTCACGCAGTTCGGCTTCCATCTTTTTACGGTCGGTAACGTCACGGGCAATTACCATTATACGGTCGTCGGCAAACCGCTTTACGTTTACTTCCACCGTAAATATCTTCCCGTCTTTGCGTTTAAATCTTCGTTCCCTTACTACCGGTTTATTCGTATTATCCATTCTTTTTGGTAACGGATCATACGCCAATTCGTCGGGGTCGACAATATCCCCGATATTCAATTTCAGCAATTCCTCACGCGAATAGCCCATCATCCGGCACATACTCGCATTCACGTCGGTAAAATTCCCGTCGAGGTTGAGTATATAAATGGTATCGGAGGCTTGTTCAATAAGTGAATGATATTTTTCTTCACTTTTTTGGTACTCGGCCGAGCGTTCGGCAACCATTCGCTCAAGCCTGGCATTCATTTTCTTAACTTCTTCCTCGGCTTCCGACCGTTGTTTGTCTATTTTGTTGAGCCAGTTAGCTGTGTTCCATACCAGCAGCAGGCATATAATTAAAGCTCCGATAGCCATTAATGAAATGCCTGTTTCCAATGGAACGACATTGAATTTATGTCCCTGGATGGTGAGCCTGAAGATCCCGACGAATATTACGATGAGGATCATCAGCGCATATAACCGCCGGGCCATCTGATTGCCTACCTGTGTACCGGTGAACAATCGCATTACGCCGATGGAGGAATTTAAGAACGATGCCGCAATTGATAAAATAAAGAAAAGTATAGCTGTATGTACAGCCATCGAGGTGATATGAAAAAGCGTAAAAAATACGGCCGAGCCATATAAATAACCTATCAGGGCGATGCCGGAAAGTATGGTAACGGTTTGGAAAAAGGTTTGCGACAGGATGCAAAGGGTCCGGTTTGTTTTGTACACCGTGAGGAAGCCCGCTCCCAATAAAATAAAATTTACCGACGAGGTAAAGGCCATGCGGCCGGGAAACGGTAATTTTAATGATATATCGGTTGCATCGTGTATAAACAACTGATCGATGCCCGAATTAAAGTTGAATATATCCTGAATGATCGTGAGGATAGCGATAACCGTACCGAAGCCTGAAAGCACGAAAAATGCAGGCCTGAAAAGGCGCTGATTGCCGGATTGCGTAAATAACAATGCCGCCCCGAAGAACACAAAACACAATGCCGGGTTAAACTTCATGGCAACAAACCCGGGAACGATAGTTTGAAGCCGGGGCAAATTAAATAACCAACCCACCATTACAATACAGCCCGTGACAATGCTGATTACCGCCGTTGTTACAACTATTATATTTCTTTTCGGCTTATACATTAACAGGCTGGTTTGGCATTAAAAAAGTATAATATAACAGCTTTGACATTTGTGTATAGGTCAGGTGATTAGCCGTGCTACTAAAGATAAAATTTAAAGACGCATTATACGGCTTTCCCGGTTAAATTCCGGCAAATTATAGGTAAAAATAGCTAAGGACAGAGGAGAATACAAGAAATGTTTATATAAATGCCACAGCCATTGGCCGTTGACATTTAATATAGAAATAGTTTCAGGTACTTAATTTCTACCAAAAGGTTATTTAAATTATCAGAAATATATTATTAATCAGAAGGGATAGCCAATTGCCAGGTTAAATATCATGTTGCTGCCCTGCCACCTGGCGTGTGTGTAATCTACGCCATCGATAATTGTGCGCTGGTTTGGCGATAGTTCAGGCTTAACCAGCGGGAAACCAAAGTCGGTACGCAGCACCAGTACGGTAAGATTAAAGCGCAGGCCTACGCCGGCATCGACAGCCATCTGGTTTATAAAGTTAGAGCCGAAAGCACCGCCAGGTATAAATTTGTTTGGCCGCAGCAGCCAGATGTTACCGGCATCGACAAATAGCGCGCCCTCAACAATGCTGAAGAGTTTAGGACGCAGCTCGGCATTAGCCTCTATCTTTATATCGCCCGATTCGTCCGCAATAAAACCCCCGACGTTAAAGGCCGGCGGACTATTGTAGTTACCGGGGCCTAATGATCTGGCCTGGAAGCCGCGCAAACTATTTGGCCCGCCAATAAAGAACTGCTGGCTGTAAGGCATCACCGTAGAGTTGCCATAGGGAAGACCTACGCCGACCAATGCACGGGTAGCAAGCTTGATGCCGGGTGTGATTTTATGATAAAACCTAAACTCGTTCTCTATTTTGACATACTGATTGAAAGGCGTACCGAATAGTTTTTTAGGGACCCCGGTTTTAAGCGTATCCGCGCCCATTAGTATGCCGACAAGGTTTGCCGACAAGCCTACTTTTCCATTATAATAGAACGTATTGGTGCGGTAATCTTCGGTGCTGTTTGTCCAGGTGTAACCATAGGTAGGGCCAAAGGTAAACTGATTGTTAATTACGTGTGCAAGCGCAGGGTTGCGGGTATGTTTGATGCTATCCCGGTAAAGCTGACTGATGCTCGCCGCATCGACATAGGTTAAGCTAATGAGATTCAGATCGTGCTGCCTGTGCAAACTTGGCTTCCACGAATAGCCGAACGCCGCATTAAACGAATTAAGCGTGTAAAGCTTGGTACGGTTAACCAGCGTATAGCCCGCTGTTAGAATGGTATGGGGGATAAAGGCATTATCGGTGGTAAAGTTGAACGGACTGATAAAGCGCGGCCAGATAAACGACGGCTGGATACCCACCTGGTACACATTGTAACCGTTGTTGTGGCTTCCAAACTGGAGGTCGGTGCTTCCGAATAAAGTGAGCGTAAATAGTTCGGCGCCTTTAAAGGTATTCCTGTTTTTAAAGTTCAGGTTCACTTGCGCACCGTTGTAATTGGCGGAGGTTTGCCGCCCAAGCAGATCGAGCGAGAGGGCCTTCCGCTTGTACTGCGTTAGCTGGTAATAGATATCGAGGAATGCCGAATCGGGGGTTACGTCTTCAAACCGATTCTTCACAAAGCTGAAAGGACCGAGGTTGATCATCCTGTTCAGCGAGTTGTTGTGCTGCGTACGGTTATAAACATCACCCGGATGCAGCAGAACGGCGTTTTTGAAGACGAACGGCCGCACGGTTTTACGCGGATCGATCACATTGTACCAGCGGTATTTCACGGCAGAATCCAGTTTTACAGCAGTATCGCGCAGGGTAAAGCGCGGGTAAACGTAAATATTCCTTATTTTATAAATCCAACGGGCCTCGTCTGGCGTGGCGTCCTTCACCTTCACAAACATGTCTATCTGGTGATTGGCCACGGTACTATCGTAACGCATGATCAGATCTTCCGGCGCGAAATAGAAGAAACCCTTTTCTTTCAGACGGGCATCTATCCTGATGCGCTCATTCTTGATCACATCAAGATTATACTTGTCGCCGGGCTTCAGCAGGGTTTCTTTCGATGTGCCTGCAACCGCGGTATCCAGGTCGTCATTGTCTTTCGGGAATGTGATGGAGCGGTAATGGTACGATGGGCCTGCCTGTACTGTATAGACCGCCTTTGCCGTCTTCTTTTTGCTTACGGTATCACCGTTAACCTGTGCCAGAAAATAACTCACATTTTGCAACCGGTTTTGAAGGATACTTGCGTTCTTCTCCAGGTCAACACTGCTTACCAAAACCGGAGGCTCGCCGAAATGGGTATTGATGTAATGCCGTAAACCGCGGCGTTTATTGGTGCGGGTCTTGTCGTAGATCCAGAGTTTTACACGCAAACCCAATATGCTCGAATTTGGCTGAGGCCTTAACAAGGCTTCCAGTTCGTCCTGTAAATCGCCTTTTTCGCTTTTCTTTATATCCTTATCCAGTATTTTTACTTCCCCGCCGGTGTACAGCTTTTGATTAGGCCCCAGGTACTTGGTAGTACTGCAGGCACTAAAGAACAGGGCAAATAAAATAAATAATATATATCTAAGCTTGGCCATGGTTAGTTTGCTGGTTTTTTATCCTGAGCAGGCTGCACGACAGGAGCCGCGGTAGAATCGGCTCTTTTATCGGCGGCTTTCTGTTCTTTCTTTATTTCCTTTTGCTTGTCGTTATATTCTTTTTGTAATTGCTTATCACGTCTCGACCGCTTTCCAAACAGTTCACGGAAGCGGTTATATTCATACGTAAGCGTAAAGCCCACGCCCGTTTCAATTACCTGCCCTTCCACTACAATGAACTCGTCCTTGCGGTACACGCGCACCATGTAGCGCCCGTCTTTGGTGATCTTGTAGTTGACCGACACGTTGCCCGCGATATCCGTCGATTTCTGGCCGGGTTGATTTTGGCCTTCCAGGTTGAAGTTATTGCCCACCGTAACCGTCAGCCTGTCGTTCAGGAACTGTTTGGAGAGGCCTACGTTCAGGTCCGTTCGGTTTTGTGCCGTACCGGTTGAATAGTCCTCACCCGAAGTGAGGTCGAAGCTTAATTGTACACCGCCAATCAGGTTGCCCGCCAGCTTGTTTAGCTGATCGGATAATAAGCTGCTCACGCTGTTTCGTATAGCACCGCCGATGCCCGCGTTGCCACCCTGGCTCTGGAACGGATTATCGCCGATGAAATGGCCCAACACCAGTACACCTAATACCTGTTTGTTCAATTCATTAGGGTCGGTTCGTATTTGCGACAGGCGGGTGTTCACCGTAGAAATCACATCCGGCGATACCGTGTAAGTGCTGTCGGGCAAGATAATGTCAAAGCTGATGTCGGGCTTAAGCAGTTCGTTCTTCAAACTCAGATCAACATTGAACGGCAGCTTTTGCTTGTACATGGTTGTGGTGGTCTGGTCGCCGCCCAATTGATCGGCTACCAGATCAATAGGGGGAACGTTGGCCACGTAAATAGCCGTCAGATCTATATTTGCACTTGTCGGGTCGCCTGTCCATGTGATAGTGCTGCCCGGTTTAAAGTTGAACTTCCTTTTCACCGTAGCATAAGCGAGGTTGTACGAGCCCTGGCTAACGGTATAGGTACCTGTCAGATTGATCTTACCGCTTGGATCGATACCACCGTTCAGACGGGCTTCGCCTCTCAGGTCAACCACATCGCCGTTCCGCTCATCGATCACTATAGTGAATTTTGCATTTTTATTGATGATGATATTGGCGGTGGCATCCAAGCCGGTAACGTCTGATTTGCGGAGCGAGTCCAGTTGTTTTGCCAGGAAGATGGAGTCTTCTTTGGGCGCGTTGGGGTTGATTACCTCTACTACGCCTTTTCTATCCTCTATGCCCGGGTCGTCCTGCGGCAGCACGATGGTGAGGTCGGTTTTATCGTTTACCGTCAGGGTTGCATCAACCACCGGCTTGGCCATATTGCCGCGGATAGTTACGCGGGTATCCACATACAGCTTGCCGTAATACAGTTTGTTATCTTCCTGGGTTGAATTGATGACCCTGAAATTTTTGGCATTGATGTCTATCCCGAATTTATAATCGGTGAATGTTTTGGTGTAAAGCGTGCCGGTAACAATGGCCTTGTTGCCCAGTGAATCAACAAGCGTAAAATCATTAAATAAAATACCGTCGTTATTGAACGTAATACGTTCCTGCGGCATGGTGAAATAAGAGTTCAGCATCGATACGTTGAAGCCTACCTTGTTAAAGTTCACATCGCCGCGTACCACCGGAGCCGTCGGCGTTCCCGTAACTTTCAGTTGTCCGGTAATATCGCCACTGGCCCGCCTGATGCTGCCAAAACTAAAGCCCTCTATGCTCTTCATCTTCAGGCTAATGATGTTGAGCGTCATATCGATCCTGCTGTCCGGCTCGGTATAATAGAGGCCGGTTAAATTGACATTATTGCCTTTGCCCGTTATAGTAACATCGGCAGCGTAGGCATTGGCGGTTTGGTTGTTTACCTTTGCCGCTATATTACCAACGGTATCGCCTTTAAAACTGAAGTCTTTAATGTTCATGGCAGCCTCGAAGACCGGCGATTTCTGGAAATTGCTGATATGTGCATCGCCGTCTATAACGCCGCCCACCTGCAACGAATCCTGCTGGGCAGCGGTGGTGATGGTCTCGATCTTAAAGTTCCTGAAGCCCACGGTGATAGGGGCATTGTATTCCTGCGAATCGCTGTTGATGCTTAGCACCTGGTTGCTGTTGGTGAGGCTGAAATCGCGCGCCATGATGCCTTTGCTGCCAAACTGCAGGGCATTATTCGCATTAACTGCCCATGGGGTGTAATTCAGCACCAACCCGTCCTGCAAAAAGCTGAACTGGTATTCATTGGGCAGCACGCTGAAGGTACCCGCCAGCCGGTAACGTTCCTTTCTTTTGTTATCGCGGATCTGCAGGTTAATGCCCAGTTTGTTATTCTGCGCACTGCCGGTAATGCTGGTATAAAGCAGGTCGAGATTAGAGGAGGCCTTTACTTCATCGACAGTGAGGTTATAATTCAGCGCGTTATTTTGCGTGTTAACGGCCAGCTTCATGTTGTTCACGATATTGGTACCGTAAATAACCTTCGGTGCGGAGCCGTTCACGGTCAGATCACCGGCCTGACTATCGAAATGCCCGGTAATGATCACCGGATCGAGTCTTTTCAGATCTGGTGCAAATTTTTCAGTCAGCGTGGTTTTCACCAGGCGCATATCGAAATTGAATTTCTGCGGAGAATAGGCCGGTTTCGGCGCGTTGGATGCGAGCGATGTATTGTAGTATTTATTGATCAGATCCTGTATGGCGGGGCCAACTTCGGTGAGTTTGTACTTGCCTGCCATGTGCGCGCTCAGCATAGGCGCCTTTAGCCTTAAGGTGCTGCTGTCGGCATTGGCGGTTGATACGAGGCTGATGGTATCCAGTTTGATGGTCTGGTCTTTTTGAGCGATCAGCAGATTAGTCACATTTATTTTTGCATTCAGGTAATCCGGGTCGGCAGTTGGAACATCGGCTATAATATTACCATGAATTTTCATTTCATCTTTCGTGAAATTCAGGTTTTTCAGATTGATACTATCAAGTTTCAATGCAGCGGTTACCGAAGGATATTTTTTATTCATATCAGCCTTACCATCAAGCGAGAAACTAATATTCGGATCGCGCATGGTAGCCTTGGCGGTGTAATTGCCGTCGTGAGCGGTACCGGTCATTACCAGGTTTTGGTAGTTGTATCCTTTTACATAAGCGCTTGCCACATTGCCGCTGAATTGCAGGCTGGCCTTTTTAGGATCGAGACTTACGCCCTTCACATTGGCCGATAAGGTAATGCTGCCAACCGTTTGCGGCTGTTTGGTTAACGCACCTACATTCAGGTTATTGGCTTTGATCTTAGCAGCGTAAATCTCACGGCCCGCATGGTTGCGGTTCTTCATCGTCGCATCCAGATCGACGGCACCGTAGCTGGAACGCAGCCCCAATTTGGTGTTAAAATCGTACATAGTACCCTTAAAGGTGCCTTTCAGGTTCAGCTTTTCAGGAATACTTACCGACGATGGGATCGTCGATTTGGCTACCAGTTTATAAATGTCGGTCCGGCTTGTGGTTAAGTCGGCTATATTGACATCGAAGAATGATCTATCCATGTTAGGCAAACCCTTCATCGTAGCTGATGCCTTGATGTGCGTATTGGCTAAGCCTCTTACTTCCAAGCTTGGAATACGGAGATCATTCACCTTGCCCACAACCCGGCCGCCGATCCTGAAAACGGAATTAGGCGAACTTTTAAACGGTTCCATCGAAGCCATGGCCGGCATCAATAACAGCACATCCTTCAGGCCCAGCCGGCTGCCGTCCAGATTAGCGTTTACGTATAACTGACCCGGATCTTTGGTGAGCGACCCGATAGAAGGGTAGGCTACCTGCACCTGTTTTTGCAGAATGGTTTGCGGCGTTTCTACATACAGATCGTTCAGGTAAGCGCTTTTGGGTCCGTATAAAAACCGGGTGTGGAATTTTTTAATGTTCAGGCCGCTCTTTTCGCTGAATGCAAACTCTTTAACGTTTCCTTTGATAGTGTCGGTGCTGTAGGCAAAGTCTTCGATATCGGCGTTCAGGTTGCGGATATCCATGTGGGCAAAGTCGATGCCTTTGGCTAAAGGTTTTTGCGCGTCGTTATCAAACTTCACATTATCGTTCACAAAGGTCATTTTGCCCAAATGCGCCCGCCAGCCTTTGGCGCTTTGCGGCGAAGCTACCAGCGTATCGAGCTTTTTAACTGTTTTTATAGCTGCTTTTGCTACGGTTTCGGGTTTGGCAAATATCAGTCCGGCTTTCGTGTCGCTCAGTTCAATGGATCTGATGCCCACTATTTGGTTTTTGAGATCGATCTTATCCATTTCCACTAAGAACTTGCCGAGGTTAACCGAACTGCTCATTTCCTTGCTGCGGTAATCAACCTTAACCTTTGATACATCGATGGTGCCCAGATTGAGCGACATGTTGATGGGCGTGGTAGCTGTATCGACCGTGGCTGCCTTTGCTATCGAAGAACCCGCCGGAGTTTGAATAATGCGGGCATCGATACCGGAGATATTGATCTTGGGTATGGAGAATTTCATCTTATCCATATCAAAATCCTTGATACGGGTATCAAAATGGCCGAGAATGAATTTTACATCGTTGCCGGTGAGCTTGTCTTTATAGGAAACATTGATCCTGTCGAGGATGATCTTATCCATCGAGAACTTCATCGTGGAGGTAGTATCGGTAGGCTTCACTTCTTTTTTCTGCTCGCCGGCAAAGGCTTTGATAATGTAGTCGAAGTTGAAAACACTATCGGCGCCGCGGCTGATATTGGTGGTAATGCCTTGTAGGTTGATCTCGTTCACTTCAACCTTATGACCGAGGAGCTTGAACAGACTGATGTCTACCTTCAATTTTTCACCGGCAATCAGCGTGTCTTTATGCTGGTCTTCAAAATAAACATCCTCCAGCACAATCAGTTTCGGCAAGCCAAGGCTGATGTGACCGATCTTTACGGGAGTGTGAATTTTGCCCTGAATGAAAGAAACCGCCTTGTCCTTTGCAAAATTTTGAACGGCCGGTACCTGTATCAGAATTACGATAAGCAGTATAAGAAAAATAATGCTTGCAATTATCCAGAGCAGGGTTTTTAGGGCTATTCGACCGAATCGTTCCAAGGGTATAAGTTTTTCAAAAGTTGAGCTGTTTTTGTTTTTAAATATAATCAAACAAACAGGCTAAAAGTTTGCAAAACCCGCTGTTTTTTTTCTTAAAAAGCAGACTTTTTACTTCTTTGAAGAATTGAGCACCCTAAAACCCACCAACTCTTCCCAACGGGCTCCCGAAGGCTTGTAATAAACCAATATCTGGTAGTCGTTCTCCGTTTCAAAATAATTGCCCTCCAAAGTGTTAATATCCAGCTTTCCGGCCTTGTCTGCCCAAACATAAGAATAGTCGTAAACACCTTGTTTCAGGAAAATGCTGTTCACATATTTATTCAGGTTCGGGTCGAACTTCATTTTGCTGTGTTCGTCCAGTTTGTAGTCGTTAAAACGGCCGACAATATAAGGTGTACCTGCATTTGGCTGGCGGTCTGTACTGAGACTAAACAACATGTGCGCATAATCAGCGTCAGTACGTGGATCGCTGCCGTCCTGGTTTAAGATGTAGTAGCTGCCGTTCAGGTCATATTCCAGGGTATAGTTTGCCTTGTTGCGGTCGGGATCGGTCAGCATTAAAACTGTATTTGCCGTGTCGCGGTAAATGTGCTGGATATTCTGCGAATTGAGTTTCAGTGTGCGGGTGTCAAAATGCCTGAACTCATTCCCGGCAGGAAAATCGTTAATGCTTACATCGGTATATAACAATTGCGTGCCGCGAATGTAAGTTGGCTGGTTGTTCATAATCCCGGTTTCAGCGCGGTTGTTCTGCATCACCAGCGCCCGTACATCGCGATTGGGATTTTGCACGCGCAGGCTGCCATAATCGAGCGTGAAGTTTATTTTCTGGTTGGTTTGCCGGGTGGTGTTATCGTTTGAGGGAACGATCTCGCCGATAACGCTGATCTTTGAGCTTACAACATACAGCCTGCGGGTAAGCACCAGCTTGGTGGGGTCGCTATCCTCATAAACCTTTAAAATATAATTGCCCGGTATTTTGGGTGCGATGTTATCGTTGGGCAATTTTAATTCGTAATGGGTATATTTTTGAACCGTGGCTATAGAATAGCTGTAGTTGCTTAACAGATCGTCGTTGTAGTTTTTTAGGTATTCGGCAGGGGAGATGTTGGACGAATTCCATTCGGCATCACAATGCTCTATGGTGTAGTGATAGTTAATGGTGCCACCCTTTAGGTTATCAAAGCCCAGCGTAACCGTTTCGCCGGAATTTAGCGGGATGATGGGAAATGATGCCTTCTTAGCCGTGTTATAAAACTCGACGCTTTTTATTTCGTGACGGTAAACGCTGTCGGTATAAGGTTGGGCGAAGGATGAAAATGCGAAAAACAAGATCGCGACTGTACTTAGCAGTTTCATTTGGCTGACGGATTAGATAAACGTCCCGAAGTTAAAAATAAATCCGAAATCAAAAATTGCCGTTCAAGCCATAAACAAAGGTGGTTTGTGAGAACAGGACAAAAGCCACGGGTGAGAATTTCTCCGCCTTGTCATTTCGAGCGCGAGCGAGAAACCTTAAACGAGCGACATTGACGCTAATGCATGAGCGTCAATGTCCTGGCGCAAAGGCAAGGCGCCTAAGATTTCCCGCTCGCGCTCGAAATGACAGGTCTATTTGTTGCATTATAAATCCGAAATCGAAAATCCGAATTCTAAAATCCAATTACGCTTCCAGTTCCATGATCTGCCCGGCAAGTGCCTCCCATTGCAGCTGAACGTGGCCCAGCTCCATTTTCTTTTTATCGTAACTGGTATTTACCTCTTTCATCTTAGCAACATCGTTGTAGAGCTTTTCATCAGCTAATTGAAGTTCGTATTCCTTAATTGCTTTCTCTAAACCGGAGATCTGCTCTTCCATTTTGGCCAGATCCTGGTTAAGTTTTTTTAGCTGCTGATGCTTGCTTTCAGTTTGATGTTTGGGAGCAGGGGCTACTTCTTTCTTCTCTTCCTTTTTTGGAGCGGGTGCAGCCGCCTTTGGCTCAAGTTTACGCTTGGCGTACCATTCGTCGTATTCGCGGTAGGTGCCGGGGTATTGCTTGATCTTTTTATCTTCAATGAACCAGATCTTGTTGGCTACGTTATCAAGGAAATAACGGTCGTGCGATACAACGATCAGCGTACCTTCATATTGCTGTAAAGCCTGGATCAATATATTAACCGACTGCATGTCCAGGTGGTTGGTGGGCTCATCCAGTACCAGGAAGTTGGCATCGGCCGTAAGCGCCTTCGCCAAAGCCACGCGCGATTTCTCGCCACCTGATAATACTTTGATCTTTTTAAATACATCGTCGCCGGTAAACAGGAACGAACCCAAAATGGTACGCAGCTCTGTTTCGTTGTGCTTTGGTGCAAATGCCTGCAGTTCCTGTATAATGGTGTTTTCGAGGTGCAGGGCTTCTAACTGGTGCTGCGCAAAGAAGGTTTGCGACACGTTATGGCCCGTTTCTGATCTGCCGGAAAAGTCCGGATCTGCACCGGCTATGATGCGCAGCAAGGTTGATTTACCTTTACCGTTGGCACCGATCAGCGCAATTTTATCGCCTTTCTCGATGATCGCCTCGGCATCTTCGAGGATATCGATAGCAGGGTATTTTTTGGTGATGTGTTCTAAGGTAACCACGTGCCTGCCCGACTGCTTGCTGAAACGGAAGCTGAAGTTTACGGTCGGGTTGTCATCATCCACATCGTCCACACGCTCCATTTTATCCAGCATCTTGATACGCGACTGTGCCATTTTTGCCTTCGAAGCCTTGGCACGGAAACGCTCGATCAAACGCTCTTCCTGTTTGATCTTCGACTGCTGATTTTTAAACTCGCCGCGCTGAATTTCTTCGCGCAAGGCCTTTTCTTCCAGGTAGAAGGAATAATTGCCCGCATAAACGGTAAGCTTGCCTTTGCGCGATTCAACCGTGCGGTTAATTACTTTATCCAGGAACCACCTGTCGTGCGATACGATAACGATAGCGCCTTCAAATGCCTTCAGGTAATCTTCCAGCCATTGGATGGAAGGTAAGTCGAGGTGGTTGGTAGGCTCATCGAGCAGCAGGATATCGGGTGCCTGCAACAGGATCTTGGCCAGCATCACACGCATACGCCACCCACCCGAAAAGGTAGCCAGTTTGCGGTGCGTATCTTCCTCGCTGAAACCCAGACCGGCTAAGATCTCGTGAGCTTTGTATTCAATATTATAACCGTCCAACGCTTCGAACTCGTGCTGCTTGTCGCTTAGCTTGTGCAGCAGGTCTTCAGTGTAGTCTGTCTCTAATTTTTTGAGGATGGCCTCTATTTCGTCGTGCAATTGGTTCTGGCGCTCAAAGGCTTCCATAGCAACGTGCAGAATGCTTTCGTCGGATGAATAGGAGAGCAGATCCTGGTTAAGGTAACCGATGGTCAGGTCCTTAGCCATCGATATTGTGCCCGAGGTAGGACTATAGTCGCCAACAATAATTTTTAAAAGCGTGGTTTTACCGGTTCCGTTGGCGCCAATCAGGCCAATTTTTTCTCCGGGTTTTATATGCCAGTTAGCTTCATCATATAAGGCGCGCGCACCAATCTCGAACGTAAGGTTATTTATAGCGATCATTTGGCGCAAAGGTACGTTTTTGAGGGGAAAGCAGAAAGGTGAAAGCTTAAAGCAAAAGCTGAAAGGCCAAAGCGTTGAGAACTTTCTTTTGCTTTAAGCTTCAGACTTTTCGCTTTTAGCTCAAACCCTCCATCCAGGTCTTTGCCATGAGCGCTTCACCGGCTATGCTGGGATGTACGCCGTCGAGTGTCCAGTAGGTGCCGGGGGCCAGCTCAAGGGCTTTATCAAATGCCGACTGGAACGGTATGAATGCGGCGCCGTATTCATTAGCGATGTCCCTGGCAGCTTTGCGGAACAGGTCGAAAGCAGGATACCACTTATCATCAACCGCCTTTACCTTAACGGCGAAGGGTTCGCAGATCACCAGTTTTACGTCGGGTAATGCTTTTTTGGTACGGTCGAGCAGGGTGTGATAATCTTTGATATAAGTATCAATGGTGCCGGTGTAGCCCGCAGTGAGGGTGTGCCAGAAATCGTTCACGCCGATGTGAATGCTGAGCACGTTGGGTTTGATAGAAAGCGCGTCGGTATCCCAGCGATCGGCCAACTGGTAAACTTTGTTACCGCTGATGCCGCGGTTATGCACCTGCAAGGCAAGCTCCGGGTATTTCAACAGCAGCTGACCGGTGGTAAGCAGCACATAGCCGGTGCCTAAGGTGCCGGTATCGTTCGGGGTAAATTTATTGTGATCGCGACCCCAATCGGTAATGGAATCGCCCTGGAAAAGGATGACGTCGTTTTTTTCGAGGTTTACTTTTTTGATGGCATTTCCGGCGATTGCAGCTGATACGATTTCGGGGAGCGCTAAGGCGGCCAATGAGCCGATAGCGGCTTTTTTAATAAAACTCCGGCGGTTAGAGGCAGCTATCTTCATAGTTTGATCGGTTAGTTTGGCTAAGATATAAAATTGATTGGTAATTGACGGGTGGCTAAGGGCGGTGCATGGCGGCACACCTGGTGCGTAGTGGTGCAGATGGCTACGATGGCGCGCGCAGCGAGTAGCCACCACCACACCGCAGGCTAAGGGCTATGAACTATCAGCTATGAAGCGTCCGCTAAAACCCGTACCTTCGCGGCATGTATCAGCTCATCAAGCCACTTCTGTTTAAGTTCGATCCGGAAAAGGTGCATTATTGGGTTACCGCCAACCTGAAACGTTTTAACAAGTTACCTGGTGGTGCTTCCTTAATCAGAACCATCTGGAAGGTTGAGGATCCCAAACTGGAGCGGGAAGTATTCGGTTTGAAGTTCCCAAATCCGGTAGGACTTGCGGCCGGTTTTGATAAAAATGCCGAAATGATGGGCGAGATGGCCAACCTCGGTTTTGGCTTCGTAGAGGTGGGCACCGTAACACCTTTGCCGCAGCCTGGTAATGACAAACCACGAATGTTCAGGCTGCCGAAGGACGGCGGACTGATCAATCGCATGGGTTTTAATAACCTTGGTGTTGATGTGGCAGCGGAGCGCATTGCCGCTTTTCGTAAAAGCAAAGCAGGACAAAGGGGACTAATCATTGGCGGCAACATCGGCAAAAATAAGGTAACCCCAAATGAGGAGGCGACGAGCGACTATATTAAATGTTTTGACCGCCTGTTTGATATGGTCGATTATTTTGTGGTGAATGTAAGCTCGCCCAATACGCCCGGATTGCGCGCCCTGCAGGAAAAGGAGCCGCTGATGGAACTGCTGAACACGCTTCAAAAGCGCAACTCTAAAAACGGCATTAGCAGACCCATCCTCCTTAAAATAGCGCCCGATCTGACTGATGAGCAATTGAATGATATTGTTGAGATAGTTCAGCAAACCGGGATTGCGGGTATTATTGCTACCAATACAACCATCAGCCGTGATGGCCTTACATCTCCCGGAAATTTAACGAATGAAACCGGGGGATTGAGTGGCATGCCATTGACCAAACGATCTACTGAAGTAATTTCCTATCTGCATAAAAAATCAAACGGAGCATTTCCCATCATCGGGGTAGGGGGCATTCATTCTGCCGAAGATGCGATTGAGAAATTGAATGCCGGTGCCGCGCTGGTGCAATTGTACACCGGGTTTATTTATGAAGGGCCGGGATTGATTGGGAGGATAAATAAAAGGATATTGAATCTTTTTCTGTAAATTTAATTTATGAGATCGCTAACATTAGATATACCAGATAACGTGGACCTGGATCAGCGTGAATTAAAAATGCTGTTGGCTGCCAGATTGTTTGAAAAAGGGACGCTGTCGATGGGGCAGGCCGCAGATATGGCGGGTTATTCGAAACGTACATTTATGGAACTGCTTGGCAGTTATGGCGTTTCCATTTTTAATCTTGAGGCCGATGACCTGGAAAAAGATATACTAAATGCAAAGGGTTATCATATCTGATACAAGCTGCCTTATTCTTCTGCAAAATATTGGCCATCTTGATTTGTTGAATAAATTATTCGGCATTATTGTTACTACGAGCTACGTAGCTGCCGAATTTGCGTTAACGCTGCCATCCTGGTTTGAAATCATCGATCCTCAAAACAAAAAGTATCAATCGATAATTGAGAGTTCCGTTGATAAGGGCGAAGCAAGTGCTATAGCATTGGCAATAGAGTTTGATGAAAGTCTTTTAATTATAGATGACCTAAAGGGTAGAAGGTTTGCTCAAAACCTTGGGTTGAATATCACGGGAACCATCGGTATTATTGTCGAGGCGAAGCTGTTGGGGTTCATTCCTTCTGTGGGCGAAATAATAACCAAAATCAGGGAAACCGATTTCAGAATTTCGGAAAAGATCGAATTGATCGCGTTAAAAAAAGCGGGTGAATTGTAATTAACCGTCAACAAAAAAATCCTGTCAGCATATACCAACAGGATTTAAATATCATTAACAAACGCGAAGATTCGCGCGTTAAATTACTTTGCAGCGGCAGCTTTAGCTAAAGCTTCGTTGTTTTTTGCAATCTGGTTGCCTTTTTTCTCAGCACTGCGGCTTCCTGGCTCAAGGTTGGTAGCCAGTTTCAAAAACTGCACTTCTAAACGTGAAGTGGTTTTGTTTTTTCTATCTTTTCTTTTTAAACGAGTAACGCCCATGATGGTATTAATTTAATGTTTTTTATTCCTGAGGTCGGGAGCGGATTCGAACCGCTGTAAAAGGTTTTGCAGACCTCTGCCTAGCCACTCGGCCACCCGACCATTTTTCAAGGTTGCAAAAATAGCAATTATTTATTGGCTGCCAAGTTTATTTCTGCTTATTTCTGCACAAAATAATGCAGTGGCTATCCCAACGTTCAGTGATTCGGCTTTTCCGGCGCGCGGAATGGTCACCGCTTTGTTGATAAGCTGTTCAACAGCCAGGGTTACGCCATTGCCTTCGTTACCCATAACTATCAGTCCCTCTGTGCCAAATTCGGTGCTGAACAGGTTTTCACCGTTCAGCATAGCGCCGAAAACGGGCAGTCCCACGGCAGGCAATGTTTTTTGCAGATCGGCATAGTGCACATTAACACGACTTAGCGAACCCATGCTGGCCTGTACTACTTTTGGGTTATAAGCGTCGACGGTGTCATCAGAACAAATGATATTATCGATACCAAACCAGTCGGCAGTGCGGATAATGGTGCCCATGTTGCCTGGATCCTGCACGCCATCTAACACCAGCGAGAACTTTTGCCGTAGTTTTTGGTTATCAAGCTGTGGGTAACGTGGGATTTTTACCAGGGCAATAACCTGCTGAGGGGTTTTTAAACTGCTTATTTTGCCGATGTCTGTAACAGAAATATTATATAAGTTTATTTTTTGGGATAATTTGAGCATTTTTGGGTCGAAGGAGTCCGTGTAATAAACAGCCTCTACCTGGTAAGACGAGTTGATAAATTCGATAACCGATTTGTGCCCCTCAACCAAAAACAGACCGTTTTCTTTGCGTTCCTTTTTGTGCTGCAGGGATTTTAGTAAACTGATTTGAGACTTTGAAAGCATACATTACAACTATTAACTATCGCCTTACAATATTAAGTATTTTACTGCTGTTTACAGGAAGCGGGTGCAGCCTTACGCGCCGCCTGAAAGACAACGAGGCTCTTGTGCGCAAAATCACCATAAAAGGAGTTGATAAAGAGTTTGCCGAAGCTGCCGTGCTTTATGTGGATAAAGAGCAGCAGCCTAATAATGTCATCAACCTCCAGTTCTATTACCTGTTCAGTAAAAACGGTAAGCGCGATATCGGCGAGCCGCCAGCTATCCTTGACAGCAATCTCGTAGAGTTTTCCCGTGTGCAGATAGAGCGGTTTTTGCAGAATAAAGGCTATCTGAAGGCAAAGGTGACCGATACCATAAAGATTAAAAAGAAAAAAGCAGAACTGATCTTCTCGGCAGTGGAAGGCCCCATGTTCCGAATCAGGAAGCTACAGGACAGCATTCCCGATAAAAAAGTACAGGACCTTTACCGCGTTAACCGCCCCCGTTTCTCGCACGTGCAGCCCGGCGGGCGCTTTGATACCGACAGCCTGGCTTACGACAGGGATGAGTTTTACCTCATTATGAAGCGGAACGGTTATTTTGATTTTTACCGCCAGTATATCAACTATCAATACGATTCCACTTTCCGCAGCAGTGTGGTGGATATTAAGATGGTGATCGATAACCCTACGGGGCGCTCGTCTCACCCTATATATACGATCAATAATACATTGGTGACAGTGGCGAAAAGCAACGGGCGTACCGAAGGCAAGGCAGATACCATACAAGTTGACTCTCAGTTCAGGTATGTGGATTATTCACACCTGTTTAAACCACATTCGGTTACCAATTACATTTTTCAGAAAAAGGGCCAGATCTATAACCTTGATCAGCAAACGCTTACCACGTCGCGCTTATCAGAACTTAACGTTTTCAGAAATGTGCCCAACCCGGCGTATACCAAACTGCCCGACAGCACCAACAGGCTGGATACGCGGATAGACATTACCCCATTAAAACATTTCAGCGACCGCGTGGAGGGCGAATTCCTTTTCAGCGGAGGTCGTTTTGGTTATAACCTCGGTAACACCTTTACCGACAGGAACCTGTTTAAGAATGCCGCCATTCTGCAAATAAAAACCAACTGGAGCATCCTCTTTGACAATGGTAACAACAATATTAACCAGGCAGCTATCCAAAATCAAGACCTGCGGATAGGCGCCAGCCTGATCTATCCACGAATATTGGTGCCGTTCGATATACCGCAGCCGGGGAAATATGGCGTGCCGCATACTACCTTTTCAACCAACTACCAGCTGTTCTATCAAAAAGGCCTGGTGCAGCGTGAAAGTTTTATCAATTCTATCACCTACGATTTTTTTGAGACCGGACGCAAACTACATACGTTTACGCCAATCAGTTTCGAGTTTTCGAGAGGTACTATAGACCCGGTGGCCCAACAGGAGCTCATTAACAAAAATCTTTATGCGTACAGCTACCTTATCGGGCGTACCATATTCAATATCAGCAGCCAGTACACGTTTCAATACAACAACATCGAACTTAACTCATTTAAGAACTTTGTATATTTCAGGGGAAGTATAGACGTTGGCGGCAACACATTAAGTGCGCTGACGAAGCTTTTTAATACTAAACGGGACACGGCGGGCAAGCGGACATTCTTTGGATACCCTTTTGCGCAATACGCCAAAACCGAGGTTGATCTGCGTATTTACCGCAGTTTGGGCGGCGAACGCCAGTTCATTTTCCGCATTAACCCGGGCTTCGGCATTCCTTATGGAAACAGCGACGACCGGCACTGGATATTTGAAAAGGAATTTTACGCAGGCGGCGCCAACGATATGCGGGCATGGCTGCCGCGTACCTTAGGGCCGGGACAATTTAGCCGCGCCGATTTTTACGGTCCGCCGGGAACGCCTAATGCGCCATCGGCGGGGGACTCGCTTCGCACCAAGTTAAAATACCTCGATCAGTTTGGTGAAATAAAGATCATAGCCAACGCAGAATATCGTTACAAACTGGCTGACGATTTTTTTGGCTCGAAATTAAAAGGCGCGGTGTTTATTGATGCCGGTAACGTATGGCGGCTGCATAAGCAGCCGGATCAGCCAAATTCCGAATTCAGGCTGAATAATATTTTGCCTTCTACCGCTATCGGCATAGGCACCGGTTTGCGGTTCGATCTTTCCTTTTTCGTTTTCCGGTTAGATGCCGCCTTTAAGTTCAGGGATCCGCAATTCAGCGGATCGGATTCATGGGTGCTCATCAGGCATTTCAACGAGTTGTTTAATTCAGGGCCATTCAAAACCAATTACCGGCTGGCCAACAGCGGCGACACGTACAATTTTATGCAGCTGAATTTTGGCGTGGGGATGCCGTTCTGAGGTTAGTTTATTGGTTCGGTGGTTCATTGGGCATGGTTGTTAAGACTGAATAAGCTTTACTCCTTTTTTGATGAGAAAATATGAGGGAATGGCCATTATCACAGCTATTAACAGTTCGCCTAATACATAGCCGAGGCGAAACCACGCATTCTGACCATTTTCGTGATCTCCAATTTTCATTAGCGTAGATACGGTTACGAATATGCAAAACAGTATCAGAAACCCGCTTATTATCAGTAATAGAAAGCCAAGAAATTTACGCATGCTATTTAAATAGTCATTCTTTAATATTTATGGAATTCTGAAATAATCAGGAAGTATCCGTCAGGGTCTCTCAACGCAAATTCCATCTTCATTGAGTTAGGGTTTTGATGAATATCATCTTCTATTGCATAACCCATTCTTTCTACATTTTGCCGTATCGCATTCATACGCCCGGTTCTGAAATAAAGGATCAGGCCATTCCCGGGCGTAACATCAGGATTAATCATTGTTGGGTGCTCATCGCGTTGCCAGGGGTGGAGGCAAAGCTCAACCTCGCCCTTATCATTAACCAGCACATCAAAGTGCCCGCCGCCGTGTAAACTTCTCCAGTTAAATACGGATTGATACCAATTGGAACTGGCTTCAATGTTTTTTACGGCTATGATAGGATCAAGTTTTTCATTCATTTTAATTCAATTAATTTGATTATATGATCTGCACCTGGAAAATATTGTTCAATTTAAAATATAAAACGAAGACACTGCGTATCGTTCATTAAAAAAGCGCAATTAATTTCTACATTTATATCGATGAAACTTGCCTGGCCTAAAACGCTTCTTAATATTTCCCTTTTGCTGGTAATTGCGGCATGTTTTACCGCCTGCAAGCCCGAATTGATACCCAACCGCGTAACGCCGGATACCACTTCGACGGGTGCAGACACATCGGGGCATGGCGGTGTTACCGTCCCGGATACAGTCCCATCGTTTTATAACCCGACGGGGATAGCCATTGACGCAACCGGAAATATTTTTGTAGCCGATTATGGCAATAACCTTATCCGCAAGATAACTCCAGGCGGCGTGGTGAGCACATTTGCCGGCAGCGGAAACCAGGGTTCGATAGATGCGGCCGGGCTGTTAGCCTCATTTAATGCGCCGACGGGAATTACCATAGATGCTTCAGGTAATTTGTTTGTAGGCGATGCCGGGAGTAACCGTATCCGTAAGATAACGCCCGACGGTACGGTCTCTACCTTTGCAGGCAGTGATAGTACCGGTTTTGCCGATGGCCCGGCAGCTACGGCAACATTCTTCCACCCGGAAGGCGTTGCTGCAGATCATAACGGGAATATTTTTGTAGCCGATGCAGGCAATAACCTAATCCGTAAAATAGCTCCCGATGGAACGGTGAGCACCATTGCAGGTGCCGTTACGCCTGATGTGCTTACCAGTGTTTTCAGCAACCCAACCGGGGTAGCGACAGATGCAGCCGGAAATGTTTATGTAGCCAATTATCTGAGGAATGAAATAGACAAGATCAGTTCAGGGAACATTGTCAGTAAAGTTGCCGGTTCCGATTCTACGGGTGCAAAAAATGGCCCGGCGCTTACCGCCACTTTTTCGTTCCCCAACAGCCTTGTTGTTGATGCCGGAGGAAATATTTATGTTGCCGACGGAGCAAATAATTTAATTCGTAAAATTGCCGCAAATGGTACCGTGAGCACATTTGCGGGCAGCGGCAGCCAGGGCTCTAATGACGGTGCCGGAACTGCAGCATCCTTCAGCAATCCGGCCGGAATTGCGCTGGATGCCACCGGAAATTTATATGTTGCCGATTCAAATAATAACCTCATTCGCAAAGTTACTCCGGCTGGAGTGGTGACAACGGTTGCAGGCAGCGGCAGGGCCGGCGCCAGGAACGGGCAGGCTGTGGCGCGGCGCGGCCGGAAGATCATCATAGGTGCTGCGCCTAATAAATTGCATCCGTTTAAATAAGTAATATTTTTCTGTTAAGCTGGCTTCTGTTATGCCTCCGTAGAGGCACGATGCTTCGCATCTTTCGCTATCCATAAATAACAAATACTTATTTACGCCGGTATCTAGCGGGAGACGTAATGTATTGCGTCTCTACGTTAGCCGTCAAGTTCAATATATTAATATCTTAAGATATAGGTAGCTGCTTCCTTTTGCTCTTCGAGGCTCAAGAGGTCGCCATGATAGGTCCATTGCGAATAGACGTTAAATTCCATCTTGCCAAGATAATCGGGATTAATGTCATCCGGGAGCCTGTTATTTGGAGCGATAGTTTCGAGGGGTTCAGTAATAAGCTTTGATTCTTCACCAAAGGCGTCTTTATAGATCTTATAAACACCGGTATTCCGCAAGCCTTTGTCTCCTTTTTCCAAAACGGGTTCAATAATTATATATCGTTTTTCACCCTCGTTATTAATAAGGGTCATTTGCAAAGGATTTATCATACCTTGTTGTTCTTTTAACCTATAAACGCCGGTACAAACCGGTTTGTTTCAGTATCGTCAAATTGCCCCGGAAAGCTTATTCCTCACCAGGTTTTTGTTGTGCCGTCTAAATAGGGCTGCCTGTTTGCTATAGCATACAGTGAATAAATTATCTTTTAATGATAATAAATTAATTTAAGAAATAATGTTTGGTTGCCCGATCATGGCATAATATTTATGAAGTTAGTAGTAATAACTTATAAACACAAAACAAAATACTACCATGGAAACTACCGAAAAATCAATCGATGTATTAAATGACCTGATCGAGATCAATAACGACCGTGTTGCCGGTTTTGAACGCGCTGCAGGTGATCTTGAAGAAGGCAATGCTGATCTGAAAAGCCTTTTTGAAAGATTCGCCTCAGAGAGCCGCGAATATTCAGCTGAACTTACCAGGCTTGTAAGCCAGTCGGGCGCTGATGCCGAAACCGGAACAAGCGGTACCGGCGCCATACACCGTGCATGGATCGATGTAAAGGCTACCTTTACAGGTCATGATCGTAAGAGCATCCTGGCCGAATGCGAACGCGGCGAAGACGCCATAAAAAAAGCTTACCGCTCGGCATTGGAAGAAGACGACAATGCGATACCTTTTGAGATCAGCGGTGTGTTGCGCCGCCAACAGCAAGGGATAGATGCCGCGCATGATGAGATCAAAATGCTGCGCGACAGCCTGTAACCACAATAATAGTAATATGAAAGGCCGTTTCCCGTTAAGCCGGGAGGCGGCTTTTTTTGTTTAAGGGTTATCAGAAGATGCCCTTTAATCCATCTATGATGCTTTCGAAAAAGGTAGGGATACTGAGATTGTTATGGTAATTGAAATACAGGAACACACAAAAGATGATGATGGCGATAATGATAAACCTGCGGAACATATAGGCCAGCAATACCAACACGCAGGGGATAGCCAACAGTAAAATCCAACTGATATGTAAAGGACTCAGCTTGTCGTCATGTTTGTAGATGTAATAAAGAATGCTGTGGGTTCCTTTATCATTAACGTGTTTGGCATACAGGAAGGTTGACTTATCAATTTTATGCCGGTAGAAGGCCGTACCTTTATCGAAGGTAAGTTGTTCCTGGAAGCCGTTCATAGTGAAGGTAAACACCCCGTTCACATTTTCCTGAATCACACCGGCTGTATCGGTAGCAACCACCGCAACTTCATTTTTGGCAAAGGGGTTTTCCTTTACTACAAAGTGATCGATAGCAATGGTATCAGCCGATGCAAAACCGGCGGATAAGGTAAGCAGGAAAAAGGCAAGCAGTAATCTCTTCATGTTCAGGCGGCGACTATTTTTATTTAAGTTTCATTTGAGCAAAGTAAGGATGATCGGGATTTACAATCAATTCCTGTCGGTATGGATGAATAAGCACATCCATATCTTCTAACGATATAGCTCCTAAAAGCGGATCGTTGTCGCCCGGCAGCACCATCGCATCAACCGAACAACGGCGATTTTTAAATTTTACTTCCTATATTTCTGCATATCTCAAACCCCTAATGAGATTTTTTGTGAATTTACAAAATTAACGCATGTGCAGATAGTTTTTATTCGGTAATACATTTTTCAGTTTAAATAAAAAAATAACAAGCTGATTTTCAAACAGAAATGAATTTATTTAATTAAATAATATAAAATCTATAGGAATTATAGAATTTATCTGTATGTTTGCATCAACAAATCGTTCTTTATATTATGCTTATCCAGAAAGACTGAGGGAAAAGGCCCTGTGAAGTCTTAGCAACCTGTATCAAATAACAGTTTGAAGTAATAAGCCGAGATCGCGTGTCGAAAGTTAAGAGTGCAATTTTAACGTAGACAATAACCGCGAGTCAAGCGTGTCGAAAGTTGAGAGTGCAATTTTAACGTAGACAATAACCGCGAATAAGTAGCCGAAAGTTAAGAGTGCAATTTTAACGTAGGCTTTAACCCCGGCTCAATCCTTCTAACCCGATAAAAGGTGCTAATTCCTGCTCTGCATTGCAGAGAAAGATAAGGTTTATCAAAACCCAGCCAGAAACTCTACGATAAGTGATTGAATAGCTTTTTTTATAAAGTCGCGTGACCGAGAGGATAGGCTGGAGTCTGCAAAACCCCATACGGCAGTTCGAATCTGCCCGCGACGTCTGAATTTTCATTGAGTAGCCGTCGCTTCCCGTTACGACTATCTAAGTTGCTCTTTATATGTAGGTTAAAATGTTTTGCCTGCCACAGCGGGCGAACATTTTAACTTTACGACATTGTTCCGCGTTCAGGCATTTCCATAAATAAGAACAAGCCCCCAGGTCTACTTAAAATAATTGACGAGCGTACCCACCACTTCTTTTATATAAATATTCCAGCCGCTAAGCGGTCCGGGATCGGGCACAAATTCGCCAAAAGACCAATCGCTGTTACCGGCCAGGTAATTGCATGGATAGGGTGTGATCTCCATTTTTTCTTTTTTGAAGATACCGATCGAGCGGCGCATGTGGAATGCCGAGGTAACTAATAAATAGGGGGGCTGCAGGTGTTTTTCTTCGAGTAAGGTTTTTGAGAAGGCAGCGTTTTCGAGCGTGTTCCGGCTTCGGTTCTCCACAATGATGCAGCTATCGGGAACCTTAAAAAGCTGCAGTTGTTTTTTTACCCAATTACTTTCACGATAGGGGCCGGGGATGAGATTACCGTTGCCGCCAGAGATCAATATGTGCGTGGCTTTACCTTGGGTGTATAATTTCAGCCCCTGAATAAATCTGTCGGCAGCAGTGTTGAAAAAACCATCGCCGTTTTTGTCGGCACCCGAAAAGCCGCCTAAAACAATAACGCAGCTATAGGGGCTGCTTTTTAGAGGAACGGGCTGCATATCCCAATAATGTACGAAACGGTTATAAAGGAAAGGGTTACTGAATATCAGCAGTAATACTCCCGATATGATGAAGTATTTCTTTTTTCGCCGTGGATTTTTAACGATAAATGCCGCAATTAAAAATCCTGAAATATAAGTGAAGGGAAGAATAAACAGGAGCAACACCTTTGAAAGGACAAAAAACATAGCGGGATCAATTTGCTATAAAGATAGCTTTTAGATGCTTACCAGATAAGCCGCGCTGTTATAAATAAAAGTCGGCAAACCGGATATCCGGTTTGCCGACTTTTTTATAAACAAACTTAATAGTATTAAAACCCGCTGTCCTTTAGTTTAATATAATCGTCGAGGGTATTTGCGGTACCGCCCTTACTTTTTACTTTTTGGATGTAAGCAAGGCTAACGCCATGGTCCCTCAGTTCCTGAGCTTTGTCGAGGCTGAGGTCTTTAAAACCTAATTGTTGAATGCCTTTAATAAAATCAACGTTAACGCCGTGATCTCTTAATTCCCTGGCTTTGTCCAGGCTGATGTCTTTGTAGCCAAGATTTTGCATGCCCTTAATATATTCGGCGCTGACACCATGATCGCGTAATTCCTGAGCCTGATCGAGCGACATTACTTTGTAACCCATAGCCTGTATGCCTGCAATGTATTTAGGGCTAACGCCATGGTCGCGCAGATCTTTTGCTTTTTCCAGCGAGATATCGCCGTAGCCCATTTTCTTGATGTCGCTGATGAATTCGGGATGTACGCCGTGGTCGCGAAGTTCCAGCGCCTGATCGAGCGGAATGGTCTTAAAGCCTATATCGTGAAAACCCTGCACAAATTTGGCGCTTACGCCATGTTCACGTAGCTCGATGATCTTCTCAAGCGATTGATGACCGTAATTCTCGGTTTTGAAAAGGTTAAAATATTCTTCCATTTTACCGCGGTTCATGTCCTGCTCTGCCAGATCTTTAAACTGCTCGTTGCTGACGCTGGCGTAACCGTTGGCTTTTAAAAATTCGAAATAGTCTTTATTGATGTTGGTAAAAAATACGGCCATCATCATCTGCTGATCTAAATCTTTATAACCGCGCTCCTGCAGGTAATTTTTGAACTGGTCGTTTTGCTGAAAGGTATAGCTGCCGTGGCCGAACCCGCCTTCAAAAACACCCCTGAAACTCATTTTTCCTGCCTCGCGGGTAACAGTAAATGTTCCGATGTTGCCGGTTGGCAGGGTTCCAAGCTCCGGCAGCGGGAAATTGCGGCCCTGGCTCCAGTGTTCGCCATAAAATTCGATGCTCACTTTTTCGTCTTTTATAGCGGCATCCCAGGTGCCCGGCACACGGTTGCTGTTGAACGATTGCCAATCGTCGTCATCGCTGCCCTTGCTTACCGCTTTGGTAGCAGCTTTTTCTTTTTGTTTTTGTTGCGATTGCGCGCAGTTAGTGAACCCGGTCAGTAAAACAATTGCCGACAGGCAGTTTATGAATAGCTTTTTCATGCGTGTTTATTATTTGTCGAAGCTGTTTTTAAGTTGAATGTATTTGCGCAGGTTGTCTGATTTTATACCTTTCTGCTGCATGGAAGCTACATATTCAGGTGTAACGCCGGTTGATTTCAATGCAGGCAGATCGTTCAATGAAATATCGTTGAATCCAAGTTTTTTAAAGCCCTCTATATATTCAGGGGTAATATGCAATGATTTTAAGGCAATGACCTGGTGCGAAGGAATGTCTTTATAGCCGGCATCCATCAGGCTTTTAACAAACTCTGGCGTAACACCTACCGATTTAAAGGCGACTATATCGTGCATCGGGATGTTCTTGTAGCCAATTGCGTCAAAGCCTTTCAGGTAGTCGCCATTAATGTGCATCGATTTAAAGGCGATCAGATCATGATCCGGAACGTCTTTATAACCCAATTGGGCGATGCTGCTGATATAATCAGGGGTGATGTGCATCGATTTAAAAGCAATTAACTGATTTACCGGCAAATGATCATATCCTGCCGATTTGATATTGGTAATGTATTCTTCACTTACCTTCAACGCCGAAAGGGCAACCAGGCGATTAGCATTGATGCCGCCGTAACCTTCCTTTTTCACCATGTCTACATAACCTTTTTTCAGGTCGACCAAAAAGAAGGCGAGCGCATGACGATCCTCTACATTATCAAAACCCTGGCTGCTGATGTATTGATTAAACGATGCATCGGGCGTAAATTTATAATGACCATAGCCCTCGTTACCATCAAATTTCCCGGTAAATACAATGGTACCAGCCTCTCTTTTCAGGCTGAATTCGCCTTTTTGACCTTTAGGCAGGTTCGGAAAATCGGTTAAAGGGAACTCTGTATTGTCTGACCAGCTGTTTTCGTCGTCGCCATTGCCGCGAAGCTCCATTTTAACTACATCACCCTTAATGGTGGCAAACCAGCTGCCCTCATTATGGTCTGTATCACCAGTAATATCGATGTCGATATCGGGATTGACATTAACATTGATTTCAGGGTTGAAATTTGTTAAAGGGTTGACGTTTACAACGGGGTTCACATTCACCACAGGGTTGGGGCTCACGTTTACCATTGCGTTAACATTTACCGAAGGATCAACGCTGGGGCTGACGGTGACATTAACAGCCGGGTTTGGGTTCACGTTTACCGTTGGATTAACCACTGGATTGACAGTGACCACAGGGTTGACATTTACTACGGGATTTGGGTTAACAACAACGCTTTGCGCCATTGCTCCCGGGTTGTACACGAAGCACACAACGCCAAGAAGAAGCGTCATGATGCGTATAGGTTGAGTCTTTTTCATATTGTTTGGTTATGGTTATTTGTCTATGACCTTGCACTGAATACTCCCCGGAAAATAAATGGTTACCGGAATTCTGAAAAAAATATTTAACCGGATTATTTCGACCTGAAAAAGGCAACCTTTTTAAAAGGCCGGTGTCTTGTAAGCAAAAAATTACCGTCCGCTGCCGAACAGTAGTTATCTGAAAACGTACGTACGTTTTGGTGGAATATATTATAATAAATTGAAAATTAATAAGTTATAAAAATGGCATAATTTTAGTCGACCGAAATAAAATCCCTTAATCATGATAAAAAACTATTTACTCATCGCTTTCAGAAACCTCAGGAAGAACAAGGCTTTCTCTTTTATTAATATTTTCGGCCTTGCCATTGGGATGGCTGCCGGCTTGCTGATCATCCAGTATGTAATGTTTGAGCTGAGCTATGATAACTTTCATGAAAAGAAAGACAGGATCTATCGCGTAGCGCAGGACCGCTATAATAATGGCAGATTAAGTACCCAATGGGCAGCCGGTGCATTTGCTACCGGTACCAAGCTGAAACAGAACTTCCCGGAGATCGCCGACATGGTAAAGGTGGTGAGCAATGGTTCGGTGCTGGCCATCTACCAGGATCAGCGGATCAAACTGGATAAAAACTTTTTTGCCGGCAGTTCATTTTTTAACATATTCAGCTATCCGCTCATCAGCGGCGACCCGAAAACGGCGCTCAATGAACCATTCTCCATTGTACTGACAGAAACCAATGCCAAAAAGCTATTCGGTAATGCCGACCCGATAGGCAAACTGGTATCGTTCGGGTACGATAACCCGCTGAAGGTTACCGGCGTGATGAAGGATTTTCCGGTTAATACCCACTTTAAATGTGATGTATTATTGTCGTATGCTACGCTCATAAAGTTCACCGGCGGCCCGAAAAGCGATCTGGATACCAGATGGCAAAATGATGGCGCAATGACTTATGTGCTGCTGCGTCCGGGTGTCGACCCGAAGGCATTGGAGGCGAAATTTGTACCTTATATTAATAAAGAATATGCCCAGTTTAAAGGTTCGGGAGATGGGGCTAAATATTACCTCCAACCCATAGAAAGTATTCACCTTTACTCACACCTGATGATGGAAGCCGAGCCTAACGGCGACGGTAAATCTGTTTACCTTTTAGCGGGTATCGCCATCTTCGTGATCATTATTGCCTGGATAAACTATATTAATTTGGCTACCGCAAAGGGGATAGGCCGTGCGAAGGAAGTGGGCGTGCGTAAAACGCTCGGCTCTGCTAAGGGGCAACTCATTGCGCAATTTTTAATGGAGGCGGCGCTGCTCAACGGGCTCGCAATTTTGCTCGCCATCGGATTAATTATAGTATTTATCCCGGTTTTTGCAGCTATATCGGGACAGTATTTGAGTCTTACGCTGTTGTTAAAACCGGCTTTTTGGGCAGGCGTGATCAGCTTGTTTTTATTGGGCTCCTTCTTCTCGGGCTTCTATCCGGCAATGGTATTATCAAGCTTCAAGCCTGTCGAGGTAATGAAGGGTAAGCTTTCGGCGTCATCAGGCGGTATCATTTTGCGTAAGGTTATGGTGGTGTTCCAGTTTGCGGCATCTATCTTTTTATTGATCGGATCGTTAACGGTTTACAGGCAGATCGATTTTATGGAAAAGCAAAGTCTGGGCATCAATATTAACCAAACCCTGGTTATAAAACCACCGCTGTCGCGCGTTGATTCATTTTACCGCAGCATGAGCGCGTTCAAGAATGAAAGCCTGCGGAACGCTTCTGTAAAAAGCGTGACTGTTTCAACTTCGATACCCGGCGAGCCTGTGCAGTGGAACGCAGGCGGCATCAAACTGGTAGGAACATCAGAAAAGGAATCTAAACAGTATCGTATTATAGGCGGCGATTATGATTATCTGAAAGCCTTTGGTGCAAAAGTGATAGTTGGCAGAGTGTTCTCCAAAGATTTTACTACCGATCCTAAAGCCGTTGTTTTCAGCAAAAAAGCAGCCGAGCAAATGGGCTTTGCCAAACCGGAGCAAGCTATTGGTCAGCGTATTGATTTTTGGGGAGACGTTTATACGATAATTGGCGTGGTAGAGAATTATCATCAGCAATCGCTGCATGATGCTTACGATGCAATTATATTCCGCTGTATCCCCGATGTAAGGGGTAATGTTTCGGTAAAGGTTAGCACAGAAAACCTGCCGCAAACTATCAATGCGCTGCGGGCTAACTGGAAAGAATTCTTCCCCGGCGATCAGTTCGATTATTTCTTCCTCGATCAGCACTTTAACGAGCAATACCACGCCGACCGTCAATTCGGAGCGGTATTTGCGGCCTTTACCGGTATAGGCATTTTTGTAGCCTGTATGGGCTTGTTCGGGCTGGTATCATATACCATTGTACAGCGTACAAAGGAGATCGGCATCCGCAAGGTACTCGGCGCAACGGTGAACGGCATTTTGAAATTGCTATATAAAGATTTTGCCAAACTGATATTGGTGGCTTTTGTGGTATCGGCGCCATTGGGCTGGTACGCCATCCATCAGTGGCTGCAAACCTATGCGTTCAGGATCGAGATCAGCTGGTTATTGTTCGCCGTTCCGTTCATCGTGGTGTTGGTTATCGCTTTTGCAACGGTATCATACCTCAGCGTAAAAGCCGCGCTGATGAACCCGGTGAAGAGTTTGAAGACGGAGTGAGGGGGTAGGTAATTAGAGAATAGAGATCAGGGGAAACGCGTTGTTTCCCTTTTTTATTTATCCTCTTTTGCATTTGAACCCTCCTTGTCATTTTGAGCGGGAGCGAGAAATCTTGAAAGAGCGACATGCGGACTATACCTTGGCGGTAATGCACTGGCGGTAATGCATTTGCGTATAAGATTTCTCGCTCCCGCTCGAAATGACAAAGTTTGGTAAGAATATTTTCCCCATTTTTTCAGTAACCATTTATAATTGAGAGAGTATTTAAGATCAATTGACCATTCACTAATGAACTATTGAACCATTGAACTAATAAACCAACTCTCCATGCTGAAAAATTACGTTAAAACCGCCTGGCGCAATTTGCTGAAGAACAAATTTTACACCGCCATAAACATTGCCGGTCTTACCGCCGGGCTGGCCATCGGCATCGTTATACTGCTTTGGGTACAGGATGAACTGAGTTTCGACAGCTTCCACAAACAGGGACCGAACATATACCGCCTGGAGCTTTGGGGAGGGACCGGTACCAGCAGGCAAATTTATACCGTTGGCGTTGCTCCGGTTGGTGTTTTTGCCAAACAACAATTGCCCGAGGTAAAGGATTATGTACGCTGTGTGGGCAATTGGGATTATTCGTTGTATAAATACCAGGATAAGATTTTTGGCGACGAACGCGCCACTTATACTGATCCGTCGTTTTTCTCGGTATTCGATTTTCCTTTGATCAAAGGGAACCCGGCGAAGCCTTTTGCCGACGATAATTCAGTTGTCATACGCAAAAAACGGCGGGGAAATTCTTCGGCGACCAGGACCCTATAGGTAAAGTGATCGTTGCTGATAATAAGGCCCACCTTACTGTAAGCGGTGTTATTGCCGATTTTCCAAAGAATTCGAGCATGCAGTATGATATGCTGATGCCCATAAGCACGCATTTTAAAGCGATGCTGACCCAGCACAACGACATGACCAACAACTTCAGCTTCCTGATGTACGAAACTTACCTGCTGCTTAAGCCAGGCGCCGATACACATAAACTGACCGTGCGGATCCGTCAGATCCATTTGAATCATAAGCCGGATGATACAGATGCTGAATACTTGCTGCTGCCTTTATCAAAAATGCATCTTTACCGGGCCGACCTGACCGATGGAGGCATTTCAACAGTAAGGATCTTTATCATTATAGGCATACTTATTCTGGTAATAGCCTGTATCAACTATGTGAATCTTTCTACGGCACGGTCGATGCTGCGTTCGAAGGAGATCAGTATGCGGAAGATCATTGGCGCAGCGAAAACGCACCTCTTCATGCAGTTTATTGTAGAGACGGCGCTGTTGTTTTCAATAGCCGCCGTGCTGGCCATTGGGCTGATCTATGTGCTTATTCCCCCTTTCAACCACATAGCGGGCAAAGAGATGAGCCTGAACCTGGCCGATTATCATATCTGGATGGTATTGCTTGCGGCTATTGGCGGCACTTTGGCTGCGTCGAGCATTTATCCGGCGCTTTTGTTGTCTTCTTTCGAACCGTTGAAGGCGTTAAAGGGAAAGATCTCTGCGGGTATTGGCGATGTGCTTTTTCGCAAGATCCTGGTGGTTACGCAATTTACATTTTCTATCATCCTCATCATCGGCACCATCGTTATAACCGGTCAGCTGGATTATGTACGTACCAAAGGCGCAGGGTACGATAAATCGCACGTTATCACATTGTGGATGCGTGATATGAGCAAGCATTACGATGCAGTTAAAGCCGAATTGCTGAACGATCCTGCGATACAGGGAGTAACGCGGTCGAACCAAAATATTATTCAGTATTTCGGTTTCACGGGCGCTGTAGAATGGGATGGAAAAGACCCAAAAGATAATGTGATGATGCATCCTATTGTGGTGGACAAAGACCTGATCTCGTTCTTTAAAATGAAGCTGGTGGATGGTGCCTCATTCACGGGTGTACCTGCAGATTCTACCCATTTTATTTTGAATGAGACCGCCATTGAACAAATGGGCCTTAAAAATCCGATCGGCAAGCCCTTCAGTATGCAGAAGATTAAAGGAACGATCATAGGCGTGGTAAAGGATTTTCATTATACCTCGATGAAAGAAAAAATTGCGCCCTCAATTTTCTGGTACGCCCCGAATATAATGGAGCGTATGTATATTAAAACAACCGGCCGCGATGCACGGAAAGCCATTGCTGCAGTGGAGAAACAGTTTAAACAATATAACGGCCAATACCCCTTCAGTTATGCATTCCTGGACGATATATTTGACAGCATCTATCAAAACGAGCAGCGCCAGGGCACGCTGTTCACCTATTTTGCAGGTATCGCCATCTTTATTTCATGCCTCGGTTTGTTGGGCCTTGCAGCTTATACGGCACAGGTGCGTACCCGCGAAATTGGCGTGCGTAAGGTGCTTGGCGCAAGTGTAAGCGGCATAGTTAGCTTGCTGGCAAAAGATTTTGTAAAACTGGTGCTGATTGCCATCCTCATCGCTACGCCGGTGGCCTGGTTTGCCATGCATAAATGGCTGGAAGATTTTGCCTATCGCATCAGCATCAGTTTATGGATGTTTGTAGCGGCTGGAGGCACGGCCATTATTATTGCGTTTATAACCATTAGTTTCCAATCGGTTAAGGCTGCGCTGGCTAATCCGGTAAAGAGCTTAAGAAGCGAATAAATGGCGGCGAAAACTTACGAAGTTTTTGAAACTTCGTAAGTTTCTCATTACTACTTATTATATAAATATTTGCTCATTTTGTAACAGATTGTTTACTTTCGCGTCAATACAAACCGGTTATTCATACCAGTGAACGGGATTTTGATTATCAAACAGCCCGGTTAGTTAGCAGGGCTGCATGAAGGTTACTTTCTCATTCGTTACATTTTTGTTC
>DATCQV010000024.1:0-110481 GCA_036569325.1 Mucilaginibacter sp. | reverse complement strand
GGCCTGAATACTTGAATTTCCGGGAAAATCGGCTATCAATCCATTAACAACATAGTTGTCTTTATTATCAGCCAGTAATACTTTACCTATGGGATTTTCATTGCCGAAAAAGCGTTTGGCAGTACTTTCTGTTATAATTATGGAATTATCTGTAGGGTATGGATTATCCTGATTACCCTTGATCAGCTTAAAATCAAATACCTTAAACAACGAAGGGTCGGTACTGATCATTTGACCATCTATACTCAGCATTTTACCCTGATATTTGAAAAATGAATAGTTATAGTTGGCGGTAATCCTTACGGCATTTACTATCTGCGGAATTTCTTTTAAACCGAAAGTGGCAATCGGCCCCTGCACCTGTCCCCAAACCTGTTTACTTGAACCTGTGCCGATCTGCGCGTTCACCTTATAGATATCCGGCGCTTTGGAGTTGAATTTATCGAAGCCCAATTCATCGTTCACCCAAAGCAGTATCAGAAGGCCAACAGTTAAGCCCACGGTAAGCCCCGTAATATTTATGGCACTGTAAAACTTATTGTTAAGCAGGTTGCGCCAGGCTGTTTTGAAATAATTCTTTATCATGACGTTAGTTTATTAGTTCATTAGGCTTTTCTAACTTCAAACTATCAACTATCGGATCACTCCGACCGCAAACTTTCAGCAGGATTGGCCGAAGCTGCCTTAACCGATTGAAAGCCGATCGTCATCAAAGCAATCACGACTGTAACCAATGCCGAAGCGCCAAACACCCACCAGCTTATTGGTGTACGGAATGCAAAACCCTGCAGCCATTTATTCATTGCATACCCGGCAATAGGGAATGCGAGCACCGAGGCAATAACGATCAGTTTTAAGAAATCAGCCGACAGCATGGTTACTACGTTTTGTACCGATGCGCCCAGCACTTTGCGAATGCTTATTTCTTTCATCCGGCGCTCGGCGGTGTAAATGGCCAGTCCAAGTAATCCCAGGCACGCAACCACTACCGATAGCACGGTAAATACGGTAAAGACCTTTCCCATCACCTGCTCCGAACGGTACAATTTATCAAATTCAGCATCCAGGAATGTATAATCGAATGGTGTGGTCGGTGCAAATTCTTTCCACTTACGTTGGATCTGTTCGATGGCAGCGCCGTAGTCGCCCGGTTTTAATCTTACACTTATATAGGATGTGCCTGTTTGATAAGTTTGCGAAGTGGTATAAAACAGCGCAAACGGTGTAATATTGGCGCGAAGCGATTCTGTATTAAAATCCTTTATTACGCCCACCACCTTAAACTTTTGATTATTGTTGCCGGGATAGGTCAGGAATTTTCCGACAGGATTTTTCCACCCTATTTGCTTAACTGCGGTCTCATTCAGCAGAACGGACGCAGAATCGCTCAACTCTTTTGAAAATCCCCTGCCGCTTTGTATTTTCAGGTTGAGGGTCGGCACGAACGTGTCATCTACAATAAATGATGCCAGCATAATATTGTTCTCCCCGCTTTTCACATCATTCTGACTCAGTTCGGGAATATACGTATCACCAAACGACCTCATAGTAGGTAAACTGGTGGATATAGTAGCATTTTTAACCTGCGGCAAACGCATCAGTTCAGTACGTAATGCTTCTTCATTTTTGCCGGCGCGGTCGGCATTTGCTATCGTCAGCACGTTTTCCTTATCAAATCCCAGGTCTTTTTGCTGATTATAGAACAATTGCTTATAAACAACAACCGTACAAATAATGAGCACGGTGGATACGGTGAATTGAAAAACAACCAGCGCATTGCGCGTTATAAAACTGCTGCGGCCGGTTTTACTGAACAGATTACCTCCCTTTAATATACTGATAGGTTTGAATGCAGTAAGAAAGAACGCCGGATAACTGCCGGCCAGCAAGCCTGTAAATGTGATAAGCAACAGTACTCCTGCCGCTGTCTTAAGATTCAAAAAAGCAATTAACGAAAGCTCTTTATTGGCGATCTGGTTAAATGCCGGCAAAACAAGTATCACAATAACCAGCGCAAAAATACCGGCGACAATGCTGAAGAGCATAGCTTCTGTAATAAACTGCCGGATGAGTTGTTTCCTCAACGAGCCCAGTACTTTCCGTATACCTACCTCTTTGGCCCGCCTTGCCGATTGTGCAGTAGAAAGGTTCATAAAATTAACGCAGGCCAGCAAAATAATAAACAGTGCCACTGCCGAAAAAATATAAACGTTCTTGATATCGCTCTGATCAAAATAGCGGGTGCCGATATCCCACGAATACAAATGCAGATCGGTAAGCGGCTGCAGGTGAAGAACCCATTTGCCGCCTTTTCTTTTAAATTCATCCCAGGGCTGGCCGATCCGTTTAAACGCACTGGCAGCTTGTGTTGCAACCAGCTGCGGCAAACGGCTCTCGAGTTTGGCAATATTTTGCTGACTGGCGTCAGCGTCTGTACGGAACTTTACATAAGTGGCCATCTGCAGCCATACCCAGCTCCAGTTGAAACGTTTTACACCCGGGATGCTCGCGGTATTCTGCAGCACATCAAATTGTAGCGACGACTGTTTAGGAAGGTCTTTCAATACTGCCGTAACCGTAAAAGGCGACGAATATTCGTCCATCACCAGTGTTTTGCCTATTGGCGATTCGTCGCCAAAATATTTCTTCGCGGCTTTTTCCGTCAGCACAACCGAGTTGATACCATTTAAACAAGTAGCCGCATCGCCTGAAACCAGCTGGTAACTAAAGAATTTTAAGAAATTGGAATCAACGGCAAGCAGGCTCTTTTCGGTCAGTGAGTTTTTCTGCCCTTTATATTCGTAATGAACAATCTTATCGCCAGGTAAAAAGATCCGCGTATAACTTTCTATTTGCGGAAAGCTGTTCTTCAGCGCAAGGCCCACCGGCGGTGGCGTATGGCCAACGGTAAATTGTTCATTGCCCATTTTACCGTCGAGATTAATCCTGTAGATGCGGTTAGCGTTATTAAAGAAACGGTCATAACTTAGCTCGTCGGCCACATACATTCCTATCAGCAGCACGCACGCCAGGCCAATAGCAAGGCCGCTGATATTGATAATACTGCTGATCTTGTTTCTCAGCAGATTTCTCCATGCAATTTTGATGTAGTTGCGTATCATAATTTAGCTCATCTGTTCATTAGTTCATTGGTGTTCGCGGGCTGGATATCAATGTTCAGGCAATATCACTAATGACCAATGACTATCCTACTCGCTTTTGAGGCTCTTAACCGGATTGGTAAGCGCCGCTTTTACCGATTGAAAACTTATAGTTACAAAAGCAATAAGTACAGCACCTGCTGCTGCAAGCACCAAAACCCACCACTGTATATTTTGCCGGTAAGCAAACCCCTGCAACCAGCCATGCATTGCCCACCAGGCCAGCGGCGTTGCAATTACTATCGACACCAGCACCAGTATGATAAAATCTTTAGAAAGCATTCTTACGATAATTGAAGTGCTGGCGCCCAAAACTTTGCGAATACCAATTTCTTTTATTCGCTGTTCGGCGGCATAGGCGGCTAATCCGAAGAGGCCCAAACAGGCAATGATGATAGCAAGCGAGGTAAACGCCACCGAAATTGCACCTATCCGCTGCTCCGACCGGTAAATGGCATCAAAATCCTCGTCCATAAAAGAGTAGTTAAACTCCTGCGTCGGCTTGAACGAGTCGTATTTGTTCCTGATCTGCTGAATGATAGCCGGGATATTTGCCGACTTGATACGCACACTTACCGCGCCCCGGTCTTCATTCATGCTCAATATCAAAGGCGTGATATTATCTTTTAACGATCTGAAGTTGAAATTTTTTATCACGCCCACTATATGATATTTTTTAATGGTTTTGAGCTGATTATCGCCAGGCGTGTAGAGGAATTGCCCAACCGGGTCGTTAAAAGCCAGCATTTGTGCGGCGGCCTCATTAATAATCAAGGCGGTGCTGTCGGTTATCATTTCCTTTGAGAAATTCCGGCCCTTAATTATTTTGATCCCAAGCGTTGGCAGGTAATTTTCATCAGCCGGCCAGATCTGCGAAAGTATGGCGCGTTTCTGATCCATCACCGGGTCTTTAAAAAAAGTAGTGCTGCTGCCATAGCCACCCGTAGGCAATGCGCCGCTTAGTGAAGCATCCTGCACACCTGCAAGCGTTTTTACCTCATCGCGAAACGACTTGGCGTTATTCCCCAACGACCATACGTTACGCACAACCATCACATGATCGCGGCTGTAACCCAGGTCCTTACTTTGAATATATTTAAGCTGATTATAAATAACCAGCGTGCCTATAATGAGAAAAATAGAAATGGCAAACTGGAAAACAACCAATACATTACGGAACACACCGCCCTTAAAGCCGGCTGCGATTTTACCCTTTAGAACTTCGATCGGTTTAAATGCCGATAGATATAAAGCTGGGTATGAACCGGCCAAACAGCCTATCACAATAATGATCACCAGTAAGGTTGGCAGCAGCCACGATATTACCTGACCGGTAATTACCAGCTCTTTGCCCGACATATCATTAAATTTTGGTAAAAACAACCAGGCCGCAACCAACGCAATAAGCGTAGCGAACAAGGTAACCAGTATTGATTCGGTTAAGAATTGGGCGATAAGGAATTTACGCGGCGATCCCAGCACTTTACGTACTCCCACTTCCCTGGCCCGGTTCGACGAGCGCGCGGTAGACAGGTTCATAAAGTTCACACACGCTATCAGCAAAATAAAAATAGCAACAGCCGAGAATATGTACACATATTTGATATCTCCGTTGGGGCCTAATTCGGCTACGCTGTTAGAATAAAGATGTATTCTTGTAAGCGGAATAAAATCGAATTTATAATAGTTGCCGGCTTTTTCAAAATCCTTAAAACTTAGGTGAATTAAGGTTTGCATTTGCGGACCGGCATGTTTAACCATAAATTCCGGAAATTTTTTGGCCAGTTTATTAATATCCGCTCCTTCTTTCAGCAGTATGTAGGTATTGAAGTTATTACTCAACCAAACGTCTTCCTTGCTTTCCTGGAGTCCGGGCATCGCAATAAAAAAGTCGAAATTAAAGTGTGACTGTTTAGGGATATCTTTTATTACGCCGGTTACTTTATACAATGAGGTATCGTTGAAGGTTAAAGCTTTGCCCACCACATTGGTACTGTTGAAGTACTTCAGGGCCATTTTTTCGGTGATCACCACCGTGTGCGGCGCAGTCAGCGCGTTTGATTTGCTGCCGTTGACGAATGGTAAAGTAAAAATATCGAAGATGGAATTGTCGGCATAGATCATCCGGTCTTCTATGATGTTCTTATTGCCTTTTTTAACCTGATTTCCACCGTTATTCCGGAAACGTGCAACTTCCTCGATTTCAGGAAAATCAGCCTTCATAGCGGCAGCTGCCGGTGCAGGCGATACCGCGTAAGAATTTTCCGAGCCACCAAATTTTACATTGTTATTGATCCGGTAGATCCTGTTGGCTTTAACGTTGAATTTATCGAAACTTAACTCGTCAAATACATAAAATACAATAAGCAGGCAGGTGGCCAAACCAAGGGCAAGCCCGAATACATTGATAAAGGTGAACCCTTTATTCTTCATCAGGCCACGGAATGCGGTTTTGATATAATTCTTGATCATTTGGATGTTGTTTTAGGTGAACAGATCGGTTTAAATGAGACGAGGCCTTACTTTTAAAGGTTACACCCGCCGTAGCATAAATACAACCTATCTGTAATTCACCCCTATTCCGTCCGCAAACTTTTTACCGGGTTTGCCAATGCTGCTTTGATAGCCTGGAAACTCACCGTTGTTAAGGCAATCATGACCGATAATGCCCCTGCAACCGCACCCTACTGCAAGTCCTATGATGTTAATCAGGGAAAAACTTTTATGCCTAAACAGGTTCCTGAAAGCTATTTTAATATAGTTCTTTAACATGATATTTCTTTATTACCCGATTTTATCGCCGTTTATAACTAATCTCTTATCTCTATTCTCCAATCTCTAACTTTATTCTGTTCTCAAGCTTTTTATGGGGTTCAACAATGCGGCCTTAATTGCCTGGAAGCTGATGGTAACGGTTGCGATGATCACTGCCGCAACGCCTGATAACGCGAAAACCCACCAGTTAATACCTATGTGATATTGATAGGTTTTTAACCAATTATTCATCAGCCAATAAGCTATGGGGAAAGCGATCAAACATGATAATATTACTAACTGTAAAAATTCCATTGAAAGAAGCCTTGCCAGGCCCGCTACGCTTGCGCCAAGTACTTTACGAATACCTATTTCTTTGGTGCGCCGCTCGGCAGTGTATGCCGCAAGGCCAAACAAGCCGAGACATGATATGATAATTGCCAATGAAGCAAATACCCTCGACAGCTTGCTCACCAGCATCTCTGACAGGAACATCCTGTTGAACTGATCGTCCACAAAAACATAGCTGAACGGATATGCAGGGTTATATTTTTTGAGTACAGCCTGAAGGTCGGCCAACACCTTTTCAATGTTGCTGCCCGCTTTCAGGCGCACATACATGCGGTCGCAGTTCCCTGGCGTGGTGCTCCAAAACATAACCGGGTCTGGATGGCCGTACATGTTACCGTACACATAGTCGTTCACTACACCAACTACGGTAGCGGTAGTGGTATCGCCTTCGGAATGTATTTTTTTACCGATAGGGCTTCCTTTACCCATCAACTTTGCAAGCGACTGTGTTATTACCGTTCTTAACGGGCGGGCGGTATCGGTAATTTCAAGATTTCTTCCGTCAATTACTTTAAGTCCTGTTGTTTCGAAGTAATCGCTGGAAACATACCGCTGCGATATCAGCACTTGTGAACCTGCGGGTTTTCCATCCCATGTAAGGCCAGAGGTATTATTGCCTCCGTAAATAATTGCATGGTCGGCAACCGATACGCTTGCAACCTCTCCTGTATTCAGAAATTCCTGCTTTATCGGGTCAAAATTCTTACCCATATTGCCCTGCAATTGCATTTCGACAAGGTTTTCCTTATTAAAACCAAGCTGTCGGTTTTTAACATGCTGTATTTGCTGATAAACGATCACCGTACTGATGATGAGAATAATAGAAGCAGTAAACTGAAGTATAACCAGCCCCTTACGGATATACGACGCGCCGCTGTCTTTCAGCTTAAGGCCTTTCAAAACCGATACCGGGTTAAATGATGATAAATACAGCGAAGGATAGCTGCCGGCAACCACGCCGCAAATGAGGGTAATAACTAATAATGCTGTGATATGTAACGGCTTATCAAACCCAATCGAAAGTTGTTTTTGCACCAGCATGTTAAATGCCGGCATTACAAGTACCATAATAAATACCGCCACAATAGCTGATGCCAGCGCCATCAGCAAAGCTTCGCCGATGAACTGGTAAACCAACATTTTTTTGGCTGCTCCAAGCACTTTACGCACACCCACTTCGCGGGCACGTTTTCCGCTGCGTGCGGTAGCCAGGTTCATAAAGTTGATACAGGCGATGAACAGGATGATCCAGGCAATAATGGTGAACAGGTGTACATATTCAATCTGGCCGCCGCCGGTTTGTTTGCCGTCCTTAAAATCGTCGTATAAATGCCAATCGGTCATTCCAAACAAAAATGGATGGCCTAATGCTCTCGGCACTCTGCTGGTAATATAATTATAGATCTGCTTGTCGACCGAGCGCTTATCTACGCCCGGTTTTAACTCCACATAAGTAGTGGTTGATTGATTGCCCCATTCTTTTAACCATGGGCTTGCATCATAATAGATCTTGTAAGGCATCAGCCATTCTACCTGGAAACTTGAATTAGCCGGAAAATCTTTTATCACGCCGGTAACCACGTAATCCTGTTTATTGTCTACCCTGATATTCTGGCCAACAATATTCTTTTCGTTGCCAAAGAACTTCTTAGCCGCGCTTTCAGTAAGTACAACCGAACGCAATTGGGCGAAGGCTGTTGCCGGGTTGCCCTGCACAAACGGCATGGTGAACATGCTGAAGATGGCAGGATCGGCATATTTACCGGCGGCAAACACCGATTTATCGCCTTTTGAAAATAATAACGATGTATTGCCTTCAGAAGCTCTGGCCGTATTGGCCACACCAGGCAATTCAGTCTTCATTGTGGGGCCCATCAGGCCGGGAGTGGAAGATTCTGTAAAAACATAAGTATCATATTTCTGATTTTCCCTGACTATAAAAAGCCGTTCTTTTTTCACGTTAACCGAGTCAAAGTTCAGCTCATCTTCTACCCAAAGAAATATGAGCGATGCGCAGGCAATACCTATTGCCAATCCGCCAATATTCAGAAAGCTGTAGCCTCTGTTCTTGGCCAGGCTACGCCACATGGTTTTTATGTAATTCCGTATCATGTTAGTTCATTAGTTCAATGGTTTATTGGTTGGCCTGGCTCTTCTATTCGCTTCTGAGACTTTTAACCGGATTAGCGGTAGCCGCGCTTAACGTGTTCATGCTCACCACAATCATAGTCAGCAACAGGATCATTACACCTACCACGCCGAACATCCAGATACTGATATCGATATGATAAGCATATTTTTGAAGCCAGTTATGCATCATCCACCAGGTTATCGGTACCGCTATTATAAATGCCGCCGCAACCAATTTTAAAAATTCAGTCGCTATAAGCATTAATAATTGCTGTACATTGGCACCCAACACCTTACGGATACCTATTTCGCGAAAACGCTTTTCGATAGTGAACGATGCAAGTCCCGCCAAACCCATACAGCAGATGAAAATAGCAAGCCCGGCAAATATGTCGGTGATGTTACTGATCAGTTCTTCCGATACAAACTTCTTCTCAAACTCCTGATCAACAAATTGATATTCAAAAACATCGGAAGGGCTATAGGTGGTATAGATTTTTTTGAAGAGTTCGATAGCTTTTTGTGGCTGCACTCCTTCTTTTAATCTTGTTGTGATATACGCCGAACCACCGTTGCCGCTGTAATAAACCATTAAAGGATCAACCGGGGCATAAGGCGAGGTCATTACGACATTGTCTATCACGCCGATCACCGTGTAAGTCTTTGGGCCGTAATGCATCAGCATACCAACCGGATTTTTAACGTGCATCGCATCAATGGCAGCTTTATTGAGCATCATTGAGGCCGAATCAGCGGGTGTACCCAGGAAATCCTTTCCTTGCAGCACTTTAATTCCCATTGTTTTAGTGAAGCCGACATCGGTTTGAATGCCCGAGAAAATGATCTTTGAATCGGTAGACATACCTTCATAGCTTGGTGAAGGAGAGCGCCACCAGATATCGGTAATGGGCGAAGAGGTACGGGTCACTTCTTTTACCAACCCCGATTTCAGCATTTCATCTTTTATTGATTTGAAGCTTTTGTCGGTGTTTTGTGTTGATGGAATCATGATCAGATTATTGACATTGTAACCAAGATCACGATCTTTTACATGCTGAATTTGCTTGTAGATGATGAGCGTGGCAGCTATCAGGAATATCGAGATAACAAATTGGCCAATAACAAGTATTCGTCTTGGCAACACGGCGCTTTTGCCTGCTGCGAAAGTTCCTTTTAACACCTTAACCGGGTTAAACGACGACAGATACAATGCCGGATAACTTCCGGCCATAACACCTGTAAAGATGATGATGATAATTGCGCCTGCCCAGAATAAAGGATCGGCGAGATTTAAGGTCAGTTGTTTGTTAACCATTAAATTGAACGACGGTAACAGCAGATATACGGAGATACCGGCTAAAACAAAAGCCGCCAGCGACAGCATCATAGATTCTGAAAAAAATTGAAGCACCAGTTTCTTCTTACCGGAACCGAGGGTTTTCCTTATACCAACTTCTTTTGCTCTCTTTTCGGAACGGGCGGTAGAAAGGTTCATAAAGTTAATACACGCTATCAATAATATGATGATAGCAATTACGGTGAATAAACGTACGTATTCTATTTGCCCGCCGGTGTTCTTGCCATCCTTATAGTCGCTGTATAAATGCCAGCGACTCATAGGGACAGCGAAATAGGTACTGATCTTATCCTGATTATGATCGAACATTACCTTATTGATGGCCTTATTGATGGCAGTCAGATCCGGATTCGGCACGGTTTGGATATACACCATGTACGATGAATTTTGCCATTGTTTCATGGCGTTTATCACCTGCGGGTCTGACGGGTTGAACGAAGTCATGCATTCAAACTGGCGGGTGGAATTACCGGGCATGTCGGCAATTACCGCAGTCACTTTGAGTAATTGATCGCCAGATTTTATCATTTTATTAACGGGATCGGAATTACCGAAAAATGATTTTGCAGCCGAAGCTGTTAACACGAGGCTATTAGGCTCGGCAAGAGCAGTTGAAGCATTTCCCTTTATAAACTTACAGGTGAACATATCGAAATACCTGCCTCCTACTATAACCAGGTTCTTTTTTAGCTTAGTTTGTCCGTAAACAAATAGCTGAGGAGACGCGTAGGTAGACATAACCGAGTTCTCGATCTGCGGGTACCCCTTTTCCAGCGATTTTGCTAATGGGAATACCATATTGTAATCGGTGAATATGCTATTCTTAAAGTCGCGATTAGCAATAACCTGATAGATATTTTTATAGTTGGTGTTAAACTGATCATACGTAAGCTCGTCATTCACCCATAAAAAAATAAAAATAGTACAGGCAATGCCGATAGTTAAACCAAGCAAATTGGTTATCGCGAAGCCCTTGTTCCTTGAAAGGTTCCGCCAGGCTATTTTGACATAGTTCTTTATCATTTTATTAATTAATTAGTCGGTTTTTATTTGTTTTAAAGTCAGTTAGCATTGATCAATCTACTAATGATCATTGCCTAACCACCAGCCTTACTCGCTCCTAAGGCTGTTCACCGGATTCGCAATGCCGGCTTTTATTGCATGATAGCTCACTGTTACTACCGCGGTAACAACCGCTGCCAAACCCGCCGCTGCAAACATCCACCATGAAATGTTGATACGATAGGCAAATCCCTGCAACCAGTTATGCATAGCCCACCATGCTACCGGCGATGCAATGATGATGGACAATAACACCAGTATCAAAAAGTCGCGCGACAGCAGGGCATTGATCGATGCCAGGCTTGCTCCCAAAACTTTGCGGATGCCGATCTCTTTGGTTCGCTGTTCTATGGTGAATGCGGCCAATCCAAATAAACCGAGCGTGGCCAGCATAATGGTTATATAAGTAAATACGCTGAATATCGAGGCCAGCCTGTCTTCCGCCTTGTATTGCGCGTTAAAGGCATCGTCCATAAATGTGTAATCGAAAGGTGTGTCCCTGTCGTATTTCTTGTAGAGGGCCTGCATTTGAGCCAATAAGGCAGGCAGGTTAGTATGCGGTTTTATCCGGGCAAACAGGTTGCAGCCGTCCCTTGTGAAAAACGGCAAATTATCGGGAGCTATATTCAGAACCATGCCCGATATTTCAGATTGTAATGAACTGAAATTAAAGTTCTTCAATACACCGATGATCTTTACCTTTTGCGGCCCCGACTGCACATAGCTGCCTATTGGATTAGCCGGTAAATGAAGTTTTTCAATGGCTGCCTCATTTATCACCAAATGATCCAGACCTGCCAGTTTTTGGCCGGGTTCGGGGGCATATTTCCATTTCAGATCGAGTGTTTTAATAAACTGATCATCAGCGGACAATGAAGCAAGCATTATATTTTCATCTTTGGTCTTACCATTAAATGAATTCATATCATACCCCTGAAACATACCATAATGCGAAGTGGCGGCACTCTCAACACCACTCAGCATTTGTACGTCGTGTTTAAAGGCCGGATAATTGGTTCCGAAGGTGTTGTGAACCGGGATCATCAGTACATTCTCGCGGTTCACGCCTGTATCTGTATGCCTGAAGTAGTAAAGCTGCCGGTCAATCACTATCCCGCAAATTATCAATCCCACCGAAATGGCAAATTGTAGTGTAGTAAACACTTTCCGTACGGCAACACCGCCCGCTGCCTTGCTCATTTTTCCCTTTAGGGTAGTCACCGGTTTAAATGCAGATAGTACTAATGACGGGTAGCTGCCGGCTATTAAAACAGTAAGGATCAGCAATGCAGCAAGTAACATCAGCACTATCGGGCTGTATAAAAATGTATTATCTATCTTTAATTGAAGCACGTTTAAGAACCATGGTTTAAATGCATAGCAAAGCAAATAGCCCAGCACAAACGACAGCGTAGCAAACAGAGCCGATTCCACATAAAATTGTGCAGCAATGGTTTTGCGACTGGCGCCGGCAACTTTACGCACCCCTACTTCCTTAGCGCGCAGCGTGGCCCTTGCGGTTGAAAGGCTCATATAGTTCACCAATGCAAGCAACAGGATCAATATGGCCACCAACGGGAATATCTTCAAATATTTTGTATTCGATGAATCGCCGAAATTGCTTTTCAGGTGCGAATCGGGCAAGGAAACGAAAGAGTAATGTACATTGTCAAATGTCTTATCCTTTTTTGCCATAGCATCAAGGCTGCGCGATAACGCTGTAGTATCAGATGCCCGGTTCAACAAGATGTAATTATCAAAATTGCCAAAGCTAATATCTTTACTACCGGTGTAAAGTGTTGCTTCCTTCATTTTAAGCAGGCTTTCGTTTGAGGTAACGAAGTTGTATTCGATAGATGAATTTGAAGGATTATTTTCGGCCACGCCGGTTACCATGTAGGTAAAGGCGCTGTCTGTTTTTAAAGTAATGAGCTTGCCGAGAGGATTCTGGTCGCCAAAATATTTTTTTGCCATATCTTCAGACAAAACCACGGTAAACGGTTTGTCAAGTACGTTATGAGCATTTCCCGATATAAGTTTGAATGAGAAAAAGCTAAAGAAATTTTCGTCGGCAAACAGCAAACCCTTTTCCGAGAACTTCGCATCCGGCTTACCGGGATTGCTTGCAACCACCGGTTTAAAGTAGGCCATCGTGCGCACAAAATCCTGAACGGACGGCTGTCGCTGCTTAATAATGGCCGCCGCCGCATAGCTGGTATGTGCCAGATTCATGGTAGTGCCGCCCGCCTTGAAGGCCATTCGCGGACTAAAGATCCGATCAGCATTAGTATGAAAACGGTCGTAACTTGTTTCATGAGCTACATACATCATTATCATCATACAAACCGCCAGCCCAACGGCAAGCCCCGAAATATTAATAAGGCTGAACAACCGCTGTTTTACCAGGTTACGCCATGCTATTTTAATGTAGTTGAATATCATTTTTAGTCTATTAGTTCAATGGTTCATTTGTTCATTGGTTCATTTGTTCATTGGTGTTTGCAGGGAGCCGCTTAAACATTAGCTTTTAACTGCTTACTCACTTCTCAGGCTCTTAACCGGATTTACCAAAGCCGCCTTTACGGCCTGGTATGAAATTGTTATAGCAGCAATAACTACCGAAGCCACTATCGATACGACGAATATCCCCGCGCCAATGTTAATATGGTAAGCATAGTTTTGCAGCCAGTTATGCATCATGTAATATCCCAACGGCCCGGCTATAAAGAACGCGATGGCGATCAGCAGGATAAACTCTTTCGAGAACATCGCCACGATACTCATCAGCGGAGCGCCAAGTACCTTGCGAATACCAACTTCTTTGGTTCGCTGAGATGCCGCAAATGCGATAAGTCCATACAAACCCAGGCAACCGATCAATATGGCTATACCCGAGAACATTTTAAAAGCCGTGTAAACTTTTTGTTCCTGCGTATAAAAGCTTGCAATATGCTCATCCAGGAACTGGTATTGAAACAAGCCGTCGGGGAATAAATTACTCCACGACTTCCTGATCTGTTCAATTGTGCGGCTCATGTTTGCGGGTTCCAGTTTTATACTCGCCTTAAAAAAGCGGCCGGGCATATACAGCAGCGCGCATGCACGACGCGTCTTGTGTTTTGACTCGCTCTGAAAATCCTGAACAACACCCATAATGGTTGCACGCGCACCATTCAGGTTAATACTTTTACCAATGGCTTTTTGCGGGTCCATTATGCCCATTTTATGGATCATCGTTTCATTCGCAACAAAGTTTGGCACCGTATCTTTACCGCTTGTCTTCATTATCTTGTTGCCAGCCAGCATCTTTAGTTTAAACATGTCGGTGTAATGTTCGTCTACGAATTTCAGTTCGGTAACATCATCTTTTGTGATACCGAATTCTGGCGCGGAAAAAGAAGCGAAGTTGTTGTTATAAGATGGCGCGCCTGATGAAAACGAGATATCCTTGACACCCGGATTATTAGCGAGATCTTGTTTCAAAACCAATCCCTTGTTCAGGTTGTCGACATTTACAGATATGATGGCATCTTTGTCAAAACCAAGATCCTGGTTCTCGAAATAATCCATTTGATTGGCCACCACAAGCGTACCAACTATCAATATCTGCGAAATGGCGAATTGGGCAACAACCAGTCCTTTTCTGAGCGTAAATCCGCTTCCCGGTTTGTTTGCCGCCTTGCCGCTTAACGAGTTCACCGGCTGATAGCCTGATAATACAAACGAAGGATACAAACCTGAAAGCAGGATAACGACAATGGTTAGTCCGGCTATTACGCCTATCACCATTGGTTCTTTTAATTGGTTGGCGTCGATCTTGATATTTAGCCAGTTGCCTGCCTGCCCGAGAAAAAAGGCGGCGAAACAAACGCCCAGCGTCAACGCAATTAATACCAACGCCGCAGTTTCGCCCATAAACTGTTTGATCAACTGTGAACGCAGCGCGCCCAGAACCTTACGTACGCCAACCTCCCGGGAACGTTTGATAGCCTGGGCGGTGGCAAGATTAATAAAATTAATACAGGCAGTGATAATGATGAGCATTGCCACGCCGAAAAGTGCATAATATGTATTTTTTGAAGTCGGTGTAACGGTATTGTTAATATAGCGCTGGTCGAAATGAATATCTTTAAGCGGTTGCATAGGCAAATGCACTTCCTTCCCTACCTCCTTGTTCCAGTTCTTTTGCAGGAATTGCGGTACCCTGTTCTGAATATTTTTGATGGGATAGTTTGGCGGAAGCAGGATAAACGTAAAGAAGCCGCCGCCTATGTCCCAAAAGTTATTGATGTTGCCTTTTATCTGTTCTTTTATCGTTTCGAGCGATGCCAGCATCTGAATGGGCAGACTGCGGTTGCCCGGTTGGTCTTTAATGATGCCGGTAACTTTTGCATTGATTTGATTCTCAATGTTGATCACATGCCCCATAGGGTTTTGATCGCCAAAATACTTATGAGCCAGGGTTTCGTTAAGAACGATTGTATTAGGCTCGCTGAGTGCCGTTTTAGGGTCGCCGGCTATCCAGCCCAGGTTAAATATTTGCGGAAAGTGTTCATCAACAAAAGCAAAATCATTATCCCTGAAACGATTATTGCCGATCTTCACCATTACCTGCTTGTTGTACATTACCTGTGTAACCTGCTCCAGCTCGGGAAAATCAACCCTCATTTTTGGCGCAATGGCTAACGATACATTCGAATTAAAATCGATGGCGTTAAGCGTGACACGGTAAATACGGTCGGCCTTGGCATAATTATCATAATTGAGCTCGTTTCGCACTATTAAAAAAATGACCAGGCACGAAGCGATGCCCAGCGTAAGCCCGAAAACGTTTAAAAAGGCATAAACTGGGTTACGCCTTATATTCCTGAATGCTATGGTGATATAACTCTTTATCATGTTAGTTCATTAGTTCAGTAGTTCATTAGTTTATTGGTGCTTTTTTACCGCTTATTCATTTTTCAGACTATCAACCGGATTATTCAAAGCGGCCTTTACCGACTGGAAGCTTATGGTAGCAAAGGCAATTAATACAGCGCCTGCTCCGGCTATTGCTACAAGGTACCATTGTATATTGGTACGGTAAGCAAATCCCTGCAGCCATTTTTGCATTACCCACCAGGCTACCGGCGTAGCTATTAAAATAGATAGAAATACGAGTTTGATAAAATCCATCGATAACATGCTTACGATAGTTGAAACGCTTGCGCCAAGCACTTTACGGATGCCTATCTCTTTATATCGTTGTTCAGCAGCATAAGCGGCCAAACCGAACAGGCCCAAACATGCTATGGTAATGGCCAGCGAAGTAAACGCGATGAACAAAGTCCCGATACGCTGCTCTGAGCGGTAAGTTGCATCGAACTCTTCGTCCATAAACGAATACGAAAATTGTTGGTTAGGTGCCATCGATTTCCATTTATTCCCGATAGCGGACATCAGGCCGGCGAGGTTAGCCGTTTTAATTCTTACGTTGATAGCGCCATTGTCGGGTCCGTAAGTCAGTACCACCGGCGAGATCTGGTCTTTAAGTGATTCGAAATGGAAATCTTTCATCACACCGATGATATGATAAGCCTGTAAGCCATAGCTGTAGCGATAAACTGTTTTGTTCAGCGGATCTTTCTGGCCATATTTCTTCATAAATGCCTCGTTGACGATTATTGCCGAGCTGTCTGTGGCCATATCTTTTGAGAAATTACGACCGGCAATAATTTTGATACCCATGGTATTTATATAATCTTCGTCGACAGGCCAAAACTCAGTGAGCATGTCTTTTTTCACATCGATAACCTTGTCTGGAAATAAGCCCGTTTTGTTTCTGTCAGAACCTGTTGGCGTAAACGCAGTCATGGTTGTATTTACCACCCCCGATAGCCCTTTCAATTCCTGCGATAAGAGTTTCGCGTTGTTGCCCAATGAAGTGGTATTCTTTATAACCAGCACATGATCCCTATCGAAGCCAAGACTTTTGTTATGGATATAATTGAGCTGGTTATAGATAACCAGCGTTCCAATGATCAGGAAGATCGAGATAGAGAATTGAAACACCACGAGGAAACTGCGTAAAAAGCCGCCTTTGAAGCCTATTGACAGCTTGCTCTTCAATACGTCGATAGGCCTGAAAGCCGACAGGAACAGCGCCGGATAGGAGCCTGCAAGGAAACCTATCACCAAAACAATAACAACAAGTGACGGCAGCAGCCACGTAAACGATTGCGCGGTAAAGGCCAGGTGTTTATCTGCAACCTGATTGAACAGCGGCAGCAGCGCCCAGGCAATTATCACTGCGATAATTGCAGAAGCCAGCGTAACCAGGAACGACTCGGTGAGAAATTGAAAGATCAGATTTTTGCGGGCCGAGCCCAGCACTTTCCTTACTCCTACTTCCTTGGCCCGGTTTGATGACCTTGCTGTAGAGAGGTTCATAAAGTTTACACAGGCGATAAGCAAGATAAATATGGCTATTACCGAGAAGATATATACATATTGTATGCTGCCGTTTTTGGCCAGTGAATACTGGCTGTCATCGTGCAAATGAATATCAGGTAATGGCGTTAGAACAGTCTTGAAATAATTGCCGCTGCTTGTCCAGGTGGAAGCGGGCGCAGGAGAATGTTTTATTTCTATTTCATTTAAGCCGCTTTCAATCTTTTTAATATCGGCACCGGGTTTTAATAACAGGTAGTTGTGAACGCCGCTGTAACCCCAGCCGGTAACACGGCTTTCGGGAAGCGTATTGAATGACAAAAAGAAATCATAATTAAAATGCGATTGTGCAGGCACATCCTTAATTACACCGGTTATTTTATAAATGCTGGTGTCGTTAAGGGTTAACGTTTGCCCTACTACGTTTACCTTGTTAAAATATTTTTTTGCCGTGCTTTCGGTAATAACCGCAGTATGGGGATCGGTCAGCGCATTAGTTGGGCTGCCATCAATCATTGGCAGCGTAAAAATATCGAAGAGGCTACTTTCTGTATAAACAACATTCTTCTCCTGTATATTCTGATCGCTCTTTTTAAAATAGAACTTACCCGGAGAAACGAACAGCCCGGGAGCATCAACCACCCTTACAGCGTTCTCGATATCGGGAAAGACGCCTTTAACAGCAGGCAGCATTGGCCCTTCAGAAGTACTGTAAACGCCGGCGTTGCCATTCAGTTTGGCATCGAGGGTGATACGGTAAATCCTGTCGGCCTTAGTGTTATAGCGATCGTATCTTAACTCATCAACCACGTAAAATACAATTAGCAGGCAGGTGGCGAGCCCTACCGATAGTCCTAATACGTTCAAAAATGTAAAGCCCTTGTTTTTTAACAGAGAGCGATAGGCGGTTTTTAAATAGTTTCTTATCATGGCTTTAGTTTATTAGTTCATTGGTATTTTTTTGCTCACTGTCTACTCACTTCTCAGGCTCTTTACCGGATTAGTCGCCGCCGCCTTTATAGCCTGGAAACTGATTGTTGCCAACGCCACAATTATTGCAGCTGCGCCTGCAAGGCCGAATATCCACCAGCTTATAACGGTACGGTAAGCAAAGTCCTGCAGCCAGTTGTGTAAAATGTACCAGGCTACCGGCACCGCTATTACAATGGCAATTATTACCAGTTTTATAAAATCTCTTGAAAGCAACAGTACAATATTGGCTACCGAGGCGCCAAGCACTTTCCTTACCCCGATCTCTTTGGTTCGTTGTATAGTGGCGAATAGCGACAGCCCTAACAAGCCCAGGCAGGCAATAAAAATTGCAAACCCGCCGAAAATGCTGAACGCCTTACCGAATAACTCATCGTTTTTATATTGAGCATTGAATTGCTCATCGAGGAAGCTATAATCAAACAGGTTACCAGGAAAGAAACTTGAATATTTAGCTTTCACCGCAGCCACCGTTGCAGCAACGTTTTTTGTATCGATCTTTACAGATATCTGGTTGCTAATATTCAGCACGGGTTCCAGGAACGTAGGCTCGATAGGGTAACGGAGGGATTTTTGGTGGTAATCTTCCACCACGCCAACTATGTCCCATTTTTTATCGCCATTCATCATAGAATGACCGATAGCAGCCTGTGGTGATTTGAAACCAAGTGTCTGCATAGCATTGACATTGATAATGATGTTATGCAGTTTATTAAAATCCGGATTATAATCTGCAGGCACAAAATCACGGCCGGCAACCAACTTCATACCGTAAGTTTTAAGGTAGTCTTTGCTCACGCCGTCAAAGCGCATGGTGTAATGGGTATTTGGGTCGGCCTCTGCCGCTCTGATCCCAAAATTGCGGCCCATTTCATTACCCGGCACCCAAAAGGATGTCGCTGCATTTTTTACGCCAGGGATCTGGTTGAGTTCGCTTACAAACGCGTTGGTACGGGTAACGAAAGTAGTATCACGAACAACGAAAATAGGGCCGTTGATAACCATCATCTGGTTAATATTCACCCCAAGCTTTTGTTCGTTCATGTATTTGATCTGCTTATAAACCACAAATGAACCCGTGATCAGCACAACAGTAATGGCAAACTGACCAATTACAAGGCTTTTGCGCAGCACGATCCCCTTTTTTGATGCGCTGTATTTTCCCTTTAATACAAGGATGGGCCTGAAAGACGACAGTACAAATGCCGGATAAAATCCGGAAATAAATACACCGATCAGAATAACACCTATTAAACCCGTGCTGATAACGTAACCGCCTAACCCTTTCTGGAACAAAAAGGAAAGCGACAATTGATGCTGAACCAAGGAATTAAATACGTTTTGCGAAAAGGACACCATCATCAGGGCTACGCCAAGGGCAACAATATTAATGATGAGCGATTCTGTTAAGAACTGACGTACCAATTGTCCTTTAGTGGCGCCAGTTACCTTACGAACACCAACTTCGCGGGCCCGTTCAACCGAGCGGGCGGTGGCCAGATTGATATAATTTATCCAGGCAATACTGATGATAAACAAGGCGATAATCAGCAAGCCCCAAACTACGGTGGAACTGCCGGTTCGCCCTATCTCATATTCGGTATCTGAATATAAATGTGATCTCAGCAGCGGCTGCAGGTAGAATTTCTCTACACTTCCCGACACCTTGTTACCCTGAAAATGACGCTGACTGAATGCTTCCATTTTGGCATCAAAAGCCTTGGGGTCGGTACCCGGCTTTAGCTGAATATAATGCCAGAAATCGGAATCGGTATAATCATAGTCGGCCTGTTTATATCCCTCTGTTATAACCGTTTGATACGAAATGAGCATATCGAACTGCAGCAGCGAGTTTTCGGGCACATCCTTTATGATAGCGGTGATCTTGTAGGGAACGGTATCACGGCTTACTTTTACCAATTTGCCAATATATGGATCGAAATTGCCGTCGTGCACGTTAAATACTTTACGCACAAGCGTTTCAGACATAACCACGTTAAATGGCTCTTTCAACGCGTTTTTTCTATCGCCTGCCAGTACAGGATAAGAAAACATCGACAGGAAAGGATTTTCGGCATATATTGTGTTTACCTTCGGCAATTTTTTGTCGTTATAGATAACAATGTCCTGACCGCTGGGTAAAACCCTGGTGTAATCAGCCACCTCGGGGAAATCTGCCTTCATGGCTTTACTTACGGCAGAATAGGTTATGGTACCGTGCTGTATCAGCTTATTATTCTGATAGCGGTCGTTCACTACGCGGTACAGGTCGGCGGCTTTATCATTGAAATGGTCAAAGCTGAGCTCAAAGTTTACGTATTGCAATATCAGCAAACAAGCCGCCATTCCTAACGACAGTCCTAAAACATTTATCAGCGAAAAAACCTTGTTCTTCCACAAATTACGCCATGCGGTTTTGAAATAGCTTTTGATCATTTTGGTTGGTCATTAGTCAATTGTCATTGGTCATTGGTATTCATATCATCAGTCAAAATCCACGAATGGCTAATGACCAATGACTAATCTCACTCGCTTCTCAAGCTTTTCACCGGTGTTACAAGAGCAGCTTTGATAGCCTGGAAACTCACGGTTATTATGGTGATGAGCAATATGGCCAGGCATGCAAGGATGAAAATATCGGCTCCGATATTGATACGATAGGCAAAGCTTTGCAGCCACTGGTGCATCATATACCATGAAAGCGGAAAGGCGATCAATATGGCAATCACCACCAGTTTCAAAAAGTCTTTGGTGAGCATTACTGCTATACCGTTTACTGATGCACCAATGACCTTGCGGATGCCGATTTCCTTTTGACGTTTTTGCGCGGTAAATGCCACCAGGCCGAACAAGCCAAGGCAGGAGATCATGATGGCCAGCACCGAAAAATATTCAGACAATAGCGATACCCTGGTTTCAGTCTCATATTGTTTTTGATAAGCCTCGTCAAGAAAATTATAGGTGAATGGAAAACCGGGGTTGTAGGTTTCATATAGTTGTTTGATCTTCGCAATGGTTTCCTTCTGATCTCCGGGTTTTATCCTGACCATCATTTTATTATAAGGGCTTGTGCCACCTGTCAGCATGATAAATGATGGCTTAACCATTTCGTGCAGCGATTCGAAATGAAAATCTTTAACAACACCTATGATCTGAAGGTTTGTACCGAAACCTTTTATGGTTTTACCGACAGGATCTTTCAGGTGCATCGCCTTTATAGCGGCCTCATTTAAAATGATCTTGTTGTTTTCGGCACCGTAATCTCTTGAAAAAGAGCGCCCGGCGGCCATCTTCATGCCCAGGGTTTCGATAAAATTATATCCGCTAAAAAAGCCCTCGAAATAAACATTCTGATCGGCGTCGATATTGCCATCCCAACTAAAGCCGCCCGTGGCGAAATTGTGACCTACCATATTGTGTTGAGTGAACGATGCATTCACTACACCTGGAACAGACTTCAAAGCTGTCGCAAAACTTTCTTCGTTATTGGCAAGTTTCCCTTCAGAATCAATTCTGATTATATTGTCTTTAGCGTAACCGGCCGACGTTGATTGAATAAATTGGATCTGCCTGTAAACAATGATCACAGCTACTATTAACACCGCCGAAAGGGTGAACTGAAAAACCACCAGTCCCTTGCGAGCAAATACTTCCGATAACGACGATTTTAATTTGCCTTTCAAAATAGCCAGCGGGTTAAATTTTGAGAGATAAAATGCGGGATAACTGCCTGATACGATACCGGTAAATAGCGCAATTGCGCCAAGGGTTAAAAGTAAATTGGCATTAAATACCAATTGGATATTTTTGCCGGTAAGCTGGTTAAATTGTGGTAACAGCATGTAGGCGATCCCCACGGCAACTACGGTAGATAATAAGCTCATCAATACCGATTCCGACAAAAACTGGAAGATCAGTTGTTTACGCTCAGCTCCTACAACCTTTTTTATACCTACCTCTTTCATCCTGCCCGAGGCTTTGGCAGTGGAGAGATTCATAAAGTTGATGCAAGCGATAATTAAAATAAACACTGCCACGATGGAGAATAGCCTAACATAAGCCTCTTTGTCGCCTACCCTGGTGCCGTGACTGAATGTATTTGTTAAATAGATATCCGAAAACTTCTGCAAAAACAGATGACGCGCTGTGTCGCTGCCATTTTTGCCGAACATGTTATATATCCTTTTGTTAATAGCATTTACATCAGCGTCCTTTGACAACAGCACAAAGTTGTGCGGGCCGCTGTTATTCCACGATTTTACCCAGGCCTGAACATCGGCCAGATACTCGAACGACAGTACGAAATCAAATTGCTGGGATGAATGAACCGGTGTTTTTTCAAATACTCCGGATATAAAAAAGTCGCGGTCATGCTGAAATCTTATAGCTTTGCCAACCACATCTGTAGTTCCGAACAGTTTTTTTGCAAGCTCATCAGAAATAACGATCGAATTTTTGACAGCAAGTACGTCAGACTTGTTGCCTTTAAGCAGCTTAAAAGAAAAGATGTTGAAATAGTCTTTACCAGCGTATTGGCCCGAAGCCTTAATATTTTTATCGGCAACTGAAAGGGTGAATTTTTGCCACCAATCTGCAGGGGCAACCGCGGCGGCATATTTAATTTGTGGTTCCTGCATTAACAAAGCAGGACTCACCAAACCTGACGATTCGTCGGAAGTAGCATCTACATCGCCGCCTTTAACGTGCGCCAGCACCTGGTAAACCTGGCTGTCATTAGCAAAAAATTTATCGTAGCTCAGTTCATCGTGCACCCACAAATAAATGAGGAGCGTGCAGGCAATTCCTGCCGAGAGACCCAGCACATTCAGAAAAGTAAACTGCTTATCTTTCTTAAGGTTGCGAAACGCAATTTTTATATAGTTTCTTAACATAGCTGGTGGGGTTTACTGGACGTTAATTCTTTGACTTATTCACGTGGCATTAACATATATCTAACTCATTTCTAATAGCTTATCGCTCTTAATTTATCCAAAGTTCAGACAACACTCAAGCCACCCCTCCTTTTCGGAGGGGTAGCAGAGGCACTTTATTAACTTATATAAACTTTATTTGTGACAGGTAGAATTAAGTCTTAAGTCGGGAGTCTAAAGCCGTAAGCCAGAATTGACTACAGACTAAGAACTCAAGACTCTGGACTTATATCATTATATTCTCTACCACTGTCTGACCATCCAGCAAGCGGATAATGCGGTGGCTGTAACGGGCATCATGTTCAGAGTGTGTAACCATGATAATAGTTGTTCCCTGTTCGTTAAGGTCGGTAAGCAATTCCATAACGTCGTTACCGTTTGATGAATCGAGGTTACCGGTGGGCTCATCCGCAAGTATCAGCTTTGGTTTGTTAACAACTGCACGGGCAATGGCCACACGTTGCTGCTGACCACCCGATAACTGCTGCGGATAGTGGTTGCGGCGGTGCATGATCTGCATTTTGTCCAGCACTTCTTCTACCCTTTTTACACGCTCAGACGATGGAACACCGGTGTAGATCAAAGGGAGCTCAACGTTTTCGAAAACGGTCAGCTCGTCGATCAGGTTAAAGCTCTGGAATACGAAGCCGATGTTGTGCTTGCGCAGATCGGCCCTTTTGCGCTCGGTAAAATGAGCCACCTCGATACCGTTGAAAACATAGCTGCCTTCATCCGGATCGTCAAGCATCCCCAAAATGTTCAGCAGGGTTGATTTACCGCAGCCCGATGGGCCCATGATGGCAACAAACTCGCCGGTTTTTACTTCGATTGACAGCTTGTTCAAAGCAATGGTTTCCACTTCTTCGGTGCGATAAAATTTCTCCATATCGGTGATCTTTATCATTACGCTGCCGCTTAATTCAGTCTTGTTCATATAAGTTTAAATTTGATTTTTTAGTATAAATTAATTAGTGTACGTCTTTTTCTTTCTTAATTCCTGGCTCCTTACCTCTTACTTCTCCCCCTCCGTCACTTCTTCAGCACCAGTTCCTGTATATCTCCGTAAGTTTCGTAGCTCGAGGTTATCACCTTATCACCTTCCTTCAGGCCAGATACCAGCTCGAAGTAGTCGGGGCTTTGGCGGTTAATTTGTATATCAACTTTGTAAGCCTTCTTACCGTCTTCACTCACCTTGAATATCCAGTTACCACCTGTTTGCTGGAAGAAACCGCCTCTCGGCAACAGCAGTGCTGTGGTCTCATCGCTCAGGTTCAGGTATATCTGCAAGGTCTGACCTTTACGGATACCTGTTGGAACTGCGCCTACAAAGGCCATATCTACCGTAAACTGTCCGGTCTTTTCAACCGATGAGAATACCTTTTTTACCACCAGGTAATAAGTTTTCCCGGCAAAATCGAAGTGGGCTTTTAAGCCTGTAACAACGCGTGACAGGTAATGCTCTTCAACGCCGCAACGTACCTTAAAGCCTGATAAGACGTCGAGTTGTCCAAGATGTTCCCCTTTATTTTTATTTTGTCCTATTTCAGCATCGAAGGAGGTTAACTGGCCATCAACCGGTGCACGAACGGTAAGCAGGTCTACCTTTTTACGTAACAGCTCCAGTGTGTTTTTCATTTGGGCATATTGCTCGCGGTTTTGGGCGTCCTGTTGTTTTACGGAAACAGTGTCTTGCGAAAGTATCTGACGTGCCAGTTTCAGGCGGCTCAGCTGGTAATTATAGTTGTTTGTCGCCGTCTGCATTTCCTGAGCGCCTATTGCTTTTTTAGCGTAAAGATCTTTATCAACTTTATAAATACGGTCAGCTTCTTTATAGGCTACATCAACATCGGCCATGCTGTTCAATTTGGCAATGGTACTCTGCAGCGCTTGTGTATGTGATATCTGCATCTGTGTTTGGTTAGCGTAAACAGAAGTTTGTTCGTTAGCCAAACTAAGCTCCAGATCTGTGTTAGACAATTTCAATATCGGATCGCCTGCTTTGAGGTGCGCACCGTCTTCTACATATTTTTTCTCAACGGTTCCCCCATCGGTCGCGTCGATATAGATGGTGGTCAACGGCATTACCACACCGTTCACAGGTATGAACTCCTGGAAAGGCCCTTTTTTAATTTCACTGATAGTAATACGTTCAGTATCAACATCAAGCTTACTTTTGCCCGATGTGAAATAAATGCTTCCCGCAATTAATAGTACAATGCCTGTTATTCCGGCAATAGTTAGTATCCGTTTGGTATTCCAGGTCTTTTTTTCAATTACTCTGTCCACTGTAAATTATTTTATATTTTATTATTGGTTACAAAAAGATATGCCACAAATTAAATAACTGTTTTTCAGTATCTTAAAGCAAAAATCCTACATCAGGGCGTACGCTTCTGTTACAGCAAGTGTACGGTTATGATACAACGGGTATGCGTTTAAAAGACTTAAAGCGGCATTAAATAGGTGTATAGTCAATGGTTCATAGTTCATAGTGAACGATTTGTTATAACTGCAAATCAGTTTCGGGCATTTAGCACAAATATTGATAAGGATTATGCAGACAATAAAATTATAAAGATTTGTTGATTAGCCAATAAATGTGTTATTATTGGTACTTACACGCTAATATAAGTTTTGGTCATGAACCATGAACTATCAACCATGAACTGAATAAATGATACTAAAAAAAGCTAATGTTTTAATTGTTGATGACGACCCGGATGTACTTACGGCAGTGAAGCTTTTGCTGAAAACCGAAGCGCAGGAGATCATCACCGAAAAAAATCCTGAAAACCTGAACTGGCTGCTGCAACGTAACCAGATAGACCTTGTTTTGCTGGATATGAACTTCAACAGCGCCATTAACACCGGAAACGAAGGCATATACTGGCTGCGCAAGATAAAGGAATGGAAACCGGCGGTATGTGTAATAATGATTACTGCTTATGGCGACATCGACCTGGCCGTACGCTCGTTAAAGGAAGGCGCCAATGATTTTATCGTTAAACCGTGGCATAACGAGAAACTGATCGATACGATAAAAGACCTGCTGGATAAAAAAGAAGGCGTCAAAACCACAAAGAGTTCGACAAAGGGCTCGGCTGGTGATACGTCGATATTAGGTGAGTCGGAAGTGATGCAGGATATATTTTATAAGGTGAACAAAATTGCACCGACTGATGCCAACATCCTGCTTTTAGGCGAAAACGGAACCGGAAAAGACCTGATGGCTAAAGCCGTTCACGAACGCTCTTTACGTGCTGATAAACCATTTGTAAAGGTAGACGTGGGCGCCCTTACCGACACGCTTTTTGAAAGTGAGCTTTTCGGTCATAAAAAAGGCGCTTACACAGATGCCCGGGAAGACCGTACCGGTCGTTTCGAGGAGGCTCAGGGCGGCACCTTGTTCCTGGATGAGATTGGCAACATATCGCTTCAACAGCAGGCTAAATTGTTAACCGTATTGCAGAACAGGCAGGTTACCAAGCTTGGAACCAATAAGCCGGTAGATATCGATATCCGGCTGATCTGTGCAACCAACGTGCCGTTATCTGAGCTTGCTAATGAAAGCCGCTTTCGTAAGGATCTGATCTACCGTATCAACACCGTAGAGATCAATATGCCGCCGCTGCGCAAGCGAAATGAGGATATCATTATCCTCGCCCGTCATTTCGCCAGGCTTTATGCCGGCAAATATTTAAAGCCCGCCATGGATTTTGATACAACGGCCGTACAAAAATTAAAGTCATATAATTATCCGGGCAACGTGCGCGAACTGCAATACACCATTGAACGCGCGGTAATTATGGCCGATGACAACGTATTGCGAGCTGACGACCTGATATTTTCTATACTGGAAACGCCCGGCGAAACAATTATTGATGATGATAACATTCCATTGAGCACATTGGAAAAGAATGCCATTTTACGCGTCATCGAGAAACATAACGGAAATATCACCAGGGCCGCTAAAGAACTGGGACTTACACGTACCGCGCTGTACCGCAGATTGAGCAAATATGATATTTAACCGTTACGAATGGCGGCTGGTGCTGCGCGTTATTTTACTGTTTTTATCGCTTACGGCATCGTCCTATCTTACCATTAAAGGTGAGCCGGGACAGGCTTTGTTTTTGGTTATCACTATTCCGTTATGCGCGTACCAGGTACTTGATCTGATCCGGTTTCAGAAAAAGGCGCAGGACGAGGTGAGCCAGTTTGTTGAGTCGATACATTACCGCGATTTCTCGCGTCATTTTGATGTGCGCAAGGCACCCAACGAATTGAAGCCGCTACGCAAAGGGTTTAACGAGATCAACACCACTTTTAAACTCATCAGCCGCGAGCGCGAAACGCAATACCAATACCTGCAGAAAATTTTAGAGTTGGTAGATACCGGTATCTTTTCATACGAACAGGAAAGCGGCGAGACGGGCTGGATAAACGAAGCTTTTAAGCGGCTGATCGGCGTACCTTATCTTAAAACCATCCACTCGCTCGAAAAACGCGAAGAAACACTGTACAACGAGATCGTAAAGCTTAAACCGGGCGATGCCAAAATATTGACCGTAACCCGTAACCAGCAATTGGTAAAAATATTGGTGACCGCAAGCGTGATGCGGAGCGAAGATAAAGTTTATAAACTCATAGCGTTTCAGAACGTAAGTGAAGCACTCGACGAAACAGAGTCAAAAGCATGGCAAAAGCTCTTGAACGTAATGACGCACGAGATCATGAACTCGGTAGCACCAATTTCTTCACTGGCCGATACGCTGAAAAACCGCCTGCAAAGCCCGGAAATAGCCAACAGCCCGATGAGCAGCCAACTGGAAGACCTGGAACTCGGTATTGACACTATAAAACGCCGCAGCGAGGGATTGCTTAAATTTACAGAGAGTTACCGGAACCTTAACAAGATCACCAAACTCGATCTTACAAAGATACTGGTGCGGAACCTTTTCGAGTCGCTTAACTCGCTGATGCGGCCTTCGCTCGAAAAGAAGCATATTGAATTGGAGATCATTCTTCGCGACCCCGCCCTGTCTATCGAAGCCGACCTTAACCTCATCGAGCAGGTGTTGATCAACCTGGTGGTCAATGCCATCGAGGCCGTTAAGGAAAGTGAAAACCCTCAATTAACGTTATCAGCAGAAGTACAGAGTAATGGGCGTACGCTGGTAAAAGTTTCTGACAATGGCATGGGTATGCCACCTGAATTGCTCGATAAGATATTTATACCCTTCTTCAGCACCCGGAAAAGCGGCAGTGGTATTGGTTTGAGCCTTTGTAAACAGATCATGCTGTTGCATAAAGGGAACATCCAGGTGCAATCGACGCAGGGGATCGGTTCAACGTTTATATTACAGTTTGGTGTACCGGGCGGAAATTAAGTATTATGTTTCTCAGCTAAAAGACATAGCAGATGCCTTACCAGAAGCATCTAATCTATAATCAATAAAAGTTTAAGGGTTATTTCCTGGGCGTATTTTTAGCAGACGGGAAATAATGGCGTATTAAATACAACAGAGCCGTAGCAAAAAGGGAAGAAATCCCATAAGTGGAGACTGACCATGTTAATGGCTTTGCCGGAACTACTTCACCAAAAAATACAGCTATAAAATAACAGGATAGTACAACGAGAAGCCATATCAGCAATATTTGTTTGTTCTTCGGGTCGTCATTTTGCGGTTCTTTTTTAGAACCGGGTAACTTACCGTTAACAGTTGAACTTGCATTTGATAACTTTTTAACTATTGTCTTCATGTCTTTATTTGTTTAAGTATTAGGTCACTTATTAACTGAACAAGTAGTCGGGTATTTACTTTTCTTTTTTATTTCCTATAGGCGGTTATTTTTTAAGATGAGTTAATCGTTTTTTTAAATTATATCGTTCTATTTGTATCTGAATAAGGTTTCGGTTGAATTCGCTTTACATACCAATTCTAAACTTTGTTTATTATTAGTAAACTAAATTTAGGTTAATAAACGGTTAATTGTATTGACGCTTAATGTTACGAACCTCATATTGCATAGCATAAACATTACTTAAGATTAATACAGTTGACACAATGCCAAACGTTAATCAAACCGTCTTCGCCATTCCGGGCAGCCTGCGCTCAGGTTCATCCAACCATAATATTCTGCTATTTCTGAAAAGCTTCGCCCCTGCTAATATTGATTTTGTTATTTACGATGATCTTGCGCAGATACCGCCTTTCGACCCTGGTAATGATAATGAAAATGTGACTAACGCAGTGATCCATTTCAGAAAGCAGGCAGAAGCCGCAGATGCAATTATTATTTGCACCCCCGAATACGCTCACGGCATCCCCGGGCAATTAAAGAATGCAATTGACTGGACGGTATCGAGCGGGTCATTTTCCAATAAGCCTACATCACTTATCACAGCATCGACAGACGGCGCAAATGGCCATGCTGCTTTACTGGAAGTACTTAAAACGATCGCTGCAAGTTTGGCCGATGATACCAACCTACTGATCTCGTTTATCCGCTCAAAAATTGACGCCGCCGGAAATATTGTCGATACGGAAACTGCCGAGCAGTTAAAAGCTGTCTTTAATGCACTCCTTAATAATATAGGCTGATAACGCTCTGCCAATTTGACAATTAATTGATGTTTGGAACAACCATTGATGACCCTAAGCATCACTAAAACATTAATTTCCAAACCAGAATAGACTATGCAAGAAAAAGGAACGATTTCGATCCACACCGAAAACATTTTCCCGATCATCAAGAAGTTCTTATACTCAGATAACGAGATATTTTTAAGGGAGCTGGTGTCAAACGCAGTTGATGCTACACAAAAGATCAAACGTTTGAGCTCATTAGGCCAGTACAACGGCGAGTTGGGTGATCTGCGCGTTGAAGTGGCATTCGACGAGAAAGCAAAAACTATCACCATATCTGATAATGGCCTGGGTATGACTGCCGAGGAAATAAAGAAATACATTAACCAGATCGCCTTCTCGGGCGCTACTGAGTTTATGGAGAAATTTAAGGAAGCCAAAGATGCGAACGAGATCATCGGCCGCTTCGGGCTTGGCTTTTACTCTGCATTCATGGTTGCCGATAAGGTTGAGATCGAGTCATTGTCGTACCAGGAAGGCGCCGAACCTGCACATTGGACCTGCGATGGCAGCACCGAATTTGAACTAAGCGAAGGCAGCCTGCAGGAACGCGGAACCGAAATTACCCTCCACATCAACACAGAATCGGAAGAGTTCCTGGATAAGAACCGCCTGCAAACCATTTTAGATAAGTACTGCAAGTTTTTACCTGTTCCGATTAAATTCGGCACAAAAACCGAAACTGAAAACGACGGTACCGACGAGGAGGGCAAACCAAAATATAAAACTGTTGAGGTTGATAACATCATTAATGAAACCAATCCAATCTGGACGAAATCGCCAAATGATCTGAAGGATGAAGATTACCTCGATTTCTACAAACAGCTTTATCCGTTCTCTGAAGATCCGTTATTCTGGATCCACCTGAATGTTGATTATCCGTTCAACTTAACTGGTGTACTGTACTTCCCGAAGCTGAAGAACGACTTCGAGGTACAGCGCAATAAGATCAAATTGTTCTCGCGCCAGGTATTTATTACTGACGAGGTAAAAGATATTGTTCCGGAGTTCCTGATGCTGCTGCATGGAGTGATCGATTCGCCTGATATACCACTGAATGTATCGCGCAGCTTCCTGCAGGCCGACAGCAACGTTAAAAAGATCAACAGTTATATTACAAAAAAGGTAGCTGATAAATTGGCAGAGCTTTTCAAAAACGATCGTACTGCTTACGAAGAAAAATGGTCAGACATCGGTCTTTTTGTAAAATATGGCGCCATAAGTGATGAAAAATTCTATGAGAAAGCTAAAGATTTTGTTTTATTGACCAACACTTCGAAGCAAAACTTTACGCTTGATGAGTATAAAGACAAAATTGCACCGGAGCAAACCGACAAAGACGGTCAGCTGGTTTACATCTATACTAACGACCCGGCCAAGCAGGATGCATTTATCCAGTCGGCCGGTAAGAAGGGATACGATGTGTTGCTGATGAACTCTCCCATCGATAATCACTTTGTTGGCCAGTTGGAGCATAAACTGGAAAAAACGTCATTTAAGCGTGTTGATGCTGATGTAGCTGACAAACTGATTAAAAAAGAAGATGCGCCGGCCCACGTATTGACTGAAGATGAAGCCAAAAAAGTGAAGGAGATCTTCGATAAGGCTATCAACAAAGTAGCTTATAAAGTAGAACTGGAAAGTTTAAGCCCCGACGAGTTACCTGTAACCATTACCATGGACGAGTTTATGCGCCGCATGAAAGAAATGGCAGCGATGGGCGGCGGTATGAGCTTTTATGGCAGCATGCCTGATAATTACAAAGTAATTGTAAACGGTAATCACAAATTGATCAGCCGTATTGCGCAGGAAGAGAACGAAGAAACGCAGATCGCCCTTTCAAAACAAGTTTTCGACCTGGCCTTATTATCGCAAGGATTATTAACAGGTGCAGAACTTACCGAGTTTGTTAACCGGAGTGTTAGCCTGATTTAATAAAACGGATAAAATAATATAAGGCCGCCTTAAACAAGCGGCCTTTTTTATTAAACCTTTATTTGGTATATTAGTTTAAATTATATCTACCGAACCCTTATTCATTTATGGAATTTTATGCGCTGTCGCATCTTATCCGGTAATAGCTTAATTGTATTATTTAAATAATAGGAAATGAAAAAATTATTCAAACTAATGATCGTACCGGTATTGGTACTATCATGCTTTCAAACGGTTTGGGCGCAAAGCTCAAAAGCGAGCAAGCAGGCGGTAAAAGTTGAGGAAGTAAAGAAATTGATGGATGCCCAGAACTATGTTTTCCAGGCCGACTATGTAGTTCCGCAACGCGGAAATTCGAGGTCGTTGACTTATGGTTATTACCTGAGGGTTTCGAAAGACACGCTGGATAGCTATCTGCCTTATTTTGGCCGGGCCACATCAGCGCCGCTCGATCCTACCGATGGTGGCATAAAGGTGAACACTACCAAATTTGATTATAAATCAACTACCACAAAAAAAGGCGGATATGAGGTTGTAATTACACCAAAAGAAACCCAGAGCCAAGGTTCGAAGGATGTGCGTTATTTCAGGTTAACTGTTGGCGCTACGGGATATTCATCCCTGCAAGTAATTGGTAACAGCCGTGATCCGATTAGTTTTAACGGTTATGTTGAAGCGAAGAAAAGTAAAAAGTGAAGTTGGCATAATCAGACTTACGAAGTTTAATTCGGTGTGTTTTTGTTTTTAAAGGCCTCATTGAGGGCTTCGCCGTTTAAAAACTTCGTAAGTCTTAGTCCGATATCTTAAGCTTGTCCCACAACAGCTTCAATGTTTTCCACTTTACCCGGTCTGCCGTTTTTAAAGGCTTTCCTTGGTTTCAAACCTAAAAGTCCGAACATCGCCATATCGGTATCAAATGACGGGTTCGGCGTGGTTAACAGCTTTTCACCGGCGAAAATAGAATTTGCGCCAGCCATAAAACAAAATGCCTGCTCTACGGTACTCATTTCGGTTCTTCCTGCTGATAAACGCACAACCGTTCTTGGCATAATGATACGTGTAGTAGCGATCATCCTGACCATGTCCCAGATTGAAACGCGCGGCTGATCAGCCAATGGCGTGCCTTTTATAGGCACCAATGCATTAATTGGCACTGATTCGGGGTGTTTAGGCAGATTGGAAAGTGTTTTCAGCATAGATACCCTGTCTTCAACTGTTTCACCAAGACCAATGATCCCGCCGCTGCAAACGGTGATCTTAGCTTTGCGCACGTGCTCTAATGTTTGTAAACGATCGTCGTAACTGCGAGTTGTGATGATACGTTTATAATCATCTTCAGAAGTATCGAGATTATGGTTGTATGCGTAGAGACCTGCATCTGCCAAACGCTGCGCCTGCGATTCGGTGAGCATGCCCAATGTGCAGCAAACTTCCATATCCAGCTCATTTACCGCCTTCACCATATCGATCACTTTATCAAAATCGCGGTTATCGCGCACTTCGCGCCATGCAGCTCCCATGCATAACCGGGAGGCGCCACCTGCTTTAGCTCTTTCTGCCGCTGCTATAACTTCATCTTTAGGCATCATGGCATGCACATCAACGCCGGTATTGTAACGCGCAGCCTGCGGGCAATAAGCGCAATCTTCAGGGCAACCGCCTGTTTTAATCGATATCAGGGAGCTTATCTGTACCTCAGAATAATCTTTATTTTCGCGGTGCACAGTTGCAGCTTCATAAACAAGGTCTAACAAAGGCCGGTGATATATTTCGGCTATCTCCTCTTTCGTCCAGTTATTTCTTACTTCGGTCATTCTTTTTGTCAGATTATATATAATTAGTTATGTAGTAATAGTTTGGTCGCGAACCACAACGGTAATAAAAACCCCGCGCAATCGGTAAATGTAGTAATGATTATTGATGAGGCAACAGCCGGGTCGATACCAACGCGTTTTAACACCAGCGGTATTGACGCACCTGTAATACCGGCCACCATCAGGTTACCTGTCATTGCCAGAAACAATGCGAGGCCCAGCATTGGGTTGGCATCGTACCACCAGGCTATGATGAATACGATCAACCCATTGGCGGCGCCATTGAGCAAACCTACCAGAAATTCCTTTAAAACGGTATTGTAGGCTTGCTTATCGGTCAGATCACTTAATGAGATACGACGCACAGTTACCGCAAGCGCCTGTGTGGCAGAGTTACCGCCCATACCGGCGATAATGGTCATGTAAGCCGCAATGGCAGGCAATTTCTCTACCGTCGAATCAAAGTGACGGATAACAGAGGCAGCCAAATAGGCCGTGGCTAAATTGATAACCAGCCAGGGCAGGCGACTTTTAACGGCCTCTTTCCAGTTACCGCTCAATTCCTCATCTTCAGAAACACCCGAGATCTTCAAGATATCCTCAGTGCTCTCTTCTTCCATTACATCGATAATGTCGTCAACCGTGATACGGCCGAGCAACCTCATATTATCATCAACTACTGGAATAGTAGTCAGGTTATATTGCGAGATCAGGCCCGCAACGTCTTCCTGGTCGAGGTCGGCTTTAACGTAAACAAAATCGGTGTTGACCAGATCGCGCACGTGAGCTTCAGGACGGGCCTTCAGTATTGATTTTACCGATAAAATTCCCTGCAGAATATCCCCGTCATCAACCACATAAATGGTGTAAAACTCCTCCATTTCCTCAGATTGACGGATAATTTCGTCAAGCGCGTCCTTTTTATCAAGATTGATATTGATCTTGATGATCTCGGAGTTCATGATACCGCCCGCAGTATCTTCGTCGTACTTTAACAGCGCACGGATACTATCAGCATCCTCCTGATCGATATCTTCTAAGATCTCCTGCTGATCTTCCTCGTCCATCTGCGAGATGATGTCGGTCGCGTCGTCATAATCGAGTTCCTCGATGATCTCGGTACGTTTTTCAGGATCAAGACTTACCAGCAGGTCGGCAGGCGACTGCTCCTCGTGCATTTCGGAAATAACTTCGGAAGCTATCTCTGTTGGGAGGATATTAATGATGCGCTCCTTAGCTTCCTGCGGGAGGCGCTCAAAAAGCAAAGCAATCTCCGAAGCGTGGTATTCGCCCAGAACACGCTGTAATTCAGCGTCGTCGCCTTCAAGAGCCGTTTGAAGACGCAGCAGGTCTGATTTGTCGATTTCGAAAGATTGCATGTGCGACTAAAATACGTATTTATTTAGTTGCCCGAAATCATAATTTGAGATAAAAGCACAACCAAAAGATACAATCTTAAGCTGTATATTGGTATTTGACGGTAACTGAATCGACTTTGTCAAATTTTGCCAGTGCCTGGTTAACCTGTGTTTTGCGAATGGTTATGGTTATGGTGCAGTTATTATCAAAATCCTGGGTAAGAATGGCAATTCCCTCTTCTTTAACAATGCGCATTACATCGTTCATTTGCAGGTAATTAAATTGAACGGTGTACACATCGTTTACCGTTTTCTGTACAACAGCTGCTTGTTTAAGAGCATCTTCAGTTGCTACTTTGTAAGCGTTGATGAGACCAGGTACGCCAAGCAGCGTTCCGCCGAAGTAACGCACTACCACCACGGCAACGTTGGTAATGTCGTGAGATAATAAAGTATTTAAGATCGGTCTTCCGGCGGTACCCGAGGGCTCGCCGTCATCGTTCAATCTGAACACCGAACGGTCGGGCGTTAAGCGCATCGCCCAGCAGTGATGATTAGCCTTTGGATGTAATGAGCGTAATTGATTCAAATACTCTTTCAGTTCCACTTCGTTAACAACAGGGAACGCAAAAGCTAAGAACTTGCTGCCACGGTCGCGGAATAAACCTTCAGCAGGTTTTTCGATGGTACGGTAGGTATCGTCAAATAACATCAATAGTGAAAAAGGCCCGCTATTAATTGCGGATAATATATAACTACGATGGCCAGTATTGCCAGCAACAGTCCCACTTTGTTCAAAGCAGTAAGTTTCTCTTTAAAAATAAGCACGCCCACCAGCGTACCAAATACGATCACCCCTATGTTCATCGACGAAAAAACGATAGAGGGATTTTTAGCTAGCGATTGGTGAGCTTTAATATAAAACAGGATATTGCCAAAGTTGGCTATGCCCAGCACCCAGCCGATAAAGATATGAGGCCAGGAAAAACGCATGGTCTTGGTGATCACCTGGTATAACAGACCAATAATAGCCACGCCGAATGCCAGTGAATAAACAATAAACAGGGAAGTTCCCGTAGAGATCTGCTTAACCAGCGCTACCTGTTTAAATAAGATATCGATAACACCCATACCCAGGAAAACAATGAGCAACCAAATCCATGAATTACTGCCGGCTTTTTTGCCGGCCTTCTGTTTCTGGCGTGGGATAAGGCAAATGATAGCAGCAATACCTATGGCCAGGCCGGTAAGTCTTACGGCATCGGGTCTTTCGTCAAAGATTAAAAATGCAGCTGCAATGGGTATAAATAGTGACAAGCGCTGGGCGGCATCTGTTCGTACAATCCCGGTTAGTTTCACAGAGTTTCCTAAAACGAGGAATAGCAGCGGTAATAGTAAGCCCAATAACCCATAGGTATAAATTGGAGCACCACTAAGATTGGATAGCTGCGGTTTTAAAAACAGCCAGGTAAGCACAATGGCTGCAGAATAGTTCCATGTTACGGCCTGGTAAACGTCGATATGGTAACGTTTGGCCAGTTTCAGCATGATTGAAACCAGTACGCTGTAGCAAATACTTATAAAAACGTAGAGCATGTTTTGGTTTGGTTGATTTATGCAGGTTAACTCAATAACCTTTAGTTTTCATTCACAAACACCCTTAATTTGTCGTCCCCAGACGAATATTCACCCGCCAATCTTCCCTGCACTTGGGGTGCCTTAATTCCCTTTTTCAATTCTTTATCGCCGGTAAAAATACGAGCTTCATCCCATAAACCCGCTTCAATAAAGCTATTTAATGTTGTGGCTCCTCCCTCTATAATTACCGACTGGATATCCTGTAAATAAAGCTGAAACAAAATGTACTGCGGCACATAACGGTCGAAGTCTTCAAGAGCTATGTATTTTATTTTGTCATCAACATCTGTCTTTAATTCATTAAATACCAGCGTTTCAACGCTTTGATCAAATAGATTTAAAGTAGGATCTAATTTTAAACGACGGTCGATCACCACGCGTTTTGGTGCGCGGCCTTGCGCATATCTTACATTCAATCGGGGATTATCTATCGCAGCTGTGTTTTTCCCTATCAGTATCGCGTCTTCCTCTGCCCGCCATTGATGAACCAGCCGACGCGATTCTTCACCTGTTATCCAAAACTGGCTGTTATCATCCGGAGCAAAAAAGCCATCGGCTGTTTGTGCCCATTTCAATATCACATAAGGGCGGTGCTTTTGTACCCGGGTAAAAAAACGGCGATTCAGCCATTGGCATTCCTTTTCGAGCACGCTGGTAATTACCTTAATACCGGCTTCCTTTAATTTTTCTATGCCTTTGCCGTCAACCTGCGCAAAAGGATCGCGGCAGCCAACTACAACATTAGGAATTTGATGTTTGATAATGAGATCGGCACAGGGCGGTGTTTTGCCGTAATGTGCGCAGGGTTCCAGTGAAACGTATATAGTTGCCTGTTTTAATATTCCGGCAGCATCCGGAAAACTTTCAATAACCTGGTTGATGGCTTTGACTTCAGCATGCGCTTCGCCGTATTTTTGGTGGTAGCCTTCGCCTATGATCCGGTCGTTCAATACAACAACAGCGCCAACCATGGGGTTGGGACTAACGGCGCCCACACCCAATTGGGCAAGCTCCAGGCAGCGCTGTATATATTTTTCGTGTTGCACCATGCTGCAAAAGTAGCTTTTATGTTACTTTGTTGCATGAAAACTGTTAAGGATGTTTTTGCGGAGTATAAAGAGGGATTAACCCCGATCTATGAGCCAAATGAGATAGAGGCTACAACTTTACTGGCTGTCAGCGAAATATCGGGCCTTTCTAAAGTTAAGATAAAAGCATTTCCCGAGGCTCCGCTTACTGAAACTCAGCAAACAAGACTTAACGACATTCTTACACAGTTAAAAACCGGCAAGCCCATCCAATACATTTTAGGTACGACTGAATTTTATGGACTAACATTTAACGTAAATCCATCGGTGCTGATTCCCCGCCCTGAAACCGAGGAACTGGTGGAATGGGTGATTGAATCAGTTGGCAGTTTGAAGTTGGCAGTTGGCAGTATTTTGGATATCGGGACGGGCAGCGGTTGTATAGCTATTAGCTTGAAGAAAAATCTGCCCGGACTTAATGTATCGGCTTTAGACATTTCCGTGGATGCGATTGAAACTGCTAAATCAAACGCAGCGCTTAACAATACTGATATTCAGTTTATTGAGGCCGATATATTAAATCAAATATCTCAAATCTCAGATCTCAAATCTAAAATCTCTATTATCATCAGTAATCCTCCGTACGTAACGCTTTTGGATAAGCTAAAAATGCATACAAATGTGACCGATTTCGAGCCGCATACCGCATTATTTGTTCCCGAAACAGACCCACTGATATTTTATCGTGCAATAGCCGATTTTGCTACCACGAACCTTAATGCAGAAGGTCTATTATTTTTTGAGATCAATGAGAGTTACGGTGAAAGGACCGTTCAGCTATTGGCAGATAAAGGCTTTAAAAACATTGAGTTAAGAAAAGATATGAGCGGCAGGGACAGAATGATTAAATCAGTTTATAATGGCAGCGGTAAGTAGCAGTTGTAAAATCAGTTTTCAGTTGCAGCCGAAAGTAGCAGTATTCTGAAATAAGATTATAGTGGTAGTGGTAATAGCAGTAAAACAAAGAAATTAATCCAGCTACTGACTACTGCTACTTCTTCAAGAACGCGGGTGATACTGTATGATCGTCCCTTTTAAATATTCCCTGTCCAGATGGGTGTAGATCTCGGTTGTGGTGATACTTTCGTGGCCAAGCATTTCCTGTACCGCACGTAAATCTGCCCCGCCCTCCACTAAATGCGTAGCGAACGAATGCCTGAACGTGTGCGGGCTGATGGTTTTATTGATACCGACAATTTCGGCTAACTGTTTTATCAACAGGAAGATATAGACCCGCGTAAGCCTTTTGCCTCTCCGGTTTAAAAACACGATATCTTCCTCTCCCTTTTTTATCTGATTATGCACCCTGATATTCTCTATCCAGATCTTCAATGCCTTGATCGCAGACGCGCCTATGGGCACTAAGCGCTCCTTGCTCCCTTTTCCGGTGACCTTAATAAATTCAATATCGAGGTACAGGTTGGATAATTTCAGCTCGGTGAGTTCCGAAACGCGGAGTCCGCAGCCGTAAAGTACTTCCAGTATTGCTTTGTTACGGCCACCTTCGGGTTTGGAAAGATCGATGGCGTCGATGAGCTTGTTGATGTCTTCATAACTCAACGTATCGGGTAATTTGCGCTGGATCTTGGGCGATTCCAGGAGCTCCGATGGGTCGCTTTTGATGATGTCCTCCATCAGGAGGTATTTATAGAACGCTTTAATACCCGACAGGATGCGAGCCTGCGATGAGGGGATCATGCCAAGTTCAGCCGCCCATACGATGAATTGCCGGAGATCGGTCAATGTTATACCGTCCGGGTTCCGCTTAAATTCAGGCCTGTCGGCAAACTGGTACAGTTTTTCTATGTCGCGGCTATATGCCTCAATCGAGTTGCCCGAAAGCGATTTTTCCAGCTTCAAATAACTCCGAAAACCTTTTATTGCCGGCCGCCAATCCAATTGATTTTTTATTTAAGTTTGAGGTGATGAAGATACAAATTATTAACGGCCCTAATTTAAACCTGCTGGGTGTTCGCGAAAAGTCTATTTATGGAAATACGGATTTTGAAAGCTATCTTACCGAACTTCGTAAGCGTTTTCCTTCACTCGAAATTGAATATTACCAAAGCAATGTTGAGGGCGAGATTATCAATAAAATTCACGAGGTGGGCTTCAGTTTTGACGGTGTTGTGCTCAATGCCGGGGCATATACCCACACCTCTGTCGCCATTGCCGATGCTATCGCTGCTGTGAAAACCCCGGTTGTGGAGGTCCACATATCCAACGTTTATAAACGTGAAGAATTCAGGCATCATTCCATGCTGGCCGCAAGCTGCAAAGGCGTCATCGCCGGATTTGGCATGGACTCCTACCGCCTGGCTATTGAAAGTTTGACTACCGCATAAAATTGTAATAAAGCCCCGACATGCGCACGATATCTAAACTTACCCCGCTATTTATATTTCTGCTGATCATTTTTGCCGTTAACACTGCTTTTTCACAAGATAAAAGAAAAAGACCCGAAGCTTCTAAACGGGAGTCTGAGAGGCATAAGATGCATCTGCGCGATTCGTTGCTGCAATCGTTCAATAAGTCCGACACATCGATCAACAGCCTGCTGCAAAAGATCGAGCAATATACTGCCACCTTCAACCAGATCTATAACAACCTGTCTGAAGGAATCGACACTGCCGACATCAGCACCGGTATGCAGCCTGTTTTACGAAGGATCAACAGGATCGACAGTCTCACAAATACACACAAGTCGAGCACGTTACGTTATTTATTTGTATTGAGGGATAACCTGGATCATATCCAGGGCGTACTTGAGGGGTGGCAGGGCGACCTGGAAGATATCGGTACCAAACTCGTTCAAAATCAAAATGAACTCATCAAATTTGCAAAGGATACTTCTTTAAACATCGTGCCCGGAGACAGCGCGGTGCGTATGGCATTTTTTGCACAACGCAGGAGCGTGAAGCGACTGTACCGCAGAACAGATTCTCTTAACCGTGCCGACCTGCTGCAACTCAACTTATTGCAGGATAAGATCGCTGTAGCCTATACCAAAACACTTGATGAGTCAGACCATATCGACGCTAAAATACGGCGCTTCGCAGCAAAAGCCATAGCGGGCGAATCTGATTATCTATGGAAGACAAAACCACAATTCGACGATTTCAAAACCGCACTGAGGGGGACCATCAGGCTAAACAGTATCCTCTACAACTACTTCATTAAGAACGGAACCTACACTCACCTCATCGGCTTCGGTTTTTTCCTGGTAATGCTAAGCTGGATAATTTACGTGCGCAGAAGAACTTTGAGACGCGCGGAAAATCCGGATACTGTTTTTGAGCACGCGCCATATATTCATAAATTGCCATTCTTGTCGGCATTTCTGATCGGCACGGCTGTTATTCCCTATTTCTACGATCATCCACCGGTTGTATTCCTCGAATCGCTATTCCTGGTATCGATGATCCTTTCGCTGGTTTATATTAAACGGCATTTTTCACCGGTTTGCTTCCGGTTCCTGGTATTTTTATTTGCAGTAACTATAATTTACGGTGCAAGCAACCTGTTTATACAAATCACACCTATTGATAGGTTTGTTATTCTTTTACTAAGCCTTGCCTCCGCAATAGGCGGCTGGGCGTTTATGAAGAATGTAAAAAAAGCGCCCGATGGACATCTTTCTTATACCCGGGTTGCCACGCGCATTTTTATAATCATGCAGGTGTTGTCTGTATTGCTGAACATATCCGGGCGCTTTAGCCTGGCTAAGATCATCGGCGTTACTGCGGCCTTCAATCTATGGTTTGCGCTGATCCTGTACATTGTAATCCAGATCATTCTGCAGGCGCTATTCCTTCAATTCGAGGTTAAAAGAAACGCTAACAGCTTTATCAATTATATCGATTTTAAGATCGTGCAGAAGAAATTCAAACAAACGCTGGTGTTACTTGCTGCGCTGGTTTGGCTATTTTTCCTTGCCCAGAATTTAAACATCGATGATTGGGCGGCTGACTACCTCGGCGATATATTGAGCGAACCGCGCACGGTAGGCGGCTCATCGTTCACTTTCGGCGGGTTTGTGATCTTTATCCTGGTGATTTGGCTATCGTCTATCCTCTCGCGCGTTATCAGTTACTTTTATGATGTTTCGGCTCAGCGGGTTAATGATCTTTCGGTGGCTAAAAAGAAGAATCGTACCTCGGCATTATTAATAAGGCTTGGCGTATTCTCCGTTGGTTTTTTGTTGGCCGTTGCAGCGTCAGGGTTCCCGCTCGAAAAACTGACCATTATTATCAGTGCGTTTGGTGTGGGTATTGGTTTCGGTTTGCAAAATATTGTGAACAACCTCGTGTCGGGCATTATACTGGCCTTTGAAAAACCAATTCAAATCGGCGATACCATAGAAGTTGATAACAAGCAGGGAACTATGAAAGAAATCGGCATCCGCTCGAGTAAAATATTGATCAGCGATGGCTCTGAAGTAATTATCCCGAACGGCGACCTTATTTCGCAGCACGTGGTAAACTGGACGTTAAGCAACAATTACAGACGCGCCGAAATAATTGTGAGGATTGCTTACGGTTCTGATATCATTAAAGCCGACGAAATATTAAAAAAGATATTAAGTAGTAATACCGACATCATGCAAGACCCCAAACCTTCGGTATTTTTGCAAAGTTACAGTGAGTCTTCTCTTGATTTCAGGATCTTATTCTGGGTTAATGGCGATGATAAGTTGCTGACATTGAAAAGTAATCTCACCATCCAGATCTACACGGAATTCGCTAAAAACGGTGTTGAAATTCCTTCGGACAGAAAAGATATCAACCTGCATTTTCCGGATGGAGTGCCTGCATTAGATAAAGAAAATATCTTCAGAAGGGGGCAATGAAGATGAGAAACCGGTCAGCAGCAAAAACGATCCGGGTCAAGATCAGTAAAATGCATTTTCTTTTTTACAAAGAAGGCCCATACAAGGCTTCCCTGGTACATTCCCTCCTGGTTGGGTTTTGCATTTTTATTGACGGTTTTCCTTTTGGATGGATTCTTTCTAAATAGGTGTACAACGAAGTACTGGTGCGCACGGCTTACGGCCCAGGCATCTTTTCGTTTGCCTTCGCTCAGGAAGCGGACAAGCGCAAGCAGGTCCATCCAGAAACGCATGAAGATGACAAAGAATGCCCGCCCGGATGGCAGGTTATTTTGCAGCAGCAGCAGGTTATTCCGGAAATTGAGATAGGTTTTAAAAGGATTTTCAACATTAAGGGTGCCGCCGCCGAGATGAAAAACCTCTGATTCAGCACAATACATTATTTTGTAACCCATATTCTTTAATCGCCAGCAAAGATCAATCTCTTCCATGTGCGCAAAAAAGCGGTCATCAAACCCTCCTGCCTCATCCCAGCATTTCTTTTTGATGAACAGCGCAGCTCCTGTAGCCCAAAAAACTTCCTTTGATTGCTGGTACTGGCCTTTGTCTTCCTCTATCTCATAAAACATACGACCCTGGCAAAAAGGATAACCATAGCTATCTATAAAGCCCCCGGCCGCTCCGGCATGTTCGAAATGATCTTTCTGGTTAAAGGCTCTTATTTTAGGGGCGGCGGCGGCGATCAACGGGTCGCTTTCCATCAGCTCAATTACCGGCATGATCCATCCTGGGGCTACCTCTACATCGGAGTTCAGGAGAATGTAATAGTCGGCTTCTACCCTTTCCAGGATCTTATTATAGCCGCCGGTGAAACCGTAATTGGCATCATTTTCAAGAATCTTTATGGTTGGATATTCCTGTTTAAGAAATTCGACGGAATTATCTGTTGAGGCGTTATCGCCAACAATAATGTCGAGATTTGGATATACAGAACTTAAAACCGAGGGTAAAAACTGGCGCAAGTGCTTAACGCCGTTCCAGTTTAATATTACCACGGCAACTTTAGGTGTATAACTCATTCTCTCTTTGTTCATTGGACTAAAAGTTCATTGATTCACTGGTTCATTAGTTCATTGGTTGGACGGCGTTGGGTTTTCGCCCACATATCGCTATTGCATTACCAATTAACTAATGAACCAGTAAACTAATGAACATCTTCGGGCTTAATTTTCCATCTTCGGTGCGACCAAAGCCAATATTCAGGTTTTTCTCTAATTAATGATTCGAGATACCTGACATGAATCCCGGTGATCTCAAAAGGTTTGGTTTTCTCCGGCTCTTCTACCAATGGTACAAAGGTATAAGTATAATGCCCTCTTTTTACCAGGTCGATACGGTAAAATATCACTACGCTGTTAACTACTTTGGTTAGCTTTTCAATACCTAAAAATACCGCAGTAGGCTGGTTTAAAAATGTAACGAAGTGTTTGGCATCCTGCAACGTAGGCGTTTGATCTGAAGCCAGTACCGTAAATGTAAGTTCATTCTTAAACTCTATCATTTTACGGAGCGTTTGCCGCATTGATATCATGGTAGCACCAAAACGTGAGCGGGTGCGGTTAAAGAAATCGGTAAAAACCTCATTCGATTGTGGCTTGTAAACGATCATCCGCTTCTTGTCTGTAAGGAAACCAAAACTCAAACAGGCCATTTCCCAGTTGCAATAATGGCCGGCGGCGGCTATAATGCTTTTACCCTGCCCGAAATAATGCTCTAATATTTCAGGATTTGTGCAGTACATCCGTTTTTCAACCGATCGCCTCGACATACTGACCGACTTTACGGTCTCGAGCATTAAATCGGCCATGTAGTGATAATATTTCCGTTCAATATCGGCCCGCTCCTGCTCCGTTTTTTCGGGAAATGAGTTGCGCAGGTTTTCCTGTACAACTTTGCGCCGGTAGCCGGTTATATAGTAAAGTATTACAAAAACTATATCGGCTATCAGGTACAAAAACCAAAAAGGCAGCAGCGACAGTAAGTACAAAAAGAATGTGCCTAACCTTGATAGCACTTTTTTAATCATTATTTTCGTCCGGTTTTTTGCTACAAACATAAAATTTATGATCGAAAAAGGCGCTGTTCTACCTATGTTTTATCTTCCTCCGGTTGAGTATTTTGCAAAACTGAATACTTATAAGACAGTGGTACTGATAGAGCATGAAGAGCATTTTCCGAAACAAACATATCGCAACCGCGCCAATATTTATGCGCCCGATGGTTTGCTGGCACTTACCGTGCCTGTTGTTAAAGGCTCCAAAAACCACACAAAGGTTAAGGACGTTAAGATTAGTTACGATTTCCGCTGGCAGCGCCTGCACTGGCAAAGCCTGCAGGCCTGCTACCGCCGCTCGGCTTATTTTGAGTATTATGAAAATGACCTGGCGCCATTCTACGAAAAGAAATTCGACTTCCTGTTTGATTATAACGAACAGCTTTTGCACTTCATTCTTAAGGCAGCCAAAATAAAAATTGATCTTAAATACACAGAAAGTTATGAGCCCGCTTATCCGGACATGGCCGATTTCCGGGCGTCTATCCATCCTAAAGAACCAAGCCAATTTGAACAGAAGCCCTATTTCCAGGTATTTGAAGACAGGAAAGGTTTTTTAAAGAACCTCAGTATGGCCGACCTGCTGTTTAACCAGGGCCCGCACAGCATCAATTATCTATAGACCGAATTGTTAATGCAACATTAATGTTACGCTAACACATTGTTTAAAAACGGTGAAAATTTTGTTTTTACTTTTGCGCCGTTAACGTGTCATAAAATGCACCTGTTTAAATCGGCCATTGTATTTTTTTGCTTTGCGGCATTTATGCTGATGGCAAAGCCGTTTGTTGGCTTTAAAGCTTATTCCGCATTGCGCCAGTTAACACGTTCAAACATTTGCGTTAAAGCATTCACTAAACGCAAACAGGAATATGTAGAGGATAGCGGCTTTGATCTGCAGCAGATCATTAAACGACTTGCCGACCCCATCGACCAGGTGCTGCTTACTTTCTCTTTTCTTTTAAGTATTGTTCTCCCCGCACTTTTTGAAACACCGGGTAAAATCACCGCCGGCAGGTTAAGGAGATTAAGATTTAACTTGCTCTTTTCTTCTGATCCCTACCTGCTTAACGGCAGCCTGCTGATCTGAATTCTTTCTCATTGATCATTTTCTAAGAGCTTTCGGCGGCACTTCAAATGGCCCGTCGCATTCCTGTTCCATTTTTTAATTTTTAAGATTCAAATGTTAAGTTTAAAAAGATGCCTGTGTTTCCTGGCATTGTTATTTATGACAATGACCGCGGAGGCGCAGCAATCAACCCCTATAACTTTAAAAGAGCTGCTGAACCAGGTAGATCAAAAGGCACCGATGCTGCTCACCGATTCTTCGGCCATATTGATACGGCAAGCCCAGGCAGCCGAAATCCGCGCAAGCTGGCTGCCCAACCTTAAATTAAATTACCAGGCCGATATTGGCACCAGTAATAATACCACCGGCCCATATTTTGGCTTCGGCATTGTACCGTCAAGCTCTGGTGGCGTACGGCCATCAAGCGTTACCACTGCCGTTGGCGACAACCTGGGTATTGCTGCGCTTGATTGGGAGATCTATAATTTTGGCAAATATGCGGCCCAAAACCGGGTTGCCAACTCAGATATCCGGGTAGAGCAAAATCAATATGCCCAATCGAAATATCAGTTGCAGGCTTATACCATCGGCAGCTATTTGCAGCTGTTGCGCCTGCAGGATTATCTGAATATTCAATACCGCAATATTCAGCGTAACGATCAGATCAGGCGGTCTATACAGTCGCTCGCTAAGAGCGGGGTACGTGCAGGTGTGGATACCAGTATTGCAGAAGCTGAATTATCAAAAGCCCGGTTAAATTATATCGAGCTAAAAAATCAATTGAAGCAATTACAGCTGCAGATTGCTACCATCAGCGGATTACCTTATCAGGATATCGTGCCCGACACCACTGTAGAAACCAGCCTGCTTAATCAGCCGAATGCCTACCAGTTTGTGTCAGACACGGCCAATCATCCGTTGATCAACTTTTACAAATCGGTCTACCAAAATAACCTGCAACGCGAAGACCTGGTTAAAAAGCTGTATAACCCCAAGATCTCGCTCGAGGCGGCCGTTTGGGAACGTGGTTCAAGCATAGATGGCAACGGCAATTATGGCGCTGTTTCTAACGGGTATGGTTACGACCGCGGCAATTACCTGGTGGGGTTAAGTTTATCATATAATTTGTTCGATCTGCGCCGTCGTCAGCTAAAATTGCGTACGCAAAAGGCCGCTACCAATTACTCCATCAATAAACTACAGGAGCAAAAACAATTGCTTGCTGCGGGCGCCAGCCAGGCTGATGCTGAAATGGAAACGGCAATTGAGCGCCTTAAAGAGATTCCCCGGCAGCTTAAAGCAGCAAACGATGGGTATCGCCAAAAGCTTTCATTATACAAAAGCGGGCTAACCGATATCATCGAGCTTAATGCCGCTCTCAGCATCCTCTACCGCGCCGAAACAGACTATGCCCAGGCCAGGTACCAGTATACCAGTGCCCTTTTCCAAAAGGCCATTACCGGGAACCAGGTGAACACAGTTTTAACCCTATTAAAATAATTAAATATGTCAATGGTCACATCCGCACTCAAAAGGCCCATCACCGTTGTAGTGATCACGCTAAGCCTTTTAATTTTCGCAGTGCTCAGTGCAATAAAAATACCTATAGATATCTTCCCCCAGCTTAACCTGCCGACAATATATATTATTGAATCCTATGGCGGTATGTCGCCGCAGCAGATGGAGGGTTTCTTCTCTACCCGTTTGCAGGATCAGTTTTTGTATGTAAACGGGATAAAAAATATCAGCAGTAAAAACATCCAGGGCTTAACCATTGTGAAGCTTTCCTTTTATGAAAGCACCGACATGGCCGAGGCTTCCGCCGAAGTAGCCTTGCAGGTAAACAGGGCGCAAAGCTTTTTCCCTCCCGGTGCGTTGCCCCCGCAGGTGATCCGCTTTGATGCATCGTCATTGCCCGTGGGCGAGCTGGTACTGGACAGTAAAAGCGAAAGCCTGAAGGACATTTACGATATGGCAGCTACCAAGATCCGCCCGATGTTTGCCACCATCCCGGGATTGTCTGCGCCGCCGCCGTTCGGTTCCAATGCGCGCTCTATTATATTAAGCGTCGACCCGAATAAACTGCGCAGCTTTAACCTGACACCAGATGAAGTAGTTGAAGCGTTATCGAAATTTAACGTAATGTCGCCATCGGGAAACCTGAGGTTGGGCAATCAAATGTACCTGACCACTATGAACTCGCTGATAAAGGATGCTGATAACTTCGGCAATATCCCGGTGCTAACGAAAAATGGTGTGCCGGTATATGTAAAAGATATTGCAAGAGTATCCGATGCCGCAGATATTACGGTAGACTATGCACTCATCAACGGCAAGCGGTCGGTTTATATCCCGGTGGTTAAAACCGCCGATGCATCTACCTGGAGCGTGGTGCAAAGTTTGAAAGCCAAGCTGCCTGAAATGCAGAATCTGCTGCCTGATGATGTGAAGATCTCTTATGAGTTCGACCAATCGGTATTTGTGGTTAACTCTGTAAAAAGCTTGATGACAGAAGGCGGCCTCGGTGCTTTACTTACCGGGTTAATGGTGCTGCTGTTCCTGCGTGATTGGCGAAGCAGTTTGATCGTGGTAATTACTATCCCGGTTTCTATCCTCATCGGCGTGTTGTTGCTGAGCCTGTTCGGGCAAACCATCAATATCATGACATTGAGCGGTTTGGCGCTCGCCATCGGTATTTTGGTCGACCAGGCCACTGTGACGATAGAGAATATTCACCAGCACCTGGAAATGGGCAAATCAAAACGAAAGGCTATTTATGATGCCTGCGAAGAGATCGCATTCCCGCTGTTGCTGATCTTGTTGTGTATCCTCGCTGTTTTTGCGCCGTCGTTTATGATGAACGGGGTGCCGAAAGCGATGTTCCTTCCACTCTCAATGGCCATTGGTTTAACCATGATCGTTTCCTATATCCTGGCGCAAACGCTGGTGCCAATCATGAGCAACTGGATGATCAAGGCTGAACGTTACCAGCATTATCACCACGATCAGATCCATGCCCACGCGGGCGAGGCCTTAGATAAGGAGGAAGAGATACAGGTAAACAAACATCTAAAGGAAGAGCAACAGCATCCTGAGCAAAATGATCTGTTCGAACGAATAAAGCTGCGCTTCATTAATATTATCGAGCGTCTGATGCAGCGGAAAAAGCTTTTGGTTTCCATCTACCTCATAACTGTGATTACATTAGCAGCCATCGGCTTCGTGATCATCGGTAAAGACATGATGCCGAAACTGAATAACGGCCAGTTCCAGGTAAGGCTTAAGGAACCGCAGGGCACGCGTTTGGAGCGTACCGAGGATAAATTTAAACAGGTATTACAAATAATAGACAAGACGGTAGATCATCACGTAAAGATCAGTTCAGGTTATATCGGTTTGGTGCCCAGCAGCTTTGGCAGCAGTAACCTTTATGTATTCAACACGGGCACCCACGAAGCTGTTTTACAGGTAAACCTTGATGAGGATTACAAGGTAAACATGGATGAGCTGAAGGATGCCCTGCGTAAGAACATCGCCTATGCTATGCCTGAAATGACCGTCAGCTTCGAGCCTATAGATATGACGGAGAAGATTATGAGCCAGGGCGCTTCTACCCCAATCCAGGTGCAGGTTGCCGGCAAGAACATGGAGCAGATAGAAGCCTACGGAAATAAGGTATTAGCCAAACTGAAACAAATCTCTTATTTACGCGATGCCGAGATAGATCAGCCGCTTAAATTCCCGGTGATTTCCATTGCGCTCGACCGCTTAAAGGTTTCGCAGTTCGGACTGAATATTAAGGATATCTCGCGTTCGGTTACGGCAAGTACCTCATCCAGCCGCTTTACCGAGAAAAACCTTTGGCTTGATAACCGGAACTCCTATACGTATTCAGTTCAGGTGCAGATTCCGGAATATGTAATGAATACGATGGATGAGTTGAAGGAAATTCCGTTGGTGAAAGGCCAGAGCAGCCCTACCCTTGCCGACGTGGCGACCTTTAAAACCGATTACCTGCCGGGTGAATATGATCGAAGCGGTCCACGAAGATTCATTACCATCAGCGCTAATATTTATAAAAAGGATTTAGGCAAAGCCACTGTTGATGTTCAAAAAGCTGTAAAATCAATAGGCACGCCGCCCAAAGGATTACTTGCTGAAATTGGCGGTATGTCGAGTTTATTAACCGAAACGCTGAACAGCCTGCAAAGCGGATTAGGTTTTGCCATCCTGGTGATCTTCCTGTTGCTGGCAGCTAATTATCAATCATTCAAGGTGTCGTTAACCGTATTATCGACCATCCCGGCGGTAATTTTGGGTTCGATAACAGCTTTGCTGCTTACAGGATCGACACTTAACCTGCAATCGTATATGGGGATGATCATGTCGACCGGGGTGTCTGTTGCAAACGCCATCCTGATCGTGACCAATGCGGAAAAACTAAGGCTGGAATTTCACGACTCTACACGGGCGGCCGTTACCAGTGCTTCTATCCGTCTCCGTCCCATTTTAATGACCAGTTTGGCCATGATCGCCGGTATGATCCCGATGGCTTCGGGCATGGGCGAGGCCGGTGAACAAACCGCGCCGCTTGGACGGGCAGTTATTGGCGGCTTATTTGCCTCCACGCTTGCCGCCTTGTTTATTCTGCCTATGGTGTTCGCCTGGATTCAAAACAAAACAAATTACGAGTCGCCATCGCTGATGCCCGATGAAACTACAGCAGTAAAACCTTCAAACATATAAGATCATGAAATTAAAACCCATTATATTAATTGCGCTAACCGGATTGTTCGCGGCCTGCTCCGGTAACCAAAAACCGGTAGACCTGACACCGGCCGCCGCCAAGACCAGCAATAAATTTCAATTTGGCACAGTGGCCGAAAAAGCGCTATCAACGTCAGTGCGGCTGCCGGGCCAGCTTAAGCCATTCAACGAGGTAAATCTTTTCCCGAAAGTGAACGGGTTTGTTAAGCAGATGTATGTAGACCGCGGCTCGGTGATTAAAAAAGGACAGCTACTTTTAACCCTTGAAGCGCCGGAAATGGAATCGCAACTGCAAGCCGCCAATTCACGCTACTTGCAGGCACAGGAAAATGCGCAGGCCAGCAAGGAAAAATACCAGCGTTTAAAGGAGGCCGCAAGCGAGCCAGGTTCGGTATCGCCATTAGACCTTGATAACGCCACCGCAAAGATGAAGGCCGACGCGGCGATGGCACAGTCGGAAAAATCGAATGTTGCCTCGGTAAAAACAATGCAGGGCTATCTGAACATTTATGCGCCCTTTGACGGTATGATCATTCAGCGTAATGTTTCGCCGGGTGCGCTGGTTGCGCCGGGTAAATCGACCGACCAGCCGATGCTTATCTTGCAGGACATCAATAAAATGCGGCTGGAGGTATTTATTCCGGAGGATTATGTAGATAAAGTTGATCTGGATCAGCCGGTGTCTTTTACCTTCAACGCCATGCCGGGTGAAACGCAAACCGCGAAGATCAGCCGTTCCGCCAATGCGCTGAGTACAATGCGCTCGGAAGCTATCGAAATAGATATCACCAATAAAAACAAAAACCTGAAGCCGGGTATGTACGCCGAAGTGAAGATCCCGATGCGCTCGGGGGCTAAGTCGCTATTGGTACCTAATAATGCTATCGTCCGTTCTACCGAACGTGAATATGTTGTTGCAGTTGAAGATGGTAAAGCTAACCTTATCGATGTTAAGGAAGGCCTTGCCAGTCATGATTCAACAGAAGTATTCGGCAAGTTAAAAGCTGCGGGTAAAATAGTGCTCCACCCTTCCGATGAAATTAAAGAGGGAGATAATATTCAATAAAATAAGAGGTTGTTTTATTGTTTTATAGCCGGCGATAAATATTTATTGCCGGTTTTTTGTTTAATAATTAATTGGTAATCAAAGGTATTATTAAAAAAATAGAGTTTTTGTGAAAAAATATTTGTGAGTTGAAATATTAGCGCATATCTTTACACTACTAAACAGGTAGATTATATAGATTATAGGCACAAAATGAAAACACTAAAGCATTCTTTGCTCACTCTCTTCTTCTCCAGGTATTATCGTCCCACCCCATCGTATTGCATGTGTTGTTGCTGTTGATACTTTCCCTCTTTCAAGCATAACAACCATTATTTAATCACAATTTTTCAAGTCTAAAATTTAAGATGAAATTACAATACGTAATTAGAACGGGACTCCTATTGAGTTTACTTTTCGCAGCAGTAACTACAAAAGCACAGCAAAATGAAGATCTGCTGAACTTATTAATAAAGAAAAATGTATTGACCCAGCAGGAAGCTGATTCGATCCGCGCCGACCAGGCATTAAAGGAGCAGGCAAAAAAAGATAAGGCTGCTAACCAGCATGGTATATCAATTGGCAGGGCACTGCAGATAAGCGGTTTGGTACAGGCACGGTACCAGGGCTTTGCACAATCGGGCGTAAACAATGCCTTCGACCTTCGCCGTGTGCGTTTGGATCTGCGCGGGAATGTCAGCGATGATTGGTCGTACGATGTTTACAGCGAATTTGCAGGGAGCAATGTAAAGCTGGTGGACGCCTTCGTTCAATATAAAATTGCCGATTTTTTAAAATTTACTGCCGGTCAGTTTAAGATCCCGTTTTCTATAGAAAGTTTGACCTCTGATTCCCAACTGGAATTTTCGGACAGATCACAAGTAGTAGAGGCGCTGGTATCACGTACCAAAGACGTCATCGGTAACTCAAACGGCCGCGATATCGGTATCCAGATCAATGGAAGCTTTGCGAAGATAGATGATCAATATCTGTTCGATTATACCTTCGGTGTCTTCAATGGTGCGGGTTACGATGTAACTACGGATAATAACAACCGTAAGGACTATGGCGGCCGTTTAAGCATCCATCCAATCAAGAACCTTGTCGTATCTGCCGATTTTTACAACGGCTTAGGTAACTACGGTACACCGGCAACCAATCAAAAAAGAAATCGTACAGGTTTTGACGCACGCTATGTGTGGAACGGGCTATCGGTAACGGCAGAGTATGATAAAGGAACCGACGGCACTATCAAAAGGGAAGGCTGGTACGCGCAGGCGGCCTATTTCGTGATCCCCAAACGTTTACAGCTTGCCGCGAAATATGACACTTACGACCCTACACAAACCAAAAACACAGATCGTTCCAACTGGTACATCGGCGGCTTCAATTATTACTTTAACGACTGGACAAGGTTCACCATCGATTACAGCATCCGCCGCGAACAAACCGTGCAGGTAAAGAACAACCTGCTTAACGCACAATTACAAATCGTATTCTAATTCAGACTATATGAAAACAACATTCCTGAAACCAAAAGCGCTGATTGTAAGCGCAGCAGTTTTAACAATAGCGGTAATTGCCTCATCTTTTGTGAAGCGTGAAGATGCAAAGCCGCCGTTTGACGACCTTTCGGGCACCATTAGCATATCAGGTGCATTTGCCCTGTATCCTATTACAGTAAAGTGGGCAGACGAGTTTAAAAAGCTGCATCCTAACGTTAAGTTCAATATCTCGGCAGGTGGTGCCGGTAAAGGTATTACCGACGCATTGTCGGGACTGGTGGATATCGGTTTAGCTTCGCGCGATATCGACCCATCTGAGGTGAAAAAAGGTGCTTATACCATTTATGTAACTAAGGACGCAGTGTTACCAACATTCAATACAGGAAATCCTAATGCGGCGGCTCTGCTGGCAAAAGGCGTAAAGCGCGATCAGTTCCTGAACATCTTTGTAACCGGCAGCATCAAAAACTGGAACCAGGTTGCGGGTAAGGTTTCCGTACCGATCCACGTTTATAATCGTTCGGACGCAGCGGGTGCCGGCGAAACCTGGGCGAAATACTTCGGCAAAAAACAGGAAGACCTGTTAGGCGTAGGTGTTTACGGCGATCCGGGTTTAGCTCAGGCCGTAAAAAAAGATGTTACCGCCATCGGCTACAACAATATTGCCTATCTATACGATCTGAAAACCCGCAAACAGGTGGAAGGTGTTCATGCACTACCTATTGATGTAAACGGAAATGGCAAAATAGATGCTGACGAGAACTTTTATGATACCGTCGACCACCTGACAGACGCCATTGCCGCGGGCAAATACCCCTCGCCACCGGCACGTAACCTTGGTTTCCTGTTCAAAGGCAAGCCGAAGAAAAAGGAACTGATAGAGTTTGTAAAATTTGTTTTAACCACCGGCCAGAAAGATGTTGATGAGAATGGTTACATCGCACTCTCGAAAGCCAAAATACAGGAGGAGTTAAGAAAAGTTGATTGATTGAGTGGTTGATTGAGTTGGATTAAGTTAATTGGGTTACTACTACTCCCGCGACTTAATCTAACTTAATCAACTTAATCTAACTTAATCAACCCAATCAAAAAACATGCGTTTACTAAAAGATAAATTACTTTCTAAACTGATGCTGGTTTTTACGCTGGCATCAGTTTCTTTATTAGTGGTTATTGGTATTGGATTGTACTATAAATCCATCCCGATCATTCACCGGCTCTCGTGGGGTGAACTGATCACCACAAGCGTTTGGAAACCACTCAAGGGATTGTTTGGTTTTTATCCGTTTATAATGGGCACCTTATGGGTAACGGCAATTGCCATTATCATAGCCTTACCCCTTTGCGTACTTACCGCTTTATATATTGTTGAATATGCGCCCGTACGGGTGAGGCGGATACTCACACCTTTTGTGAATTTACTATCGGGTATCCCGCCGGTGATATTTGGCGTTTGGGGCGTGCTGTTTATTATTCCGCTGATTCAGCTGCATATTGCGCCTCACTTTGTTGAATTTTCTACAGGATACAGCGTATTAGCGGGCGGTATTGTGCTGGCAGTAATGATCTTTCCGCTCATCGTTAGCATTATCTGTGAGGTATTAAGAACCATTCCGCAGGAATTGAAAGATGCTTCGCTTTCATTGGGCGCCACTAAATGGGAAACTATCAAAAAAGTGATTCTGCGCAAAGCGCTGCCCGGCATCATTGCCGCAACAGTACTGGCTGTTTCACGTGCGTTCGGCGAAACGATAGCGGTGCTGATGGTTTGCGGGAATAATGCCGATGTACCGCATTCGGTATTTGATCCGGGATATCCGCTACCGGCACTAATTGCCAATAATTATGGCGAAATGCTTTCCATTCCGCTATATGATTCGGCGTTGATGTTTGCCGCGCTGCTGCTATTTATCATCATTCTTTTGTTCAATATTATTTCGAGGGTGATATTAGCCCGTTTGGAAAGGAAACTGGCTGCATGAAACGAAGAAAATTAGAAGAACTATTTTTCCGGATACTGATGATATTAGCCACCATAATTGTTGGTGGCAGTTTCTTTTTGATCGTTGGAACGGTATTTATCAAGGGTATCCATTACATGAACCTGGATATGATCACCAAAACGCCGGGCGGAGGGTTCTACATAGGCAAGGAAGGCGGCGTGCTGAACGCCATTATCGGCTCTTTTTACGTGGCGGGTGGCGCGACTGTTTTAGGATTGCTAATCAGCATACCGGTAGCCATTTATATCAACATGTATATGGATGGCAAACGTTTTTGGTCCAATACCGTCCGCATGGCGTTTGATGTGTTGTTTGGGATCCCGTCTATCGTTTACGGCGCATTCGGTTTTCTCATCATGGTGTATTTCGGGTTGCGGGCTTCGCTGCTGGGTGGGATAATCGCGGTGACGCTATTGGTGATACCTATTTTGGTTAGAACACTTGATGAGGTGATTCGCACCGTTCCGTTAGAATTGAGGGACGCCGCGCTGTCGTTAGGCTCAACGCGCTGGGAAATGTCGAAAGTGATCTTACGGCAGATCAGGCCGGGTATTTTCACCGCCATACTATTGTCTTTCGGCAGGGCCATTGGCGATGTAGCCTCTGTGTTGTTTACAGCGGGTTTTAGTGATAATATTCCCACATCCCTGCATGAACCTGCGGCTACCCTTCCGTTAGCAATCTTTTTCCAGTTGGGAAGCCCCGTTGAAGAGGTGCAGGGCCGGGGCTATGCCTCTGCATTGATATTAACCGTAATTGTATTGATCATCACCCTTCTGTCCGATTTCCTGATCAAAAAATTCTCCAAACACAAAATCTAAATGACTAAAACTCCACATATAAGCGTACAACATTTAAATGTGCACATTGGTAATCAGCGCATTTTGAAGGATATCAGCATCAATATTCCCGATAAAAAGGTAACCTCCATTATCGGTCCATCAGGCTGCGGCAAAACCACGTTGCTCAAATCATTTAACCGTTTACTGGATAACACCGCCGATGTAAAGATCGACGGCAAGGTATTGGTTGATGGCGAAGATATTTATGCACCCGATGCCGAGGTAACGCACATCCGCAAAAAAATGGGACTACTTTCCCAGCGGCCATTCCCGCTGCCCATGTCGATTTATGACAACGTAGCTTACGGTCCCCGGATTCACGGTATTCGCAAAAAACAGGAGTTAGACGAGTTGGTAGAGCAACAATTGAAAGCCACAGGGCTGTGGAACGAGGTTAAAGACCGTTTAAATTCCTCTGCAACGCGTTTGTCTATCGGGCAACAACAACGTTTGTGCCTTGCCCGCGGGTTGGCTGTTGGTCCTGAAATAATTTTGGGCGATGAATCTACATCCGCACTCGACCCGGTATCGACTGCAATTATTGAGGATCTCTTCATCAGTCTGAAGGAAAAATATTCCATCGTTCTGGTAACGCACATTCTTCGCCAGGCCCGCCGGGTATCAGACTATATCATTTTTGTGTATATGGGTAAGATCATAGAATTCGGCCCGACAGAAGAGGTTTTGCTCAATCCACGGGAAGAGCTTACGAGGGAGTACGTTAAGGGATTCATCAGCTAAAAAAATGACTTTTACTCGATTTTTATATATTTTGATGATATTAACGATTATTTTAAGTAAAAATCAACCAAAATAACATTAAATTTACTTTAAAAATTCAATAAACGGCAGTAAAATCATTTGTAACTACATCAAATCATATTATTTTTATAACATTCAATATTAAATCGTCGTATATTGCGTCATTTATTACTAATAAATGGCCTATAATTACCAAAGAATAATCATCAAGATCGGGTCGAACGTCATCACTCAAAAGGACGGTCTGCCCGATTTTGATCGTATCAATCACCTTGTAAAACAGATCGCCGCGATAAAAAGAAAGGGTATAGAAGTTGTCCTGGTTTCTTCCGGTGCGGTTGCTTCAGGGCGAAGCCTGATAGCTATCTCAGAAAAATTCGACTCCATAGCCACACGGCAGTTATTTGCTTCTATAGGCCAGGTAAAGCTCATTAACACCTACGCCCAGCAATTTGAAAAATACAATATCCTCTGCTCCCAGGTGCTGGTGACCAAAGAAGACTTCCGCGACAGGCTGCATTACCTCAATATGAAGAACTGCCTTAAGATCTTGCTGCAGCATCATGTGATCCCAGTGGTTAATGAAAACGATGTGGTTTCTGTCACTGAACTCATGTTTACAGATAACGATGAACTGGCGGGACTGATCGCTTCGATGCTGAATGCGCAGGCATTAATTGTGCTGACCAATGTGGATGGCATTTATGACGGCAGCCCGGATAAGGAAGGCGCAAAGATCATTGAAGAAGTAGGGGTATCTCCTGTCGACTTTTCGGCGTTTGTGAGTTCGGGCCGGTCACAATTCGGGCGGGGCGGTATGATCACCAAGTCGACGATGGCTAAAAAGGTGGCCCAGCTCGGCATAGCCGTTCATATAGCCAATGGGACTAAAGATAATATTCTAACCGATGTTTTGGCAGGAAATGCAAAACACACACGCTTCATTCCAAGTAAAAGCACATCAGGTAAAAAGAAATGGATCGCTCATTCGGGTAATTACGCTAAAGGGATCGTGCAGGTTAACGCCGGGGCAGTAACTGCGCTCACTTCGGCCAAGGCTTCAAGTTTGCTGCCCGTGGGTGTCGTCAATATCATTTCCGACTTTAAAAAAGGCGAGATCATCAAGTTAGTAGACGAGCAAAGTAAACCAATTGGCTTAGGCATTGCCGAATACGGCTCAGACAAAGCAGCCGGAATGATTGGTCAAAAGAATCAGAAAGCGCTTATTCATTATGATTATCTTTACTTAGAATGTTGAACAAGTATATCACATATTTTGAAAAGGCCGTAGTGGCCGGCCGTCAGCATATCACCGCTGATGTCGTGAACCGGGTGCTGCATGATCTGGCCCAAACGGCCATTAACCAGGCAGCATTCCTACTGCTGGAGAATAAAAAAGACCTTGACCGCATGGATCCCAACGATCCAAAATACGACCGGCTGAAGCTGACCGCCCAACGTATAGTAGATATTGCAGAAGAGATCAATAATGTTGCTTCGCTGAACAGTCCATTGGGCGAAGTGCTTTCTGACCGTACAATGCCAAACGGGCTGCATATTTCGAAGGTGAGAGTGCCGCTGGGCGTGGTAGGCGTTATTTATGAGGCCCGGCCTAATGTTACGTTCGATGTATTTTCACTTTGCTTCAAGACGGGTAACATTTGTATTTTGAAGGGAGGCAGTGATGCCGATTATTCCAACCGGGCAATTATCTCCATTATTCACGAGGTTCTGACGAGACACAATATCGATGTTAACACCGCTACCCTTTTACCAGCCGAACGGGAAGCAACAGATGCGTTAATGAATGCCATAGGCTTTGTAGACGTACTGATACCACGCGGAAGTCAGAACCTGATCGACAATGTCCGGCTAAACAGCAAGGTGCCTGTAATTGAAACCGGGGCGGGTATTGTTCATACCTATTTTGATGATTCTGCAGATCTGGATAAAGCCGTCGATATTATTTTCAACGCCAAAACCCGGCGTGTAAGTGTATGCAATGCGCTGGATTGCCTGATCATTCATTCATCAAGGCTGGACGACTTGCCTGCCGTAGCAGATAAGCTGGCAGAAAAGCAGGTGGAGTTATTTGCCGACGCTGCTTCATTCGAAATATTAACCGGTAATTATCCTTCAGAACTTTTAAAGCAGGCTGATCCAATTCATTTCGGAACGGAATTCCTTTCGATGAAACTGGCCATTAAAACGGTGGATACGTTTGAAGAAGCCTTAGCACACATTGCTCAATACAGCTCCAAACATAGCGAGGCCATCATATCCGAAAACCCGAAAAATATGGAGACGTTCCTGAATAACGTAGATGCAGCAGCAGTTTATGTAAATACCTCAACCGCCTTTACAGACGGCGCCCAATTTGGCCTCGGCGCAGAAATCGGTATCAGCACGCAGAAACTTCATGCCCGTGGCCCGATGGGTTTAGAGGAGTTGACCAGCTACAAATGGATAGTTAAAGGGAATGGGCAGGTGAGGGCTTAGATGAGTGGTTGATTGGGTAATATTGAGTTGGTTGAGTTAAGTTTTTATTCAGTTGAATGATATAATTATTTGATTATTAATTATAATTAACCTATAATTAAATAAGAGAATTATCGAATACAGAGTTTTCTTTGCCAAAATGACGTAAATAGAAGAGTATTTTTTTCAAATCTTGACTCTTGATTCTCTTCCCGCCCCTATCAGCTAACCGTCAAATTCTATAATGGTCAAATTTTCAGAGCGGTAATGCGTATCTTTGCAAAATTATGAGTAAGCACGGCAGGATATTAGTGGCAATGAGCGGCGGAGTTGATAGTTCGGTGGCGGCAGTGATGCTGCACGAGCAGGGTTATGAAGTGATTGGCCTGACCATGAAAACCTGGGACTACGCCTCCTCTGGCGGCAGTTCAAAAGAAACCGGCTGCTGCAGTCTGGATAGCATTAACGATGCCCGTGCACTGGCAGTCGGGTATGGCTTCCCTCATTACATATTGGATATAAGGAACGAGTTCGGCGACTTTGTGGTCGACAACTTTGTTGATGAGTATCTTGCCGGCCGTACCCCTAACCCATGCGTTTTGTGCAACACCCACATTAAATGGGAAGCCCTGTTAAAGCGTGCTGATAAACTGGATTGCGAATTTATTGCAACGGGGCATTACGCCAATATCCGTTTACAGGATAGTGGCCGCTATGTAATTTCTAAAGGCAAAGACGAAAACAAAGACCAATCATACGTACTTTGGGGAGTTTCACAGAAGAACCTTGCCCGTACTAAATTTCCATTGGGCAGTTTTTCAAAGCCGGAGATCAGGCAAATGGCGCTTGACATGGGGCAGCAGGAACTGGCAGCCAAAAGTGAAAGCTATGAAATATGCTTTGTCCCTGATAACGACTACAGGGCCTTCCTGCGGCACAAAGTAGAAGATCTGGAGGAGCGAGTTGCCGGCGGCAATTTTGTTTTAGCAGATGGTACCGTTGTTGGCAAACACCAGGGGTATCCTTTCTACACTATAGGGCAACGCAAGGGATTGGGGATAGCTTTAGGTCAGCCTATGTTTGTAACTAATATACAGCCTGATACCAACACAGTAGTATTGGGCACAGCTGACGAGTTGGAACGCAAACAGGCGTGGGTAAGAAACCTGAACCTGGTTAAATATGAAAATATAAACGAGCCGCTGGAAGCGATCACCAAAATCAGGTACAAAGATGCCGGTGCTACCAGTACCATTCAGCAAATGGGCGAGCACATGAAAGTTGATTTCCACCATGCTGTTTCAGGGATAGCACCAGGCCAATCTGCGGTCTTCTATGAAGGCAACGATCTGCTGGGCGGTGGATTTCTGATGTAGTTTGTTGTTGAAATGCTGTAAAGTTGAAATTTTGGAATGTTGCCTGCATGGCGAATAACCTCATTAAATTCGACCCAAATAACAACATTTCAACATTACAACTTTCGAACCTTACAACATGCTTTTCCAACACACTTCTCAAAAAACAAATTTGCGTTTCCCCTACTTTATGTTTTCTTTGCAAAAAAAAGCTTAATGGCAAAAAATCTACTCATAGTCGAATCACCGGCAAAAGCTAAAACCATAGAAGGTTATCTTGGTAAAGATTTTACCGTAAAATCCAGCTATGGGCACATTCGCGATCTTGTAAAATCCGACGATGCGATTGACATCTCCAACAACTTCGTACAGAAGTATGAAGTGCCTGCAGATAAGAAACAGGTAGTTAGCGAATTAAAGAAATTAGCGAAGGAAGCAGAGACTGTATGGCTCGCGTCCGACGAGGACCGGGAGGGTGAAGCGATCTCCTGGCACTTATTCGAAACCTTAGGCTTAAAAGATGCGACCACCAAACGCATCGTATTCCATGAGATCACCAAACCGGCAATCTTAAAAGCAATCGAGACGCCGCGTAAAATAGATTATAACCTGGTTAACGCACAGCAAGCCCGTCGTGTGCTGGACAGGCTGGTTGGTTTCGAGCTTTCGCCTGTGCTATGGAAAAAGGTAAAACCATCACTTTCAGCAGGTCGCGTGCAGTCAGTTGCTGTACGGCTGATCGTGGATCGTGAACGTGAGATCAATAAATTCAAATCGGAAGCGGCATTTAAAATAGTTGCCATTTTTGGCAAAGGCCGCGAGGCGTTTAAAGCCGAATTGCCTGAGCGTTTTTCGAAACAAGAGGATGCGGAGAAATTTCTCCAGGATTGTTTGGGCGCTGATTTCGACGTCAAATCGTTAGAAACCCGTCCATCAAAGAGAGCACCTGCGGCACCGTTCACAACTTCTACCCTTCAACAGGAAGCCAGCCGTAAATTAGGCTACTCGGTTTCGCGTACCATGCAGGTGGCACAAAAGCTGTATGAGTCGGGACACATCACCTATATGCGTACCGACTCGGTTAACTTGTCTGATCTGGCTTTGAACGCTGCAGCAGCTGAGATTATATCGGCATACGGCGATAAATATCACCAGCACCGGAAATATAAAACGAAAAGTGCCAGTGCCCAGGAAGCGCACGAAGCGATCCGGCCTACTTATTTCAGTCAGCATTCAATACAGGGCGATTCATCTGAAATGCGTTTGTATGACCTGATCTGGAAGCGCGCCATAGCCTCGCAGATGAGCGAAGCGCAGTTTGAGAAAACCACTGCAAAGATCAGTATATCAACCCGTAAAGAAGACCTGGTTGCCAATGGCGAAGTAATGAAGTTCGACGGTTTCCTGAAAGTTTACCTGGAATCGAGCGACGATGAGGATGATAATCTTCAGGATGGCGAAAACGCTATGCTTCCTCCTTTAACCGTAGGACAAAGACTGGCCTTGCAGGAAATGTCGGCTACTGAACGGTTTTCACGCCCACCGGCACGTTACACGGAGGCAAGCCTGGTGAAGAAACTGGAAGAATTAGGCATCGGTCGGCCGTCGACCTACGCCCCTACTATATCAACAGTTCAAAACCGCGGTTATGTTGTTAAGGAAGAGCGAGAAGGTAAACAACGTGCTTACCGCGTGCTAACGCTTAAAGGCGACAAGATCACCAAAGAAGAAAAGATAGAAAACACCGGCGCTGAACGCGGCAAATTATTTCCTACGGATATTGGCGCTGTGGTGAATGATTTCCTGGTGCAATATTTTAACGGTATAGTAGATTTCAACTTTACTGCAAACGTGGAAAAGCAATTCGACGAAATTGCCCAGGGCATGAAGGAATGGACGGAAATGCTGCACAGCTTTTATGAGCCATTCCACAAAGAAGTTGAGAATACTACTCAAACTGCCAACAAAGCTACAGGCGAACGCGAATTAGGGATACATCCGGAGAGCGGTAAAAAGATCTCGGTACGAATAGGTCGTTTCGGCCCGTTTGTGCAGGTTGGCGAAACCGCTACCGAAGACAATGAGGAGAAACCGCTATATGCCAGTCTGCGCACCGGTCAGAGTATAGAAACGATCACACTGGAAGAAGCGCTTGAGTTATTCAAGCTGCCAAAGAAAGTGGGTTTTTTTGAAGATAAGGAAATGACTGTCGCAATCGGCAAATTCGGTCCTTATATCAGGCATAACAGCGCGTTCGTGTCTTTGCCAAAAGATATCGATCCGCTGGATGTGACCGAAGAAAAGGCAATTGAGCTGATCCTGGCCAAACGTCAGAAAGATGCGGAAAGGCTGATCAAATCATTCGACGAAGATCCGGATGTGAAGGTGTTGAACGGTCGCTGGGGCCCTTATATCGAATTCGGCAAGCTGAACGTTAAGATACCTAAGGACAAAGACCCGCAAAGTTTAACTTACGAAGAATGCAAAGCTTTAGCTGACGCAACGCCGGAAGTTAAAAAGGGACGTTTTGGCAAGACTGTTGCGGCAGCAAAACCTGCGGCTAAGAAAGCCCCTGCTAAAAAGAAGGCTCCTGCGAAGAAGAAATAGCTTTGGTTGATTAAGTGAATGATTGGTTAAGTATTGCTTTTCAGAATTCAGTCGACTTAATCAAACCCAAACGACTTAATTAACTGAACTATGATAAAAGACCTCCCGGATAATACAGTAAAAGATATTGCGATTGCGGTGGCGTTGGAAAAGGAAACTGCCGAGAGCAAGATCTGGTACGTGTATTTGATCAACCTGAAAAACGAACCGATAGAGAATGTGCTGATCACTTCAAAAGGATACGGTGAGAAAGACGGCGTACAGGTTAAAACCTCTGTATTGCGCCACATGATCCCAATTGTGGAGCCCAATTCATTTAAGCTGGTGGAGCCGATAGATGAGCAGACCTTCGGGCTGAACAATGAATACTGGTTAAGTTATTATATCGGCAAAGATATCTTTGATAAGAAATTCATTTTCCTTCCTGAAAGCATTGTTGAGATGAATTTTGTGCGCCTGCCTGTGGTGAACAAGGTTGGAGTAATGATTGGTTGAAAGTTAAATAACTATCGAATATCCATTAGGGGATTAAGCCCGGAATATTATAAAAGACCAGGAAAAATTCTTTTCATGAAAAGATTATTTGTTACCATTTATTTCCTAAATTTCATGGTAATTAATCAGCCTTTTCATGGATAACGTCTACAGCCTTTTCCGCACGCGAAAAGGATTAATCAGCATCGGTATTTTTCTAATACTGGTAGTTTCAATCATTTTTATCGTCGTTCGTAACAGGCAGAAACCGGCCATCGACCCGGAATTCAGCAAGTACATCGAGTCGTACACCACCGGCATCATATCCAAAAACAGCACCATTAAAATTAAGCTGGCGAACAGTGTTCAGGTAAGCCACGAAAAAAATGCGGCTGTAGCTGATAATATCTTCAGCTTTTCACCATCTATAAAAGGCAAGGCCTACTGGACCGACGCCAGCACAATAGAATTCAGGCCGGATGCAAAACTCGATCCGGACAAAAACTACGCTGTAGATTTTAAACTTGGCAAACTGATTAATGTGGACGATAGGTTTGAGGAATTCAATTTTAACTTTCAAACCATAAAACCCGATTATACGGTAACTTTTAACGGGTTGCGGACGGCCGCCAATACATCGATAGACAAGATGAGGCTGGAAGGTTATGTTCAGACCGCCGATAACGAAGACCCGGCATTGGTTGAAAAGATCATAGCTGCAAACTATGCAACGCCCGTGGCGGTTACCTGGCAGCACAATACGATAACGAGGACGCATCATTTTACAGTCAATCAGTTAACCCGTGCCACCGGGGCAGCTAATAAACTCACCGTGACCTGGAACGGAAGCGGTTTGAATATCGATAAGAATGGCAGCCAGGCTTATGATATCCCCGCTATTGGTGATTTTAAGGTACTGGACATTAAAGCCATTCAGGAAAATGATCAATATGTATTGGTACAGTTCTCCGACAACATTATGATCGGCCAGGAATTAAGCGGCCTGGCAGGCATAAATAATGTTACGGAGGCTGCTTACACCATTGACGGAAGCACAGTTAAAATTTATGCACCCGAGCGCATGGAAGGCAACTACACCGCTTATGTGAATGAAGGCGTTGAAAATATCTCCCACAAAAAGATCAGAAGGACTTATTCGGCCAACGTATTTTTTGAGAACAGGCTGCCATCAGTTACCGTACCGGGTAAAGGCGTAATCCTACCCGATTCCGGTAAACTGATGATGCCCTTTGAGGCCATTAATCTGAACGCAGTGGATGTGAGCGTGATTAAGATCTACGAGAACAACGTACCGCAGTACTTTCAAACTAATGGCTTTGACGGCGGTGATGAGCTTCGGCATGTGGGCCGGCCTGTGGTTCAGAAAACGATACGGCTGGATGAAGACAAAAGTCTTAACCTGAACAAGAAAAACCGCTTCATGCTGGATATTGATAAGCTTTTGAGAACTGAACCCGGAGCAATTTACCGGGTGATCATTGGTTTCAGGAAAGAATATTCGATATACAATTGCAAGGCCGGCGGTACACCGGTGCTTAAAACCGAGGACGAAGGATATGAATATGGCGAGCAAAGCTCATTCGGTGCGAATTCTGGGGCGATAACTGATGAAGACGATGATTTTTGGGCGAGATATGATAACTATTATCCGGAAAACTTCAAATGGGAAGAACGCAGTGATCCGTGTACTAATTCATATTATACCAAAGATAAATGGGCCGTTCGCAATATCATCGCGTCAAACATAGGCCTGATTGCCAAACGCGGCACCGATAACAGTATGCTGGTTGCTGTAACCAATATATTAACCGCCCAACCTATGAAGGGCGTTGATTTGGAATTTTTGGATTATCAAAAACAGGTGATCTTCAAAACCACATCAGACGGCGACGGTTTAGCCAAATTCGATCTGAAACGAAAGCCTTATTTACTTGTGGCTAAAAATGGCAAAGAACGGGGTTATTTGAAGTTAGACGATGGTAGTTCGCTGCCCCTTTCCCGCTTCAACGTAGGCGGCGAGCAAATACAAAGCGGCCTTAAAGGCTTTATTTATGGCGAACGCGGAGTTTGGCGTCCCGGCGATTCCATTTATATGTCGTTTATTTTGGAGGACAAATTAAAGACCCTGCCTGCCGACCTGCCGGTACAGTTTGAGTTGTACGATGTTAACGGCAAACTGTATCACAGGATAACGCAGAGCAAGTCGCTCGACGGCTTTTATAGTTTCCATACCGCTACCGAGCTATCATCACCTACAGGAAACTGGTCGGCAAAGGTAAAGGTTGGCGGGGCCGTGTTTGAGAAGAACGTTAAGATAGAGACCATTATGCCGAACCGGTTGAAGATCAACCTATCATTCGGCGGGGCCAAAGAACTAACCAAAGGTGGTGGAACTACTGGCAATTTAAGCGCGCAATGGCTTTTTGGCGGTACGGCGCAAAACCTGAAAGCTAAAGTGGATGCGTTTCTGTCGCCAAAGTCAACTTCATTTAAGGGATTTGAAGATTATGTTTTCGACGATCCTACCCGTGCGTTCACTACGCAAACACAGACCATTTTCGACGGCAGGCTGGATGAAAACGGCAAAGCAAATGTAAATACTGACATCGATATACAAAAACAGGCGCCAGGGCAACTTACGTCCAACTTCCTGGTAAAAGTATTTGAGCCGGGCGGTAATTTCAGCATCCAGTCGTCAAGCATGCCATACAATCCGTACCCGGGTTATGTAGGTATCAAAACAGAAAAAGGAAGTGAGCTTTCGGGAATGCTGGTTACCGATAAAGACCATGATATCGACATTGCCGATGTTGACGTAAACGGCCATCCGTTTGCAGGTAGCCGCAATGTTCAGGTTGAACTTTACAAAATTCAATGGCGCTGGTGGTGGGACGAAAGTGGCGATGAAATGAGCAATTTCACCCAGGATCAATACAACAAACTGGTAAAAACGTCTAACGTACGTTTGATAAACGGTCGCGGTAGATGGAATTTGCATGTTCCGCAAGCCGATTGGGGCCGTTACCTGATCCGCGTTAAAGATGAGGCTACCGGCCACTCAACCGGAAAGATCATTTATGTGGATTGGCCGAACTGGTCGGAGCGTTTGCAACAGTCAAATCCAACTGAAGCGGCGATGCTTTCGTTTACATCGGACAAGCAGAACTACAAAGTTGGCGAACAGGCAACGCTGACCATCCCGACCATGAGCGATGGCCGTGCGCTGATCAGCTTTGAAACAGGCAGCAAGGTATTGAAAACAGACTGGATAGATACCAAGAAAGGCCAGACGCGCTACTCATTTAAAATTGACGGCAGCATGGCGCCTAATGTGTTTGTGAACGTAACGCTGTTGCAAAGGCATTCACAAACGCTGAATGATTTGCCGATCAGGATGTACGGCGCTATTCCGCTTACAGTGAATAATCCAGAGACTATTCTGAAACCGGTGATCAGCATGCCGGACAAGATCAGGCCGGAAACGCAGTCATCTATAACCGTATCAGAAGCATCAGGTAAGGAAATGACCTATACCATAGCAATTGTGGACGAGGGTTTGCTGGATATTACCAATTACAAAACGCCGGATCCGCACGAGACTTTCTATGCCCGCGAGGCCCTCGGCGTAAAAACCTGGGACTTGTTTGATTATGTGATCGGCGCGTTTGGCGGCGGTTTGGAACGCATTTTAAGTATTGGCGGCGATGGTACGAACGGACAGAACAAAAACGTACAGGTGAATCGTTTTAAACCGGTGGTGAAATTTATGGGGCCGTATCATCTGGATGCCGGTGATAAGCAAACACATAACTTCACGCTTCCTCAATACATCGGATCGGTAAAAGCGATGGTAATTGCAGGGCATAACGGCAGCTATGGTAAAGCCGAAAAAGCTGTCGCTGTAAAGAAACCGCTGATGATATTAGCGACCTTGCCCCGTGTGCTGGGTCCGTCGGAAAAAATTCAGTTGCCGGTTACCGTGTTTGCTATGGAAAATAATATCAAAACGGTGAGCCTGGAAGTGCAGTCGAACGCGTTTAGCAACCTGGCAGGCAACAATAAAAAGACCATTACCTTTGATAAACCGGGTGACCAATTGGTAACATTCGATCTGGATGTAAAGGATTTTGTGGGCGTTGGGAAAGTGAAGATCATTGCTAAAAGTGCCGGTGAAACTGCTGCTTATGATGTGGAACTGAACGTGCGCAATCCAAATCCGCCGGTTACCAAAGTACAGGAAAAGGAATTGCAGCCGGGCGAAAGCTGGACAGCGCCATATTCGGCCATCGGCATCAACGGCACTAACAAAGCTACTTTGGAGGTTGCCTCCATCCCACCGCTGAACTTGAGTAAACGTTTGGCTTACCTGATAGAATATCCTTATGGTTGCGTGGAGCAGACTACATCTTCGGCGTTCCCGCAATTGTACCTGAACCAACTGCTCGATCTTACTTCGCGGCAAAAAGCGGAAATAGACAGGAATGTTAAAGCAACCATTAACCGGCTAAATGGCTTCCAGGTGAACAATGGCGGCTTAAGCTACTGGCCGGGCGAAGGCGAGGCAGACGATTGGGGCACCAACTATGCCGGTCACTTCATGTTGGCTGCGCAGGCAAAAGGTTATACCCTGCCGCTTGGCTTTATAGAGCAATGGAAACGCTATCAAAAACAAAGAGCATTGAGCTGGACATACGATCCGAAAAAATATTACGGCGATGACCTGACGCAGGCTTATCGCTTATATCTGCTGGCATTGGCACGTGTACCCGAAATCGGTGCCATGAACCGCTTGCGCGAATTAAAATATCTCGGCACAGAAGCGCGCTGGAGACTTGCGGCCGCCTATAAATTGGCCGGACAGCCGGAGATCGGGCTGCAAATGATAGCCGGACTGCCATTGACAGTTAAACCATACAACGCAATGTATGGCACCTACGGCTCCGATCTGCGTGATGAGTCTATGATCTTAGAAACGCTTATGCTGCTCAATAAGCGACAGCAGGCCGCAGAATTATTACGTACAGTAGCATCAAAATTATCACAGGATGATTGGTACAGCACGCAAACGACCGCTTATTCGTTGATAGCGATAGCCCAATATTGTGGTGTGCACAAATCGTCAGCACGAATGATGTTTAATTACCAGGCGGGCAATTTGAAGGGGCCGGTTAGCTCACAATCGTATTTGTGGTCGCAGCCCATAGCCGCGAACGGTGGCAGTGCAACTATTAAGAACACCGGATCCAATAAGCTTTACATCAGGCTGATACAACAGGGGCAGCCATCATCAGGTCTCGACGTGGAAACACGTATTGATCCTGATATCCTGCAGATGCGCATCGGCTATTTCACGCTCGGCGGTAAAGAAATCAACCCGGCAAGCCTGAAACAGGGCACCGATTTTGTGGCCCAGGTTACCATTAAAAACCCCGGCAAACGCGGGCGGTATGATAACCTGGCCTTAACGCAGATCTTCCCTTCGGGATGGGAAATATTGAATACACGAATGATGAATGATGCCGAGGCATTTACTTCGTCACCATCAGACCACCGGGATATCCGGGATGACCGTGTAAATACTTATTTCAGTTTGCCGGAGGACAAAGAGGCGACTTATTATGTAATGCTAAACGCGGCTTATACGGGTAAATATTATCTGCCGGCAACGTATTGTGAGGCCATGTATAATAATGAGATAACAGCACTGATAAAGGGGCAGTGGGTGGAGGTAGTGAAGTGAGTTGATTAGGTTAGATTGAGTTGATTAGGTTAGAATAAGTTGGATCAGGTGACTATGTTAAATAGAGTTTGGATACAATAAATGGCTTCATTTACAGAGCTTGAAACTTGGAAGCAGGCCCGGAAGATAAGGAATATCATTTCGGGAGTAGTTAAGAACTTCCCGGTTGAAGAGAAATTCAGATTGACCGATCAGATAATCAGGTGCTCTCGGTCAATCGGCAACAATATTGCTGAAGGCCATGGACGTTTTCATTATCAGGATAATATACGATTTTGTATTATAGCGAGAGGCTCGTTATCGGAAACATTGGATCATATAATCGTCGCATTGGACGAACGATTCATAACTCAGGAAGAGTTTCAGTCATTCCGGGCCGAATATGATCAGTGTCTAAAATTGTTAAATGGATATATTCAATTTGTCAAAAAGAAGAAAAACGACGAACTATGAGAACTCAATCAACTTAATCTAACCCAATCCAACTTAATCAACTTTTAAATAATCCGTACTTTAATATACAGTAAATAGCCCTCACGCCATCCTTCCAGCCTATCTTTTTACCTTCTTCGTAGGTACGTCCGTAATAGGATATACCTACTTCGTAGATTCTAATCTTTGGAATACGGGCAATTTTTTGGGTAACCTCGGGTTCAAAGCCAAATCGTTTCTCTGTTAATTTGATCGATTGGATCATTTTGGTATCGAACAGTTTGTAGCAGGTTTCCATATCCGTGAGGTTCAGGTTGCTGAACATGTTTGAGGCGAACGTTAACCAGCGGTTGCCGATGGTGTGCCAGAAAAACAGGATACGGTGCGGATTGCTGCCCATAAAGCGGGAGCCATAGACCACGTCGGCGAAGCCGTTGCATACGGGTTTCAGCAGGTCGTTGTATTCGGCGGGATCGTATTCAAGGTCGGCGTCCTGGATAATGAGGTATTCGCCTGTGGCTTTGGAGATACCGGTATGCAGCGCGGCGCCTTTGCCCTTGTTCACCTCGTGTTTGTAATAAGTTATCGGTAGTTCGGGGTTGTTTTGCTGATAAGACAGGATGGCCTCTTCGGTGTGATCTTTCGAGCAGTCATTTACAATGATCACTTCCTTTTGAATGCCGTCGAGCAATTCGACCTTTTTAATTTTGTTTAAAATCAAATGTATCGTATTACCTTCGTTATAGGCGGGGATAATAATTGATAACTTTCCTATCTTCATTCAATAAATGCGACTGGGTTTAAATCGGGCAAAGAATTTCTTAAAGAGACCAAAAGTAATAATAATACTTGCGTTTTTATTTACCCTTTTCCTGTTATTCTGGTTTTGCCTTCCCAGTCCCCTTTTTAAAAGCCCCACTTCTTATGTAATTGACGATGCGGACGGACAGTTGCTTGGCGCAGCTATAGCAAGCGACGGGCAATGGCGTTTCCCTCCCAATAAAGATGTTCCTGAAAAGTTTAAACAATGCATCATTACGTTCGAGGATAAGCGCTTTATGCATCATCCCGGTTTTGACGTATTGGCATTGGGCAGGGCTATCAGACAACACATCAATTCCAAACACGCAACCAGCGGTGGCAGTACCATTACCATGCAGGTGATCAGGCTGGCCACCAAACACAAACGCAATATCTGGAATAAGCTTTCAGAAGTTTTTATGGCGATGCGGTTGGAACTGGGATATAGTAAAGATGAGATATTGTCGCTATACGCCAGCAATGCGCCTTTCGGAAGTAATGTGATTGGGCTGGATGCTGCGTCGTGGCGGTATTTTGGCCGGAGCCCGGATAAATTATCGTGGGGAGAAATGGCGGCCATGGCGGTGTTGCCAAACTCGCCATCGCTGGTTCATCCCGGTAAAAACCGGATGATATTATTGAAAAAACGTAACCTGCTTTTAACCAGGCTGTATCACGCCGGCATCATTGATTCAGCTACTGCAGAATTAGCCAAATTTGAACCTGTCCCCGACAGACCGATGCCCCTGCCCCAGCTGGCTCCCCATTTACTGGAAAGATTTAAAGCCGATCATAAAGCAGTTAAAAAGGGTGATACCCGGCTGCAAACCACCATCAAATCAACCTTACAACAGCAGGTAAATGATATTCTGGAGCGCCATCACCAAGTGTTGAAAGCCAATGAGGTTAACAACATAGCAGCCGTTGTGCTTGATGCAGAAACCGGGGCAGCGCTGGCGTATGCGGGTAACATAGCCCATTCCGAAGACCCGGAAATGGAAAGTGATGTTGATGTGGTGAATGCGCCCCGTAGCCCCGGCAGTACGTTGAAACCTTTGCTGTATGCATCGATGCTGCATGATGGATTGCTGCTGCCCAATAGTTTGATGCCGGATATCCCTACCCAGATAGCCGGTTATCATCCGGAAAATTTTGATCTGGGGTATGATGGAGCGGTGCCGGCGTCGCGCGCGCTATCACGCTCGCTGAATGTACCGGCGGTAAAAATGCTTCAGCAGTACAAATACGAACGTTTTTATGATGCACTGCAAAAGATCGGCATTACCACTTTAAAGAAACCTGCCGACCATTACGGGCTATCGCTTATTCTTGGCGGCGGTGAAAATACGCTTTGGGAACTTACCGGCGCTTACGCCGATATGGCCCGTGTGTTGAATCATTACAGCAAGTATAAGGGCAAATATGACCCCGCAGATTACCACAGTCCGGTTTACAGTTTGCCAACAGAAAAGGCAAAGCCGGAACTGGAAAAATCAGGATTGCTTGATGCCGGGTCCATTTACTATACACTGCAGGCAATGGAGGAAGTAATGCGGCCTGGTGAGGAAATGTTGTGGCAGCAATTCAGTTCAAGTCAGCGGGTGGCGTGGAAAACGGGGACGAGTTTTGGTTTCAGGGATGGCTGGGCAATCGGCATCACGCCAAAATATGTGGTTGGCGTTTGGGTAGGCAATACCGATGGTGAAGGACGACCGAATTTAACGGGCATCAATACCGCTGCTCCTGTCCTGTTCGAAATTTTCAGGCTCTTGCCGGTGACCCGCAACTGGTTCGAGATGCCGGTAGGTGAAATGGTAAAAATTAAAGTATGTCATCAAAGCGGCTATCGCGCAGGTCAGTATTGTGATGATACCGACGATATGTGGGTTCCTAAAAGCGGGCTCAAAGCCCCCGTTTGCCCTTATCATCAATTGGTACATTTGAGTGCCGACGGTAAATGGCAGGTAACGGGTAATTGTGTACCCCCGAGCGAAATCGTCAATAAAAGCTGGTTTGTGCTGCCGCCGTCGATGGAGTATTATTACAAAACGAAGAATTACCAATATCACGTTTTGCCACCTTTCCGGCCGGATTGCGTGCAGGGAGAAACGGGGCCGCCGATGGAATTGATCTATCCAAAAGAGAACGCAAAGATCTATGTACCGCTTGAGGCAGACGGCAGTCGCGGTAGGGTGATCTTCAATGCAGCGCACCGTGTTTCCGGCGTAAAAATATTCTGGCACCTGGATGATAAGTATGTCGGTGAGACCAAAGATTTCCACCAGATAGCGCTCAATCCGGCTCCGGGGCATCACCAATTGACTTTGGTAGACGGCAATGGCAATACGCTGCATTTGAAATTTGAGGTGCTGGCAAAGTGAGTTAAGACGCGGAAAATCGAGTAAAATGTAATTTTTAATATATCCGCTCTAAAACCGAAGCTAAACCAATTACCTATTTGTTATATTGCCACAAAAATAGATGCCCTGATGCTTGAACAATACGACCTTCATAACCTGATGGTAATTGATATTGAAACCGTTCCTCAATACAAAAGCTTTGATGAAGTCCCCGAGCATTTCCAAAAACTGTGGGATCATAAAACCCTGCATCAGCGTAAAGAGGAAACCGCAGAAGATTTTTATGAACGCGCAGGGATATGGGCCGAATTCGGCAAGATCATTTGTATTTCAATGGGCATATTTACCGCCGCCCGGAATCCGGGATTAAGGGTAAAGTCGATTGCATCGCATGATGAAAAAGAGTTATTAGAGAAATTTTCGAACTTACTGGCCGGGCAGCCGCCGAGTCTGATCCTTTGCGCACATAATGGTAAGGAGTTCGATTTTCCTTACATCTGCCGGCGGATGCTGGTTAACGGCGTAAGGATACCTTCGCAACTGGAGCTTTCAGGTAAAAAACCATGGGAGATCAATCACCTCGATACCATGGAGTTGTGGAAATTCGGCGATTACAAGAACTTTACCTCTTTAAGCTTGCTGACAGCTATTTTTAATATTCCCACGCCCAAAGACGATATAGATGGCAGCATGGTTGGCAGCGTTTACTGGAACGAAAATGACCTGGGGCGCATTTGCACCTATTGCCAGAAAGACGTAGTTGCCACTGCTCAATTATTAAGACGGTATCGCGGCGAAGAATTGATACCCGACGAGCACATTACCATTGTGACCCCATAATGCTGGAAGTAAAAGACCTGAACATTCAATTCCGTACTCAAAATGGACTTTTTGAGGCGGTTAAGCGTGTATCTTTTACATTGAATAAAGGAGAAACCATCGGCATTGTTGGCGAATCAGGTTCGGGTAAATCTGTTACCTCGCTGGCGTTAATGCGGTTGCTGGATAAGCGTCAATCGGTCATTAATGGAAAGATTCTTTTTAATGAGATTGGTCTTTGTCAACTCCCCGAGAAGGAAATGCAGGAGATCAGAGGCAACCGGATTGCCATGATCTTCCAGGAACCGATGACCTCACTTAACCCGGTGATTACCTGCGGGAACCAAATTACAGAAGCCATACGGCTTCATCTTAAAGTAAGCAAAGCAGAGGCGAAGCAGAAAACCATCGCGCTTTTTAAGGAGGTACAACTTCCCCGCCCTGAAGCGATATTCGACAGCTACCCGCATCAAATCTCGGGCGGGCAAAAACAAAGGGTAATGATCGCGATGGCGCTATGCTGTAATCCGGAAATATTAATAGCCGATGAGCCGACTACTGCTCTTGACGTGACCGTCCAGAAAACCATTATAGAGCTGTTATTGAAATTAAAGGCCGAGCGAAATATGAGCCTGATCTTCATATCGCACGATCTGGGTGTGATCAGCGAAATTGCCGACCGCGTGATGGTGATGTATAAAGGTGAAGTGGTGGAGGAAGCGACCGTGTTTGCCCTGTTTAATCACCCCAAGCATCCGTACACCAAAGGCTTGCTGGCGTGCCGGCCACTGCCCGGCCTGCATCTGAAAAGACTGCCGGTAATCGCTGATTTTTTAGATGCGCCTGATAAAAAAGCAGAAAGCATTGGCAAAATAAGAGCCGGTTATAAATATCTGCCCGGAGAAATTAAAGACCGGAAAAACAAGCTATACAGTCAGGAGCCTTTATTGAAGATATCCGGTTTAAACACCTGGTTTCCGCAGAAAAAAAGCTTTTTATCAAAAGAGCACAAATTTGTAAAGGCGGTTAACGATGTCAGCTTTGATGTTTACCCCGGAGAAACGCTTGGTCTGGTTGGTGAGTCGGGCTGCGGGAAAACGACGCTGGGCCGGAGTATTCTCCGGTTAATAGAACCGACCTCGGGTAGTATCGAGTTTGGAGCTATTAATTTACGAAGTCTTGGCAAAAATGACCTTCGTGAAATGCGGCGCGATATACAGATCATTTTCCAGGATCCCTATTCCGCACTAAATCCCCGGATGTCGGTCGGTGAATCGATCATGGAACCGCTGCGGGTTCATCAGTTTTATGCCAATGATGCGAAAAGGAAAAAGAAGGTACTCGAATTGCTGGAACGGGTTAATTTACTGCCTGAGCATTTCAACCGCTATCCGCATGAGTTTTCGGGCGGACAGCGGCAGCGTATCGTTATAGCCCGCGCGCTGGCCTTGCAGCCAAAGTTCGTCATTTGTGATGAATCTGTATCGGCGCTTGATGTATCCGTGCAGGCGCAGGTGCTGAACCTGATCAAAGAATTACAACAGGAGCTGAATTTGACTTACATTTTCATTTCGCATGACCTGGCTGTTATCAAACATATTTCAGACCGGATGATGGTAATGAACAAGGGGGCGATAGTGGAAATGGGCGATCCTGATGATATTTATAATCATCCGAAAGAAGAATACACGAAGAGACTGATCGCATCGATACCGGGTAAGGTTGCCTGAATGGCTTTATCGCTCACAGCAACATTTATACCTCAAATCTCTGGTCTCTAATCTCTAACACGTATCTTTGCTGCAATACATTAATTCTATCTATGTCTAAAAAGAAAAACAGCTCATCTATCAGCAAAGTATTCACCCAGTTGGTACTTGATATTTTTGAGCAAAATGGAAATACCCCATTAAATTACAAACAGGTTTCTGCCAAACTCAACGTTCACGACCCGGAAGACCGCCGGGTTATATTCGATATATTAAAAGAGGAAACAAAAAGAGGCGTACTTAAAGAAATCGCTCCCGGTAAGTTTCAGCTTCATGAGTTGAAGACCTTTATCGAAGGTCGCGTTGATCTGACTAACGACGGGTCGGCCTTTATTGTTACCGACGACGAATTTGAGAATGATATTTTTGTTGCTCCGCGAAAACTACGCACCGCGCTTAACGGCGACCGGGTAAAGGTTTATGTATATGCCAAAAGCAAAGGTAAAAACAAGGAAGGCGAAGTAATAGAGATATTACAACGCGCCAAAATGGAATTTACCGGTGTTGTTAAGCTGTCGGATCGTTTTGCGTTCTTCATTCCTGACGACCGCAAAATGATGCACGACATCTTTATACCGATGAATGAACTTAACGGGGCAAAAAATGGCATAAAGGCAGTTGCAGAAATTACCGACTGGCCCACAGATGCCAAAAACCCCATAGGCCGCATCAAGCATATTTTAGGCGTTCAGGGCGAGAATGATACAGAAATGAACGCCATTTTGGCCGAATATGGTTTCCCGCTTGCCTTTCCGAAAGAGGTTGAACATGAATCGGAAGAAATTTCCGATGTGATCAGCGAGGCAGAAATTGCCAGGAGAAGGGATTTTCGCAATATTACAACTTTCACCATCGACCCATTTGATGCGAAGGATTTTGACGATGCCCTGTCGTTCCGGATCCTGGATAATGGCAACTATGAAGTTGGTGTTCACATAGCCGACGTATCGCATTATATTCAGCCTGATTCGGCGTTGGACAAAGAGGCACTTGACCGCGCCACGTCTGTTTACCTGGTTGATCGCGTGATACCGATGTTGCCGGAGCGTTTATCGAACGGACTTTGTTCTTTGCGACCTAAGGAAGATAAGCTTTGTTTCGCCGCTGTTTTTGAGTTAGATGAAGAAGCTCATATCATTAATGAGTGGTTCGGCAAAACGGTGATCCATTCTGACAGGCGTTTCACCTACGAGGAAGTACAGGAAGTAATAGAAAAAGGCGCCGGCGATTTTGAAAAAGAAATTTTAAAGCTGAATGCACTTGCCTACAAACTGCGTGAGCGTAAGTTCAAAGCCGGTGCTATCAGTTTTGAAACTACCGAAGTTAAATTCAAGCTTGACGAGCAAGGTAAACCTATCGGCGTTTATGTAAAAGAGCGCAAGGATGCCCATAAACTGATAGAGGACTTTATGTTGCTGGCTAATAAAAAAGTAGCCGAGTACGTGAGTAAACTGGGCAAAGGCAAACATAAATATACCTTCGTTTACCGTGTTCATGATTCACCAAAACCGGAATCGCTGGCTAATTTTGCGCAGTTTGCGTCAAGATTTGGGTACAGGATCAATACCAAATCGGATAAGGAAATTGCGCGGTCGCTCAACTTTTTAATGGAAGACGTTGAGGGTAAAAAAGAACAAAACGTACTTACCCAACTGGCAATCCGCTCAATGGCTAAGGCAATTTATACCACAAAAAGTTCGAGCCATTACGGGTTAGCGTTCGATCATTATACCCACTTCACCTCTCCCATCCGCAGGTATCCGGATGTGATGGTGCACCGGCTGTTGTTCCATTATCTGAATGGCGGGCAGTCGGCCAATGCTGAGCATTATGAAAAACTTTGTCAGCACAGCTCGCAGATGGAAAAAAAAGCGGCCGATGCTGAACGTGCATCCGTTAAATACAAACAGGCTGAGTATCTTCGCGACCAGATTGGCACCACCTATGCCGGTGTGATATCTGGTGTTACCGAATGGGGCATGTATGTGGAGATCATTGAGAACAAATGCGAGGGAATGATACGCCTGCGCGATATCTCGGATGACTTTTATACTTTAGACGAAAAAAATTACGCCATTATCGGTCAGCGCAAAAAGAAGGTCTACCAGTTGGGTGATGAGGTGAAAATAAGGGTAAAAAATGTCGACCTGACCAAAAAACAGATCGATTTTACACTGGTACAGGATTAAGATTTTCAAAAGAGATCAAAAATGATACGGACTGAATGGATACCGGAAGCATACAGAAATGCAAAATCCATCGTCGCGAAAAACAAGCAAATGAAAGAACTACACGAGTTGCAGGACATCATCGGTAAAGCGGTTAAAAAACTCGATTTCCCGGTATATCCTGCTAAATTATACGAGCCCATAACCTATATACTTTCGCTCGGCGGCAAACGTATGCGCCCTGCGCTGCTTTTAATGGCTTGCGACCTGTTTGACGGCGATGTTGACGCTGCTATTGCACCGGCGCTGGCTATCGAGGTGTTTCATAACTTCACGCTGATGCACGACGATATTATGGACAATGCGCCATTACGTAGAGGTAACGTAACTGTTCACAACAAATGGAATCAGAATGTGGGCATTTTGTCGGGTGACGTAATGCTGGTAAAAGGCTACCAACTGATGATGCAGGTGGAAGACCGGTTGCTGCGCCCTATCCTCGATATCTTTAATACAACAGCCGTTGGCGTTTGCGAGGGACAACAGCTGGATATGGAGTTCGAGGACGTAAACGATGTAAAGCTTGCTGATTATATTAACATGATCCGCTTGAAGACTGCGGTTGTATTGGGTGGTGCGTTAAAGATCGGCGCCCTGATTGGCGGCGCTGAAGCAAAAGACGCTGACCTGTTAAGCAGTTTCGGCGAAAATCTGGGTATTGCTTTCCAGTTGCAGGACGATATTTTGGATGTTTACGGCGATCCGGAAAAATTTGGCAAACAGGTTGGCGGCGATATCATCTCCAACAAAAAAACATACCTGCTTATAAAAGCCAGGGAATTGGCTAATGCACAACAAGAGGACGAACTGAACAATTGGCTAAGCATTAAACAGTTTGATAATACTGAAAAGGTAGAAGCTGTAACGGGTATTTATGATGCATTGAATATAAGGCAGTATGCGGAAAAAGCTATGCAATCCTATGCCGATAAGGCTTTTGAAGCATTGGATGCAATTAATCTTCCTGAAGCGCAAAAACAATACCTGCGCAACTTTGCCGACGGATTGCTGGTGAGAGAGAATTGATTATATTTAATGCGTGAAAAAAATATTGATCATTTTTGTTGTACTTTTTGCAATAAATGCCAGGGCACAAACTAACACTCCCGACACCAATCACCGCGAAAGCATTCCCGAGATTGGTGCTTTAAAAGATAGCGATACTATTGTAAGGATTTCTGTTGAGAGAAACGCCGAATTTCCAGGAGGCACTGATCGCTTTTTTAGTTTTATTCGCAAAAATTTGACCTATCCATCAGAATCGCATGATAAAGGTATTCAAGGTGATGTGATAGTTTCTTTTACAGTTAGTCCTGATGGCAGTTTAACTAACATAGCTATAAAACAGGGGTTGGCTCCTGATCTCGATGCTGAAGCCTTAAAGGTTGTTAGGTTATCTCCAAAATGGACTCCTGCCATGCAAAACAACAAAAAAGTAGCAGTTAAATTTACTGTCCCGGTTACGTTTAAACTCAATTAGAAAAAATGAACGTGCGTAAAATTTTTATAGCCTTGCTTTTATTAGCAACATGTAAATCCTATTCGCAGGCGCTTACTTCAGGCGGCAAGCTGAAACCAGAACAGGCCAACGTCGATATCCGGCATTATACCATTGCGCTGAACCTGGATTTCAAACAGAAAACGATAGACGGCTATACCACTATCGACTTAATTGTGGCACAGCCAACGCATGTTTTATTATTCGACCTGCTGGATTCACTTAATGTGAAGCAAATTCTGGTGAATAACAAAAGAGAGGCTTTTGAATACAAAAACAACCTCATTCGCATAAACACCGCTAAAGAGCTGGCTGCCGGAAAAACAACTGTAAAGGTAATTTACGGCGGCAAACCGCATGTGGCCCGCAGACCGCCGTGGGATGACGGCTTTATCTGGACACGCGATTCTACCGGTCATCCGTGGATGGCGATCACCGCCGAAGGAACCGGCGGCAAGCTTTATTTTCCGTGTAAAGATCATCCATCTGATGAACCGAATGAAGGCGTGGATATGATGATCACCGTTCCTAAGGATCTGGTGGTTGCAGGTCCGGGCTTATTGCAGGGCATAAGCAAGCATGGCGAGACAGCAACTTATCACTGGAAAACCAATTACACCATCAACAACTACAGCATTTTGTTCAATGTGGGGGATTTCGCTGTTGTGAGCAGAACTTATACTACTATCGACGGGCGTAAAACACCGATGCAGTTCTATGTTTTGAAGGAGCATGAAGCAAAAGCGCAGCATCACCTCGATATATTTGAAAAGACGGTGCATGAGCAGGAAAAATATTTCGGCGAATACCCATGGGCGAAGGAAAAGATAGCCATTTGCGAAACGCCTCACCTGGGCATGGAGCACCAGACGATGAACGCTTATGGCAACAAGTTTCATTATACCAAAGTTGGCGGCACCGATTATGATGGCCTGATGCATCACGAATTTGGTCACGAATGGTGGGGCAACAAGGTAACCGCGAAAGACTGGGCTGATTACTGGATCCACGAGGGCATTTGCACTTATGGCGACGCGTTATATATAAAGGAATTTGAAGGCAAGGAAGCTTATATTAAATATTTTCAGCGTTCGGCAGGCAGCTTTGGTAATAAGATCCCGATAGTGATGGGTAAGGATATTGACGAGGAAGCTGCTTATAATGGCGACATTTATGGCAAAGGCGCTTTCTTTATGCATACGCTTTGCTACATTATGGGCGACAGCACTTTCTTCCCTGCACTTAAAAAGTTCGTTACTTCACCAAAATATACTTATGACAATTTGGTAACTACCGATGATGTGGAGCATTTCTTCAGCCAGGAGTCGGGTAAAGATCTGAAGCCCTTGTTTGACCTTTACCTGAGGTCGGTGAATAAGCTTGAGATACATATCAGGCAGCGGCCACGGGATAAGTACCTGATCCAACTGGATAATATCTCTATGTCATTGCCTATAGACGTAACTACCGATGCGGGCACCAAACGCCTGACCATTGACAATAAAGGCGTTGTGGTTGACAGTAAAACAATGCCGGTAGTTGATGCCGATACCTATTATTTGAAAAAAATAATCATCGAATAATCTTCGGCGATGGAGCACGAAATAATGGGACATACCAAAAAGGCCATAAAAGCGATGAAGAATAAAGAATCGGGCTTGGGCGAAAAACTTAAGGAAGTATTGACGGAAATCGCAATTATCATTTTTGCGGTGTCTTTTGCCGCTTTTATAGAGCGTACACGAGAGCATTATAAGGAACAAAGCGAAGCTAAAGAGTTCTTATTAGGTTTGAGCCAGGACATTAAACACGAAATAGACCAGGTTAAACAATCGAAAAATGCGATGAACGATGTTGTAAAGTCCTATACCACGCTGATTCATTACAACAAAAAGTCGTTAGACAGTCTGGAACATACTAAGAAACGAGCAAGTTTCGGTATCCCGGAATTTAACAGCAAGCCGCTGAACGGGCGTTATGAGGGCTTCAAGTCGAGCGGAAAAATTCAAACTATTGAAAACGATTCGCTTCGCAATAATATTCTCAAACTATACCAGGAATCGATTCCGTTTATAGAGTTTTCAGAAAACGCATTTAATGCCAACCAATTACGCATTCAGGAGGTATTATTCAACGGGCAAGGTGACAATGCACCCAATGATAATCCATTACGAACCATTATTACCCCGCGCGGAAAACTTGCGTTAACTTTTTCAATCAGTTATTCGGCTGGCGCACTGGCAGGCTATGATCGGATGATACAACAGGGTGAAAAAGTGCGTGCAGAAATCAAAAGGGAATACGGCGAGTAATTCACTACATAAACAAAAAGCCCGGTCCTTCAACAAAGACCGGGCTTTTCTATAAAATATCTGTTCTGATTATTCAGCGGCAGGAGCTTCTTCAGCGTCGGCAGCTTTTTTCTTTGGAGCAGCTTTCTTTTTAGGAGCTTCTTCAGTTACTTCAGCAGCAGGAGCAGCTTCTGCAACAGGTGCCTCTACAACTTTCTTTTCAGCTTTTGCTTTTGGAGCAGGAGCAGCATCTTCTGCAACAGGAGCAGCCTCTACAGGAAGTACAGAAACATAAGAACGGTTATCTGCCTTCTTTTTGAAAACTACAGTACCATCAGCCAATGCGAATAAAGTATGATCTTTACCGATGCCTACATTCAGGCCTGGGTTGTGCTGGGTACCACGCTGGCGAACAATGATGTTGCCTGCAATTGCCGGCTGACCACCAAAAATTTTGATGCCTAAACGTTTGCTATGTGATTCGCGGCCGTTTCTGGAACTACCGGCCCCTTTTTTGTGTGCCATTTCTTAATATCTTTTTGGGAACTATAGATGATCCCGGTTAAACTTTAAATTATAATGTAATACCAGTGATCTCTATCTTGGTAAATTGCTGACGGTGACCGTTTTTCTTTTTGTAACCTTTTCTTCTTTTCTTTTTGAAGATAATTACTTTATCACCTTTTAAATGAGACACTATCTTAGCAGATACCTTAGCGCTTTTTAAATCAGAACCTAATTTAAATTTACCTTCGTTTTCAGCTAACAACACGTTGTCAAATTCAATATTAGCGCCCTCATCTCCCTGTAACCTGTGTACAAAGATCTGCTGGTCTTTTGCAACTTTAAATTGCTGTCCGGCTATACTTACTATTGCGTACATTGTTTGTTAATTATTTATTTTTAAAATTCGAGGTGCAAATATAGGAATACGTTTTGCAATAAACAATACCCGTTATTTTTTATTTCTATCCTCGGCTTCGTTCAAAACCTTCAGAATTTCCTTTATAAAGTTCTCATTGGCATCTTTAAGGCGTGAGTCGCCGTTAAAGGACTCGTCAAAATAAACCTTTTTACTCTTCCGCCGGTAATTGAACTCGATATAATAACGCAGCGGCTTGGCGCCTCTGAATTTGGTGGTATCGCCGGTTTCGTTGCCCGGGAAATCCCAGAAACCCAGTTCGGCGGCTTTACGATGCAGATATAGCAGCTCGCTGTTCTTAAGTAGCATGGTTTTTTTGATGAGCGAGTCTTTACGGTCGAGGTATTGGTAAGCTCCCGATTTGGAATCATATTTGTTCACCATGCTGTCCCTCACCCCATATTGGATTTTAAAAGAAGTAAACTCCGAGAACTTATACGGCGCAATGCTTATCATGTGGCCATAGTAATACACACAATATAACAGGAATGGCACGATAATGGCAAGCGCGAGAAATATTTTTTTTCCTTTTTCAGACATGTAGTTAGTTATGAATTAGTGAATTATTGATTTATTGAATTATTGAATTAGTGATTTATTGAATTAGTGAATTATTGAATTAGTGAATTAGTGAGTTATGAATTATCAAATTATTGGTTTAATAAGTTATTGATCTATTGAAATAGTAAGCTTGATTTTAAGGCTCATTTTTTGTTGACACTGTTTTGCGGGAAGCAGCTGAAACTTTGAGTATTTGATTGGCTTCGTTGAACAGGTGATCTAACTCTGAGGTCTTCACTATTTCTGCTTCTATTAATACCTCCATCCAGAAAACGGATTCGTCGGCTTCTTCAACAACTATTGATAGTTTAGAATGAAATTCTGCCTTTGATCTTGCGCGACAAGCTGCCCGATAATTGGCTCCAACCGAAGAAGATGATCTGAGTAGCTGCCGTCCGATAATTTTAGCTTCTTCCGTTTTCGGCAATGTTCTATAGAATTTGATAGCATCCACGACAAATTTCTTCGTACGAGTTTTAAATGCTTCAGCAAAATCTATTCTTTGATTATTGTCATTCATAGATTCTCAAATCCTAAAAAATCAATAATTCGATAATTCACTAACTCACTAATTCGTCATTAATAAGTTCTTTTTCCCATTTGCTTACAACGCCGGTTGCAATAGCATTGCCCAGTACGTTTGTTGCCGACCGGCCCATATCTAACAATGGGTCGATGCCGATGATGAGCGCAAGGCCTGCTTCAGGTATGTTAAACATAGGGAGCGTACCCGCAATCACAACCAAAGAGGCACGCGGTACACCGGCTACGCCTTTGCTGGTAAGCATTAATATCAGGAGCATTACCGCTTGCTGCCCTACCGACAGGTGCATATTATAAGCCTGCGCCAAAAACAGCGAGGCAAAGGTCATATACATCATGGAGCCGTCGAGGTTAAAGGAATAGCCCAGGGGCAGCACGAAGCTCACAATTTTATTGCTGCAGCCAAAACGCTCCAGTTCGAGGAGGACTTTTGGATAAGCTGCTTCGCTGGTTGAGGTGCTGAACGCGATGAGCATAGCATCCTTTATCATTCCCACCAGCTTAAAGATCCTTTTACGTAATACAAGGAAGCCGGCAAAAATTATCACCACCCATAACATGGTAAGGGAGAAATAAAACTCACCTATAAAAACTGCATAGGTCGACAGTACGCCTAAGCCCTGCTTGGCCACTATAGCCGCTAATCCGCCGAAAACGGCCAGCGGGGCTAACATCATTACGTAGCCTGTGATCTTTAATATCACATGTGCTATGGCATCCATTGCCTTGATCACAACTTCGCCTTTCTCGCCAATGGCGGCGGTGGCTATTCCAAAGAACACGGAGAATACTACGATCTGTAATATCTCATTATTGGCCATGGCCTCAAAAAAGCTTTTGGGGAATACGTGATCGATGAAATCTTTAAAGGATATACCGGTTTTTTTGATACCGGTTGCCAGATGACTGTCGGGCAGTGGTAAATGCATTTCGATACCTGGTTTGAAGATATTGACCAGCAACATTCCCAATAACAGTGAAACGAGTGTGGCGCTTAAAAACCAAAGCAACGTTTTACCGCCAATGCGGCCTACTGCCTTAATATCACCCACCTTAGCTACCCCCACCACCAGTGTGGAGAACACCAGCGGCCCAACGATCATTTTGATGAGGTTGAGGAAGATCTTTGTGAGGATATTAAATCCTTCCAGTTTATCTTCACGAAGGCTGTCTGCAGCTTTACGAATATCGATCTGTGCGGCACGTTCTGCCTTTAATTGTTTATAAACAGCGGTAGTGGTATCTGCAGAAGCAGCAAGCTTCACGTCGAGTTGTTTTACCTGCGATTCGGCTGCACTTAGTTTGGTATTAATAGCGTTGACAATATATACATTATAAAGGTATCCGGCTATCACACCCAAAATAAGGGCAATAAAAATGTAGAGCGTAAGTTTGCTTTTTTGCATAGCGCTGTTTGAGCCAGCAAAAGTAGTGTTTTTACGTTGATTAAGTTGATTGTGTGAATGGTTGATTGAGTTGTCATTTTTTACTTAGTCCAACTCAATTAACCTAATCAACTCAATCAACCAACTTTCTCTACTACCACAGCTGTGCCGTAAGCTAAAACTTCGGTTACGCCCTGCATTACTTCGTTGGCATCGTAACGCATATTGATCACCGCATTTGCACCATGTTGCTGCGCATGCTGGATCATGAGCTGATAGGCTTCTTCACGGGCGGTTTCGCAAAGCTCAGTATAAACGGTATTCCTTCCGCCGAAAACGGTTTGAAGCCCGCCCATAACATTGCCGCCTATACCGCGCGAGCGGACGGTAATGCCTCTTATAATTCCCAGGTGCTGAGTCACTTTATATCCTTCGAGGTATGTGCTTGTAGTTACTAACATGTTTTTTCGTTTTTAGTTATTGGATAATTATTTGAGTGTTTTGTTTCTTAAATGCTGCCTTTTTTTAATTCACCAATGGCATAGTGAGCTGCACGTGCGGTAATAGCCATAAAGGTTAGTGAAGGATTTTGAACGCCGGTGGAGGTCATGCAGGCTCCGTCGGTCACAAAAACATTAGGGCAGGCATGCAGCTGATTCCATTTATTGAGCAGTGACGTTTTACGGTCACGTCCCATGCGTGCACCGCCAACCTCGTGGATGTCGAGGCCGGGCGCCTGCTTGCTGTCGTTGGGGTTGATGTTTTTGCAACCGGCCTTTTCCAGCATTTCGGCGCCTTGCTGTAAAAAGTCGTTCATTGATTTTACATCGTTGTCATCATAATCAACAGAAACAGAGAGCAATGGAATACCCCAATCGTCTTTCTTTTCCTTACTTAAATAAACGTGGTTGGTTTCCTTCGGGATGGTTTCGCCCTGCATCATCATAAAAACACCCCAGTCGCCTGCTTCCGAGATCGAGTCTTTAAACTCACCTCCTATCTGCGGCCCGTTGGCAAAATACCGGCGTCCGCGCGTCGCAGTGTAAAAAGTCATGTATCCGCGCAGGAAATCGGTTTCCTGTTTGTAAACGTTTCTGAAATTCGGCATCATGACCGCGGTTGGCCGCCTGCCGTAATAATAGGAATCGGTGTATCCTTCTATACCGGCGGTAAGCGAGCCGCGATAGTTCTGGAAAGCCACGTATTTGCCCAGCAGGCCATTGTCGTTCCCCAAACCATTTGGAAAACGTGATGAGGTGGAGTTGAGCAGGATAAGATTGGTATTCAGGCAGGCTGCATTCACAAAAATAATCTTCGCAAAATACTCGGTGGCCTTTTTGGTGTGTGCATTTATCACCCGCACGCCAGTGGCTCTCTTTTTACTTTCATCATAGATAATAGAATGCACTACAGAATCAGGCAGGATGGTCAGGTTACCGGTTTTTGCTGCCGTTGGCAATGTGGTAGAATTTGAATTAAAATATCCGCCGAACGGGCAGCCGCGCTGGCACAGGTTACGTGCCTGGCACTGGCCTCTCCCCTGTTCCAAATGAATAGTTTTGGGTTGAGTTAAATGTGCACAGCGGCCAATGATGACGTTGCGATCTTTGTAATTAGCCATGATCCGTTCTTTTATCACTTTCTCAACCACGTTCATTTCCCACGGCGGCAGGAACTCGCCATCAGGCAGGGTTTCCAGGCCATCGCGATTTCCGCTGATACCGGCGAAACGCTCTACATAGCTGTACCAGGGCGCAAGATCGTCATAACGGATAGGCCAGTCTACAGCGAAGCCATCACGGGCGGGGCCTTCAAAATCAAATTTGCTCCAGCGCTGTGTTTGCCGTGCCCACAGTAACGATTTACCGCCAACCTGGTAGCCACGGATCCAGTCGAAAGGCTTTTGCTGGATGTACGGATGCTCATTATCCTTTACAAAGAAATGTTCGGTGCTTTCGTCAAAGGCATAGCAGCGGTTAACTACCGGATTTTCTTCTTTTACCTTTAAAGGAATATCGCCGTGATGCGGAAAATCCCAGGGATCTTTTGTAGCTGTTGGATAATCCTTTAAATGCACTACGTTTTTACCGCGTTCTAAAACCAACGTTTTTAAGCCGCCTTCACAAAGTTCTTTTGCGGCCCAGCCGCCGCTGATGCCGGAGCCGATGACGATGGCATCGTAAGTATGATCTTTATTTACGGTGTAGTTGAATTCTGGTGATGACATGAGCAGGTCGATGTTGATAATTGGAAATCTAATATAGGCTTTTTGCTATTCGGTTCAACGCTCAAATAACATCGTCCCGATTTTATATTTTTGCATGATAACCAATCATTACAAACTATGCTGCAGGTAAGCGAGCTCTTTATTTATCCTATTAAATCTTTGTCAGGTATTTCACTTACCAGGGCTAAGATTACAGCTACGGGGTTTGAGTACGACAGGCGATGGCTTTTGGTTGATGAGCATAATAATTTCATTACGCAGAGGGAATATCATCAAATGGCGCTGCTTGCTGTGAGTATTGAGGATAGCGGGTTAAGGGTGACGCATAAGTTTAACAAAGCGTCGGTATTTGTCCCGTTTAATGATGCTTCGAAAGAATATGAAAAGGTGGTGGTTAGAATTTGGGACGATATATGCGAGGCTGAATTCGTGAGTATTGAAGCGGATGAATGGTTTAGCAAAATGCTCGGTCTGAAATGCAGGCTCGTTTATATGCCCGATAGCACCCGGCGTATCGTCGATCAGAGGTATGCGCCCGACGATTCCATTACTTCATTTGCCGATGCATTTCCATTTATGATGATCGGCCAGGCATCGTTGGATGAGCTGAACAGCAGGATGAGCGCGCCGCTGCCGATGGACCGTTTCAGGCCCAACATTGTTTTTACGGGCGATGAACCATTTGCTGAAGACATGTACGGCCATTTTAAGATCGCGGGTATTGATTTTTACGGGGTGAAGCTCTGCGCACGCTGCGTTATGACCACCGTTGACCAGGAGACCGCCATTAAAGGAAAGGAGCCGCTGAAAACACTGGCCAGGTACCGCTTTAAAAACAACAAAATACTTTTCGGGCAAAATTTAGTTCATAACGGCATCGGTGAAATTGCCGTGGGCGATGAACTGACCGTTTTAAAGAAAAATGCCGGGGAACGGTTTATGGTATAGCGGTATTAGGTGAGTAATGACAAAACAAACTTTAAGATGTACGTTGTAAATTAAATAAAACATTATCTTTACACTAAGTACACGAAGCCGGCCATTGTAAGTAACACAAATACTTTTACTTATCTTTGCAGTGCTATATTGTAAAATATGCTATCGAAAAAAACAAAGTATGCCATTAAGGCCCTGGTAGTACTGGGGAAAAATGCTGATAAACCACCAATGCAGATCTCGAAAATTGCAGAGGAGGAAAAGATCCCAAAGAAATTCCTTGAGCAGATACTGCTCGACCTGCGCAACGCCGGTTTCCTTTACAGCAAAAAAGGTGCGGGAGGCGGTTACAGCCTTAATAAAGACCCCAAAGAGATCTTCCTGGTTCAGATCATGCGGATCACCGACGGGCCGATAGCAATGGTTCCATGCGCCAGCCTTAACTTTTACCACAAATGCGAAGAATGCCACCAGGAAACGACCTGCGGCATTCGTGATGTGTTTATCCAGGTACGGGATGCTACCGTTAAAATACTTTCGGAAACCAGCATTGCCGACGTTATCAGCCGCGAAAGCTCGCTGCTGCTGAACATCTGATAATTACGGGGATACCCCCTGCTAAAAGCCTCCTGCACGCCTGTTATCAGTTTAGTTGTGTGAATTAACGGAATCAATATTTGTTAACCAAAATGTCACAATTATCTTTTTTCAAAAAAATGCTACTATTTCCCTATACTATACATATATTTGTCGTTATAAAATGAAGACGACAACTTATAACTACTGTGAAGCCATGATGAACTGCCGCATGAACGGCAAGTGACCGGGGCTTTATTGATTTTTATAAAGTAGATATAAGCCTCTTAGCCACAAGCTGAAGGGGCTTTTTTATACAGAAATTAACCAGCTATAATTATGCAAAGCTTTCGTACCGAACTGGAAAACCCGGTAGTTGAAAAAGATATCATCGATCTCGAGAAAAAGATCAGGGCTTTTCGCGAGGGTAAGATCCATGATGAGAAATTCAGAAGCCTGCGCCTGGCGCGCGGGATCTACGGACAGCGGCAGCCGGGTGTGCAAATGGTACGCATTAAACTGCCTTTTGGAAAGGTAACCTTTAAACAATTGCTGCGCATTGCCGAGATATCAGACAAATACGCCAGCAGTAACCTGCACTTAACCACACGCCAGGATATCCAGATCCATTATGTAAGCCTTGACCGTACACCGCAGCTTTGGGCTGAACTGGAGCAGGACGACATTACACTCCGCGAAGCTTGCGGAAATACCGTGCGTAACGTTACCGCCTCTCCTACCGCCGGCATCGATCCGCTGGAGCCGTTTGACGTTTCGCCTTATGCGCAGGCTACTTTCGAATATTTTCTGCGTAACCCGGTTTGCCAGGAAATGGGGCGAAAATTTAAGATCAGCTTTTCATCGAGCGATGCCGATACCGCATTTTCATACATTCACGATATCGGCGTGATCCCTAAAATAAAAAATGGCGAACGGGGGTTTAAGGTATTATTGGGCGGCGGCTTAGGTGCTCAGCCCTTATTGGCCAGTATTGTTGAAGAATTTTTGCCTGAGGATGAGCTGATCCCTTACATAGAAGCTATCATTCGTGTATTCGACCGTCATGGGGAGCGTAATAACCGTAACAAGGCACGTTTGAAATACCTGATCCAGAAAATCGGCTTAACCGAGGTGCTGCTGCTTGCCGAGAACGAAAGGAAAGCGCTGAAAGTAAAAAAATACAAAATTAACAGGGATAGCATTGCTGAACCGGCTATTCCGGCTGCTGATGCGGTACCGGGAGTTACGATAGATAACCCGTTCCGCTATGAGCAGTGGCTGGCAACAAACGTTTTTGAACAAAAGCAGGAAGGCTTTTACGGCGTGTATATTAAAGTACCCGTTGGTGACTTATCAACAGATACCACCCGCAAACTGGTAGCGGTGCTCCAGCCATTAGTTGCGAACGAAATACGGGTTACGCAAAACCAAGGACTGCTGCTTAAATATGTCCGCAAAGAGGCGTTACCTGCGTTATATGCCGGGCTGACCGCTTTAGACCTTTCGGCTCCTGGCTTTGGCAGTATTGCCGACGTGACCACCTGCCCCGGTACCGATACCTGTAACCTCGGCATATCTAACAGCATGACCCTTTCACGTGTTTTGGAAGACGTGATCTATAACGAATACGAAGACCTGATCTATAACCGTGAAATCAAGATCAAGATCAGCGGCTGTATGAACTCGTGCGGGCAGCATGGTTTGGCTCATATTGGGTTTCATGGCAGTTCGTTAAAAGCCGGTGCAAGGGTGTTGCCATCGGTACAGGTACTGTTAGGCGGCGGTACTGTTGGTGATGGCGTAGGGCGTGCTGCTGAAAAAGTGATAAAGGTGCCGGCCAAACGGGCTACTGATGTGTTGAGAAAAGTATTAGACGATTACCAGGCTAATACAGGCGAGGAAACCTTCCATGCTTATTATGACCGCCAGGGCAAGGATTATTTCTATCAATTATTGAAACCGCTTGCTGACCTGACCACCCTGACCGAGGAAGAATTTGTAGACTGGGGTCACCAGGAAACATTTGCTACTGCGATTGGCGTGGGTGAATGTGCCGGGGTAATTATCGACCTGGTTGCGACTTTGTTATTTGAGTCGGATGAGAAATTTGGCTGGGCTAACGAAGCCTTTGCCGATGGCAGGTGGGCTGATGCTATTTATCATGCCTATAATACATTCATCAGTTCGGCAAAAGCGCTGCTGCTTGATAAGAATATCAATACAAGCACACAGGCAGGTGTAATAAAAGAGTTTGATAATAACTACGTAAATACGAACGAAATAAACGTTGAAGGCACTTTTAACGACCTGGTTTTACAGATCAATAAAAACGAACCTTCACAGGAATTTGCCGCCGCATATTTAAAACAGGCTGGCGGGTTTTTAAATACAGTTAAAGCAAAGAGAGAGGAACTGGTACAATTATGAGGACTACATCCACCCCAAAAAACATAAAAGAACCGCGTATTACCCTTGTTGGCGCAGGTCCCGGCGATGCCGACCTGATAACGCTGAAAGGCGTAAAAGCCCTGCAAAGCGCCGACGTGGTATTATACGACGCCCTGGTTAACGACGAATTGCTGGAACTTGCTCCTGCCGAAGCCACTAAAGTTTATGTAGGCAAGCGTTCCGGCGATCATTCTTATTCGCAGGAAGCGGTTAATAAGCTGATGGTAGATTACGCCCTTAATTATGGCCATGTAGTGCGTTTGAAAGGCGGCGACCCGTTTGTGTTTGGCCGCGGGTATGAGGAGTTGGACTACGCTGCTTCATACAGCATTCCGGCACAGGTTATTCCGGGCGTATCGAGTTCTATTGGCGTACCTGGTATGCAGCACATTCCGGTAACCCACCGCGGATTGAGCGAAAGTTTTTGGGTAGTTACAGGTACCACCGCCAGCGGAAAAGTATCGAACGACGTTTACGAGGCTGCCCGCACCAACGCCACTGTGATTGTTTTGATGGGTATCCACAAATTAGCAGAAATTACAGCTATCTTTAAAAAAGAAGGCAAAAACAAGCTTCCGGTTGCCGTAATTCAAAGCGGCACAACGAAAGAAGAGAAAGTTGCCATTGGCATTGTTGATACCATTGCTGAGGTTGTTGAAGAAAAAAAGATCAGCTCGCCTGCATTGATTGTATTTGGTGAAGTGGTATCGCTTCATCCTGATTTCGCATCGATAAAAGAGTTTTATGACATTGTTGCCCAGGAATAATAAGTTAACCATTCAGGAAGAACAGACCGAGGGCAATCCTTTGTTCCCGGTTTTTTTGAAGCTGAATAATTTGCACACGGTTGTTATTGGTGCAGGCAAGGTTGGGCTGGAGAAGCTCACCGCCATTTTGCGCAACAGCCCGGATGCGAAGGTGACCGTTATTGCTTTATCGATTTTAGAGGAAGTGCACGTGCTTGCGGCGCAATACCCGGAGCTAAAGATCGTTCAGAAATCATTTATAGATACCGATCTGGACGATGCCGACCTGGTTATTGCTGCTACTGATAACGGTGAGCTGAACAATTACATCCTCGAATCGGCACATGAGCGAAAACTACTTGTCAACGTGGCGGATAAGCCAGATCTGTGCGATTTTTACCTGAGCTCTATCGTTCAAAAAGGAGACCTGAAGATCGCTATATCTACCAATGGCAAATCACCAACCATAGCCAAGCGCTTAAAGGAAGTACTGAATGAAGGCTTACCTGACGAATTGAACAATACCTTGCAGCAAATGAGCGAGTTACGCAACTCACTTAACGGCGACTTTGAATACAAAGTGCAGCGTTTAAATGCGGTAACATCGGTACTTGTTGACCATAAGATTTCGGCCCGCAAGAATTTTATCTGGCTGATATGGGGCGCGATCATCTTATCAATAGCAGTGGCAGTTACTGCGCTTTGGTTCAATGAGCCGGCGTTTAAAGCTTATGCACAAAATATCAATCCGCTGTTCTATTATTTTCTGGGTGCAGGGTTTGTGTTTGCGCTGATAGATGGCGCCATCGGCATGTCGTACGGGGTGACTTCTACTACGTTCTCATTGTCAATGGGCATTCCTCCTGCTTCGGCGAGTATGGGCGTGCACCTTTCTGAGATCATGAGCAATGGTATTGCCGGCTGGATGCATTATCGCATGGGTAACATTAACTGGAAATTATTCTGGCTGTTACTGTGGCCGGGAATTATCGGTGCGGTAACGGGTGCTTACCTGCTCTCGTCTTTAGAGCATTATAGCCAATATACCAAACCCTTTGTATCGGTTTATACGCTGATACTGGGCATAGTGATCCTGTCGAAGGCATTTAAAACAAGGGTGAAGAAATCGCACGAAAAAATAAAAAAGATCCCGTTGCTTGGTTTGGGGGGAGGATTTATCGACGCAGTTGGCGGCGGTGGCTGGGGTTCTATCGTTTTGTCGACCTTAATAGCGGGCGGCCGTCATCCGCGTTTTTCATTGGGCACGGTGAAGCTGTCGAGGTTTTTTATAGCGCTGATGAGTTCCATTACATTCATCACCATGCTGAACAGCAGGCATTGGGAAGCCGTTGCCGGGTTGGTGATAGGTAGTGCAATTGCATCACCTATCGCGGCTAAAATATCTAACCGTATCTCGGCAAAGGCTATTATGACGGCGGTTGGGGTAATTGTTGTATTGATAAGTATCAAAAGTATCACCTCCTTTTTAGGAAAGGTTTTGTAACATGAGTGAGTTAGCACAATACATAAAAAAAGAAACAGCAGGATTGAATGCCGTTGAGGCGTTGACGCTGCTGTCGGATATATTTCATGATGAGATCGTGTTTTCGACAAGTTTCGGGTGGGAAGACCAGGTTATCACACACATGATCTTTACCAATAACCTGCCGATAAAGGTTTTCACGCTTGAAACCGGCCGGCTGTTTCCGGAAACTTACTACGTATGGAACCGCACCATGGAAATTTATGGTAAGCCTATCCATGCTTATTACCCTAAAACCGAGCTGGTGGAACAAATGGTGAGCACCAAAGGCCCGAGCAGCTTTTATGAATCGGTTGAAAACCGGAAAGAGTGCTGCGGTATCCGCAAAATTGAGCCGTTAAAACGAGCGCTGGCGGGTAATAAATGCTGGATAACCGGTATCAGGGCCGATCAATCGGCCAACAGGCAGTTTATGGAAAACGTGGAATGGGATGAGGGAAACCAGATCGTAAAGTTCCACCCTATTTATGACTGGAACCTTGATGACGTGAAAGAGTATATCAAAAAATATAATGTTCCATACAACACCTTGCACGACAGGGGATTTCCAAGCATAGGCTGCGCGCCTTGTACACGCGCCGTTCAGCCGGGCGAAGATTTCAGGGCGGGCCGCTGGTGGTGGGAAGACCAGAGCAAAAAAGAGTGTGGCTTACATGAAGTGAAGTAATTTTGAATTACTGAATTAGTGAATTAATGATTGAGTAAGATTGATTGAGTGAATTAAAAGTTTGAATTAGAGAGTTATTAAATTAAAGATTGCCGCGTTGCAATCCAATCAATAATTCACTAATTCAATAAATCAATAATAAAAAAATGTTGGATTATTTAGACGAGTTAGAGGCAGAGGCCATTTACATTCTGCGTGAGGTGGCCGGTCAGTTTGAGAAGCCTGCCCTGTTGTTTTCGGGTGGAAAGGATTCCATTACACTGGTGCGTTTGGCTGAAAAGGCTTTTCGTCCCGGTAAGTTTCCGTTCCCGCTGGTACATATCGATACCGGTCACAATTTTGAGGAAACCATCGCTTACCGTGATAAAATGATAGCCCGCATTGGCGAGAAACTGATTGTGGGTCATGTACAGGACTCGATAGATGAAGGTAAAGTAGTAGAGCAGAAAGGCAAGAACGCCAGTCGTAATACGCTGCAAACAGTCACTTTACTGGATACCATTGCCAAACATGGTTTTGATGCCTGTATAGGCGGCGCCCGCAGGGATGAGGAAAAAGCAAGAGCCAAAGAACGCATTTTTTCTGTAAGAGACGAGTTCGGTCAATGGGATCCAAAGCGTCAGCGCCCGGAACTTTGGAACATCTTTAACGGTAAGATCCACAAAGGCGAGAACGTAAGGGTGTTCCCGATCAGCAACTGGACCGAGCTGGATGTTTGGAACTATATCCGCCGGGAAAAGATCGAGCTGCCATCCATTTATTTTGCGCATGAGCGGGAGGTAATTACCCGCAACGGTCAGTTAATGGCCGCATCGCCGTTTCTGAATATGGATGAGGAGGATGTTGTGGAGAAACGCAATGTACGCTTCCGTACCGTTGGCGATATGACCTGTACCGCGGCTGTAGAATCATACGCTTACCACATCGATGATATTATCGACGAGATCAGCGAATCGAAAATCAGTGAACGCGGCGCGCGTATGGACGATAAGGTGAGCGAAGCTGCAATGGAAGACCGGAAAAAAGGCGGATACTTTTGATTTACGAGTTGGAGTTTACGAATTACGATTTCAGATTTTCGATTGAGAAGAATTTCGGATTTCAGGTATTCAATTTTGGATTTGTAAAATCTATTAAACTCGTATTTAAAACCAACCATAACAATCAATAATAAAATTAAGAATTCTAAAATCGTAAACCGTAAATCTGAATTCTAAAATATAATCATGGATATACTAAAATTTATAACGGCAGGTAGTGTTGATGACGGTAAAAGTACCCTCATAGGCCGTTTGCTGTATGACAGCGAAAGCATTTTAGCCGACCAGTTAGAGGCTCTGCACCGCTCGAACCGTAAAAACGATGACGGCACCATAGACCTTGCTATCTTAACCGACGGCCTGAAAGCCGAGCGCGAGCAGGGCATTACCATTGATGTAGCCTACAAATATTTCCAGACCGATAAACGTAAGTTTATTATCGCCGACACCCCCGGCCACATCCAGTACACCCGTAACATGGTTACCGGGGCATCGAATGCCAACCTTGCTATTATTTTGATTGATGCGCGTAAGGGTGTTATCGAGCAAACTATCCGTCACTCGTTCCTGGTATCGTTGCTGGGTATTCAGCAGGTGGTGGTTTGTATCAATAAAATGGACATGGTTGAATACAGCGAGGCCATTTATGAAACTATTGTTAACGATTATAAAGCGTTAGCCTACAAAGTTGGGCTGGAAAATGTAAAATATATCCCGGTAAGCGCACTGAAGGGCGACAACATTGTACATCCTTCAGAAAAAATGCATTGGTATGAAGGCCAGAGCCTGTTGCCTTTCCTCGAAACCGTGGAATTAAAAGTGGATGACAGCACTGCTCATGCCCGTTTCCCGGTACAATGGGTAGTACGCCCGCAAACTGAAGAACTGCATGATTACCGTGGATATGCTGGCCGCGTTTCGAGCGGATCATTTAAGGTGAATGACAAGGTTACGGTGCTGCCGTCGGGCTTCCATTCAACAATTGAAAAAATTGAAGTGCTTGATGCAACGCCTGATGAAGCTGTTGCAGGTATGTCGGTTACCATCCATTTAAAGGATGAGATCGACATCAGCCGCGGTGATGTATTGGTGACCACGGACTATGAGCCAAAAGTTTCACAACAAATAGAGGCAGACTTGTGCTGGATGGATACCCGTGCATTGGATACATCACTTACTTATTTTATACAGCACAACAGTAAAGTAACCCGCTGCAAGATACAGGAAGTGCTTTACAAGGTGAATATCAATACGCTTGAAAAGGAATTTAACGAAGAATTTAAGCTTAACGACATTGGCCGCGTAATTATTAAAACTGCTGAACCACTGGTGTTTGATCTGTACCAGGATAACAAGGCAAATGGCGGCGCCATTATTATTGACAGCCGTACCAATGTTACGGTGGGCGCATTAATGATAAGATCGTCGGCCGATTAAGAGCCGGGTGGCGGGCAGTGGCTAATGGTGGTGCAGGTGGCTACGGCGGTGCACATAAGCAGTAGCCACCACCGCAGCCTTACTTCTGAAATTCCGGCTTTAACTCAGCCTTTTCAGCTTTTCTGAACTTCATCACTTTGGGTACCGATACACCTGCTATGTACGGATTATCCTGGTTGAGCCGGTAATACCCCTGGTGATATTTCTCTGCCGGATAAAATGCCTTGAATGGAACTACCTGCGTTACGATGGGCTCGGGATAGTGCTTTGAGGCATTGATCTTTTTGATGGTTTCCTGCCAGATGGCCTTTTCTTCGGGCGTACGGTAAAAAACGATGGAACGGTAATCGGTGCCTTCGTCGGGGCCCTGGCGGTTAAGCTCTGTTGGATCATGGGCGAAAAAGAACGCGTTGGCCAAAGTAGCAAAGCTAATCACTTTTGGATCGTAATAAACCTGCACGCATTCGGCGTGGCCTGTGGTGCGTGTGCAAACATCCTCGTAGCTTGGATTTTTGGTGGTACCGCCTGCATAGCCGGAAATTACCTTGTTTACGCCTTTGAGTTCTGACACAGCTTCGCTCATGCTCCAGAAGCAACCGCCGCCAAATGTGGCTACGGCCTCTCCTGCTGCGGGTTTCGGCAAGGCGGCAAAGTCGCTGCGACTGCCAGACTGAGCGTTAACACAACCGGTAAATAACAAGATACCGGCCAGGTATAAAATGATATTTCTCATGTTCGTTTTTAATTATTTAAATAAATATACGGTGGTATTATCGGGTTGGATGGTCATGGGGGAGTAAAGTTGATTTGGTTGATTAAGTTGGATTGAGTTGACTAAGTTTTTATTGGTTAGTCGCAAATTCAAATTAAATCTTACAATAAATTTTATCACTTGCTGACTATTAACCCTACTTAATCAACTTATCCTCAACTCTTCCCTAACGATTTCTTTACCATAAACAGCAAGTCACCTAAACCATTGATCCTTATTTCGTAAAGCGTTGCGAGCATCATGCCTAATTTACCGGGAGGGAATCCTTTATTGTGCATCCATTCGAGGTATGACACCGGGATTTCGGTAAGGAGTCTGTCTTTGTATTTACCGAAAGGCATTCTCGCCTGTACCAATTCAATTAATATTTTCGGGTCCGGGCCTATATTTTCCACAGGGTAAATATAGGTATAGACCCTTTAAAATTGAGGAACGTTAATAAACGGTTATGCACAATTGGTATTGCTGCCAAACAGAATTAATTGAAATGGGGTTATATCTTTTAAATTTACCTTATTTATGAAACAACAATTTGCAGCAATTTTGACCGGCTCTGACGCATCTGTGGATGGCGTAGTTAACAAGATTGATTTTGAGGGATACCCCGCTTATGAATTTGAATCGATAGACAACAGTCTGCATTTAATTATTGCCAAAGACGATAACGGCAAATGGGTGAGACTGGCCGGAACCGAACCTTACTTAAGCGCGTGGGTAGATGAACTGGCTGGACAGATAGCTTAACGGAAACAAATTTATGGAAACAAGAGAAATTGGAAATTCGGGCATTAAGGTTCATCCGCTTGCCTTTGGCGGTAATGTCTTTGGCTGGACGATAGACGAAAAGCAATCGTTCAAAATTCTGGATGCGTTCGTCGATGCCGGTCTTAACCTGATAGATACCGCCGATGTGTATTCCAGATGGGCGCCGGGAAATAAGGGTGGTGAATCTGAAACCATTATCGGCAACTGGCTGAAGAACAGCGGCAAGCGGAGTAAGGTTGTGATTGCTACCAAAGTTGGCAAGCCTATGGCCGAAGACAAAAAAGGACTTTCGCGCGACTACATCACCAAAGCGGTAGAAGATTCTTTGAAACGATTGCAAACCGACTATATCGATCTTTATCAATCGCACGACGACGATAAGGAAACTCCATTGATAGAAACGTTGGAAACCTACTCCGATCTGATCAACCAGGGTAAAGTACGGGCGATAGGCGCTTCGAACTTTGGCGGTGAGCGGTTAAAAGAAGCTTTGCAGGTGAGCAGGGATAACGGCCTTGCAGCCTATGAATGCCTGCAGCCGGAATATAATTTATATAGCCGTGAGCATTACGAAACTGACCTGGAACCTGTTTGCCGCGAACGCAATGTTGGTGTAATAACTTATTATTCGCTTGCAAGTGGTTTTCTTACCGGCAAATACCGTTCAGAGAACGATCTTTCGCAAAGCAGCCGCGGTCAGGGCGTAAAAAAGTTTTTGAATCCGCGAGGTTATAAGATCTTATCCGGATTAGACAAAATAGCAGCGGAGTATAATTCCACCCCCGCCAGCATTGCGTTAGCCTGGTTAATGGCGCGCCGGGGCATTACCGCTCCTATAGCGAGTGCCACCAGTATTGAGCAACTGGATGATCTGGTAAAATCAACCGAACTCAAATTGAGCAGCGGGGCAATTGATTTATTGAACATCGCCAGCAGTTACACAAACACGATTTAAAAGATTTTTGAAAGATTGACAAGATTTGTTTGGCTTAATGTTTAGGCAGGTATTTAAAGAAAAATGCAGGATCGATAATCAATCCTGCATTTTTTATCCTGACAATCAAAAAAATCCTTTAAATCGTATTTATGTTCTTGGGCGGTGTGACATGCCCATTGTTTGCACATTGCGGGTAAAGTGATCGTCTCCGCCCCGGTTGTAGCTGCCGTTGTTTTGGTTTGATGGCCTGCCCGACCAGCCTTCATTCCCATTACTGCGGTTACCTCTATCGAAGCCGTTTCCGCGGTTGTCTCTGCGTTCATCACGGCCCTGGTTATTTCCCCAACCCTGATACCTGTTATCGAAGCGATGATCGTCTCCACGGTTGTAATCGTGACGCTCGAAACTATTGTTGCGGTTATCGAAGCGGTCGTCATGACGTTCAACCCTGTCCCAGTTGTTATTGCGGTTATAGTTTCTCCACTCGGCTATTTGGCGACCATTATACCTCGATCTGTAAAAGTCGTTACGCATAAACGGACGGTGTTCGCGGATCTCGTACCTGCGGGCGGTTCTCCAATTGTAGTTGCGGTATGAACCAGGCAGATAAGCACATGAAATCCAGTCGTAACCATTGTTATAGTAGTACATTTGTGCGTTTACATCGTAGTAAGCATCAACATCGGGTAAGTAATAATAATCATCGTCATCACTGTCATCGTAAACCTGTGCGGGTTCCTGATAAACGGGTTCTTCAACTACTACCGGACGGGCGGTATAGGCTACCCTAACCGGACCTACATTAAAACCTACATGGAACCTTACCTGTGCACTTGCGGTGTTATAAAGCAAGCCACATAATGCTATTGCTGATAATATTGAAAACTTTTTCATCGTGTTAAAAATTATATAGTTAAGACGATGCTCAAGTGCGAAGGTTTAATGCAGTCCATTTCATATATTTTATCAACAAATAGCATTATGAAATTAAATTTTAATAATTTAATTATATATAGAATTAAATTTTTAAACATAGTCATATCATTATTCATGGCGATATTTTATATGCTTTGAAAACCTAAAAAATTAATGATATTTTCTTTGCCTGCCTTCCCGATATACCTGAAAGGTAACCAGTTGTCACACTAATTCTACAAACAAGGTCTGCTAAATTGGAGTTGTTTAGCTAAATTTGGGAAACTAATTCTATTACTTATGAAAACGAAGAAATTGTTTGTCTTCATGCTGCCTGTGTTCGCGGCAGCCGGACTGATACTTTTTAACGCCTGCAAAAGTCCGGACGATAAAGGTTCGAAGGCTGACACCACCCAAACTTCTGCAACCGCCCCTTCAACCGCCGATGCCGGGTTGAAAGTACCTGCCGGTTTTAGCGCGGTGATCCTGGCTGACAATTTAGGCGAGCCGCGCCACCTCGTGGTAACTCCGCAAAACGATATTTATGTACACACACAAGGCACTAAAGATGGTAAAGGCATTTGGGTGCTGCATGATGACGGCGACAAGGCAACTGTAAAAACCGGTTTCGGCAACTACGGCGGTACCGGTATCGCTATTAAAAACGGTTACCTGTATGCTTCATCGAACAGCGATATCTACCGTTATAAATTGAATGATAAAGGCGAGGTGGCCGACCCAAATAATCCTGAAACCATCGTGACCGGCCTGGTGAATAAAAGGATGCACAATTCTAAATCTATTGCTTTAGATAATGATGGCAACATTTATGTGAACATCGGTGCTTATTCAAATATCTGCAGCGAGTATGATAAAGATAAAAAAGGCTGCCCTGTGTTGAATGATGCAGCCGGGATCTGGCAGTTCAAAGCCGATAAGCCCAACCAGAAACAGACCGATGGCGTGCGTTATGCAACCGGCTTAAGAAACGTGGTTGGTCTTGACTGGAACCAACAGGATAATCAATTATTTGTAATGCAGCACGGCCGTGATGCGCTACATGATCTTTTCCCTGCAATGTATACTACCAAACAATCGGCCGATCTGCCTTCGGAATGTATGTATGCCTTAAAGAACGGTGATAACGCAGGCTGGCCTTATGTATATTACGACTGGATGCAGAAAAAATTGATGGCAGGTCCGGAATATGGTGGTGACGGCAAAAAAGAAGCCGATGCCAAATATCTTCGCCCGGCAATGGGATATCCGGGTCACTTTGCACCTGATGGCCTGTTGTTTTACACTGGCAATCAATTTCCTGAGAAATATAAAAACGGCGCTTTCATAGCATTCCACGGCTCATGGAACCGTGCACCGGAGCCACAGGAAGGCTACTGCGTAGTATTCCAGCCATTTAAAGATGGCAAGCCCGACGGTCAGTACGAGATCTTTGCTGATGGCTTTGCAGGTCCGGACAAATCGCCTGATGGCGCTATTCACCGTCCATGCGGCCTGGCACAAGGCCCTGACGGTTCACTTTACGTAACAGACGACAAAAAAGGAACGCTTTACAAAATCACCTATAAAAAATAATGAAACTCAGATTTGCCTTAATGGTATTAATAGCATGCTTTGCCTTTAACGCCAACGCACAAACAAAGTATAAGAAAAGTTCGGGAGCAGGTTCAATGACGAGGGGCCTGGTTGTTTACAAAAGCGTTTGCTTAGCCTGCCACATGGCAACCGGTACCGGTGTTCCTCACCTTAACCCACCGCTCATCAATACAAGCTATGTGAACGGCCCTAAACCGGCGCTGATAAAAATTGTGCTGAATGGTTTTGATGAAGACGTAGAGATCAACGGCCAGAAATATTCAAATACCATGACACCACACAGCGATCTCACCGATCAGCAAATTGCCGATGTATTAACTTACGTACGCAAGAGCTTTGGTAATAAGGGAAGTTCGGTTTCTGCTGCTGAAGTAAAGAAGGTTAGGGAAACCAAATAAAAATATCCCGTAATAACAAGAAAGACCGGCACAAATTTGTACCGGTCTTTCTTGTTTTAAGAGGCATTTTCCTGCTTCTGCTTTTTCATCTTGGCCTTTACCCTTTCGAGGCTCTCCTCCAGTTTTTCCCGTTCCTTTTTGTAAACGGCTTCTTCGAGTGCCTGGCTATAGCAATCGATGGCTTCCTCCCAGCGTTTGTTCTTCTCAGCCGACAAGCCTAAAAGATCGTGGATATCAGCAAGGTCAACGCCCGGTGTAACCAACGCTTTGTCGGCAATGGTTTTTACCAGCTTTTGCATGTTCAGGAACACTGCCAGGCTCAGGTAATTGAAATAATTAGCCGGGTAGCTTGGCTCAAGCTCCATGCAGGTTTTAAAATGATAGCCTGCGGTTTGGTAATCTTCCAGATCGTAATAATAGATCTTACCAAGCTGGTAATGGGCGCGGGCATATAAGGGGTCGTTAGTAACAATCTCGTTCAGCAACTGCAAAGCTTTAGGGCTTTTACCGCTTCCTATCTTATCAACGGCCCTTAAGTATTTTTCTTCAACTGTAAAATATGAGTTCATATATTTCAAACATATAATGTCGTCCGCCTAAAAAAGCAGACTTGAATTCTTCTAATAAGTTTAATGTTTTTCGGCAGGCGGGATGAAAACACGAACGCTATGAGAGTACGCCCATTGCACACTCCGCCCGCTGCATCCCAATGGGCTGCATGAAACGTGTTGTGCAAATGATGTTGAAGCGTATCATTGGTATTCTTTTTTTGCGAATATACGCACATTTTGTAAAAAACACAATGCATACTTCCTTTAATCGGAATAAACAACTAATAATCAAATGATTAAACATCAATGTTATAAGTAATTAATCGGGGAGTAATCAGCGTAATCATTAGCTAAAATTTTATATTTTTGCCGGTGATGCGGATGACTTGATACCCCTATCCGGCAACATCCTTTTATAGATGGATATATCAGTAGTAGTACCTCTTTACGATGAAGTAGAATCACTGCCGGAACTTACCTCGTGGATAAGCCGCGTGATGGACGAAAACCGTTTTACCTACGAAGTAATTCTTGTTGATGACGGCAGCAAAGACGGATCGTGGGAAATGATCAAGAAGCTGAATAAGAATAATCCTTTTATCAAAGGCATTAAATTCAGAAGGAATTACGGCAAATCGGCCGCGCTGAATACCGGCTTCGAGGCCGCGCAAGGTAACGTGGTGATCACCATGGATGCCGATTTACAGGACAGCCCCGACGAGATCCCGGAACTTTACCGCCGCATTGTCGAAGAAAAATATGACCTTGTTTCGGGATGGAAGGCTAAACGGCACGATCCGCTGAGTAAAACTATTCCTACCAAACTGTTTAACGCAGCTACAAGGCGCATGTCGGGCATACATAATCTGCACGATTTTAATTGCGGATTGAAGGCTTATCGCGGTGCTGTTGTAAAAAATATTGAAGTCTACGGCGAAATGCACCGTTATATTCCGGTGATAGCCAAATGGGCTGGCTTTACCAAAATTGGCGAGCAGGTGGTTGAACACCGTGCCCGTAAATACGGTAAAACCAAATTCGGCATGAGTCGCTTTATCAACGGGCTGCTCGACCTGATGTCGATCTTCTTTGTTGGTAAGTTCGGAAAGCGACCGATGCACTTTTTCGGCTCGATGGGCGTTTTGAGTTTCTTTGCAGGAACAGTGATCACCATCTGGATGATAGTAGATAAGCTGCGCGCAATTGCCAAGGGTGAACATTACCGCGACATAACCTCACAACCGCTGTTTTATATTGCGCTGGTTGCCGTTATCCTTGGTTCACAGTTGTTCCTTACCGGTTTCGTAGCCGAGCTTGTTGCCCGCAGCGCTTCTGAAAGGAATAATTACCAGATTGAAGAGACAATTTAATGTGCGAATGTGCAGATATGAAAATGTGCGGATGAAAAGAAATGCCTTAGAATTTACAACTTATTTATGCCGGAATGGTTATCAGTTAACCAAAATCCGTACATCCGCACATCAAAAATCCGCGCATTAACCTATGTTCTTCTCTATAATCATACCGCTATATAATCGTCCGCAAGAGATAAAAGAGCTGCTGGAAACGCTTACCCGGCAGACCTATAAGCAGTTTGAAGTGCTGGTTATTGAGGATGGTTCAAAAGATGATGCAGCCGAAATTGTCAAAAGCTTTCAGGATCAGCTCGATCTTAAATACTTTGTAAAGAAGAACGAAGGCCAGGGCTTTACCCGGAATTACGGCTTTGAAAGGGCCAAAGGCGATTACTTCGTCATTTTTGATTCTGATTGTTTGATCCCTGAAGATTATCTGCAAATAGTAAACGATTCCCTTGCCGCTAACTGGCTCGATGCTTATGGCGGTCCGGACGCTTCTCACCCATCTTTTACACCGGTACAGAAGGCCATCAGCTATTCCATGACCTCCCCTTTTACAACCGGGGGCATACGGGGTAATAAAAAAGGCATCGGCCAGTTCCATCCGCGCAGCTTTAACATGGGCGTTTCGCGGCAGGTTTGGGAAAGGGCCGGCGGGTTTATCATTACCCGGTCGGGCGAGGATATCGAGTACAGTATCCGCATCCATTCCCTCGGCTTTAAGATTGGGTTGATCCCCGACGCCAAAGTTTACCATAAACGCCGCACTAACTTTTTGCAGTTTTACAAGCAGATCCACTTCTTTGGAAGAGCCCGGATAAATGTTTATAAGTTCTTTCCTGCCGAGCTAAAACTGGTGCATTTTTTCCCGGCTGTGTTTACACTCTGCCTGCTGTTTACCCTGGTAGCGAACCTATTTAACTGGAAAATTGCATGGCTTTGTAATATTGTTCTTGCGATTATTATTTTGTTGATATTTTTTCACTCGTTGGTTAAAAATAAGTCGGTAAAAATTGCATTTTTGAGTTTGATAGCTGCATTTATCCAGTTAACCGCTTATGGATTGGGCTTTATGCAGGATTTTTGGAAGCGTGTGATATTAAAGTTGTCGTAATAATATATGTACCATCCTTTTTCGGTGACCGAAACGTTGAGTATAGCGTGGCATATTTTTAAAAAAAATTTCGCTACCGTGGCTGTTTACAGTCTTGTTGCTGTCGCGCTGCTGTTCGGGGTTGGTATATTAGTTAAATTTGTTCTCATAGACGTGGTGCTGGCAGGTATCGGTACGCTATTTTCCCTGATACTTTTCAGTTTTATATTCCTGGCCTTTATTAAACTGGTGTTTCAACTGATCGATAAGGAATATTATGATTTTGAAATCAGAGACATTATGCCGTCGTTTAAGATGTTGCTTAGCTATTTGATTTTGCTGGTTATTGTAAGCACAACCTATGTATTCATTTTTGCCGGTATCCAAAGACTTGACGACGGAATTATACAGCAATTGCTCGGCATTTTTTCGAAATTTATTGTTGAAATATTCTTCCTGTTTTATTTCCCGATTTGTTCCTGTTTTATTGTAGACGACAGCAGCGGCCCCTTCGAATCGTTAGGTCAGAGCCTTCAGTTAATAAAGGGTAATTTCCTTAAATATGTTCTGTTGTTTATCATAATTGAAATTATGGTTTTGGCGGCGGCGTTTACTATTATAGGGATGGTTTTTGTGGTACCCTTTGTAAATATCACATTGGTTGTAGCCTACCGCAAACTGGTTTACAGCCACATGGATGTAGACGACGACATTACCGAAACAGTTTAGTTATGGGATTAAAGGCAGCCTTAAGCAAACCTTTTGCCGCAATTGTTAATATTGGCCTCAATAAATTGCGTAAACGCGCTCCTGAGCTTCAGCAGAAAACTTTTGAGCACCTCATCCAAAAGGCGAAAAACACTGCGTTCGGGAAAGATCATCGCTTTGAGGCTATCAGCAATTACGAGGATTTTAAAAAGAACGTCCCTATCCGCGACTACGAGCAGCTAAGACCTTATATCGACCGTGTAATCAGGGCCGAAGAAAACGTACTGTGGCCAGGCAAACCGGCCTATTTATCCAAAACATCGGGCACTACATCGGGTGTGAAATATATTCCTATTTCTAAGGAGAGTATGCCCGAGCATATCAAAGCAGCCCGCAACGCCTTGTTAAGCTATATTCATGAAACTGGCAAAGCCGATTTTGTGGATGGGAAACTGATCTTTTTACAGGGAAGTCCTGTTTTGAGCGAAAAGGCGGGGATACAAACCGGCAGGCTTTCGGGCATTGTTGCGCATCATGTTCCGGGATACCTGCAAAAAAACAGGATGCCGAGTTACGACATCAACTGCATTGAGGATTGGGAAGAAAAGGTCGATGCCATTGTAAACGAGACGAAAGGTGAAGATATGCGCCTCATATCAGGCATCCCGCCTTGGTGCCAGATGTATTTCGACAAGCTGTCTGCTGTATCCGGAGGGAAAAAAATCAAAGACATTTTTCCAAACTTTAAGCTCTTTGTACATGGCGGTGTTAATTACGAGCCGTATCGCGCACGGATGGAGGAAAGCATCGGCTTTGCGATAGATTCGATTGAGACCTACCCCGCTTCTGAAGGCTTTATCGCTTTCCAGGATTCGCAAAAAGAAAAAGGCTTGCTACTCATGGCAGATTCAGGCATTTTCTATGAATTTATTCCAACCGACGAGTTCTTTAATGAGAATCCAACCCGCATCAGCTTGAAGGACGTAGAGCTAAATAAAAACTACGCGATCATATTAAATACCAGCGCTGGTTTGTGGGGCTACAGCCTCGGCGATACGGTCAAGTTTGTATCGAAAGATCCATATAAGATCGTGGTTTCCGGGCGCATTAAACATTATATCTCTGCCTTTGGCGAACATGTGATAGGCGAAGAGGTAGAACACGCTTTGTTGAGCGTTGCTAATCAGCTGGGGATAGATATTGTTGAGTTTACCGTTGCGCCGCAGGTTACTCCACCCAAAGGCGAACTACCTTACCATGAATGGTTTATAGAGTTTGGCAAAGAGCCTGCAGATATTAAAGCATTTGCTCTTGACGTTGACAGGGCCTTGCAGAAAAAAAATATTTACTATTTCGATCTGATTGAGGGTAACATTTTGCAGCCTTTGGTAATCCAAAGCCTAAAAAAAGATACCTTTATCAATTATATGCGATCGCAGGGAAAACTTGGGGGGCAGAATAAAGTTCCGCGCTTATCGAACGACCGAAAGATAGCGGATGAGTTGAAGGAATATATCATCAAATAATTGAGTAAGACAAAAAACATAGCGGTACTTGGCTCTACCGGCAGCGTGGGCACGCAGTCGCTTGAGGTGATTGGCAACAATCCTGATCTTTTCAAGACTTACCTGTTAACAGCCCAAAGCAACGCCGGCCTGCTGATTGCGCAGGCCCTGCAGTTCAATCCAGAATACGTTGTTATTTGTGATAAGAGCAAATACGCCTACGTAAAGGAATCGCTGAAAAGCACCTCCGTAAAAGTATTGGCAGGCATGGAAGCGATAATCGAAACAGTAACGCATTCCAAAATCGATATTGTGCTAACGGCTATGGTTGGCTTTGCGGGTTTGGAACCTACCATTGCTGCCATCAAAGCAGGCAAAGACATCGCCTTAGCAAATAAAGAAACCCTTGTTGTTGCCGGCGAAATAGTGACCGGGCTGGCCCGTAAACATAAAGTAAAAATACTGCCGGTTGATTCGGAGCACTCGGCAATTTTCCAGTGCCTTGTGGGTGAGGAAAATAACGGGATCGAGAAAATTATATTGACGGCATCGGGCGGGCCGTTCCGCAACCGTTCCATCGCTTACCTGGAGAATGTAACCCGTGAGGATGCCCTTAAACATCCTAACTGGGTGATGGGTGCCAAGATCACTATCGATTCTGCATCGCTGATGAATAAAGGGCTGGAAGTGATCGAGGCTAAATGGCTTTTTGATGTGGAGGCCGACAAGGTGGAAGTTATCGTTCATCCGCAATCCATCGTTCACTCGCTGGTGCAGTTCAAGGATGGATCGTTAAAGGCGCAAATGGGCTTGCCAGATATGAAGCTACCTATTCAATATGCCCTCACCTACCCTAACCGCGTACAAAACGATTTCAAGCGATTTGATTTTACGGCATATCCAAACCTTACATTCGAAAAACCGGATATGGTTACCTTCCGTAATTTGGCTTTAGCTTACGAGGCGTTGAAGCAGGGCGGCAATATGCCTTGCATTATCAATGCCGCCAACGAGGTTGCTGTTGCTGGATTTTTGAATAAAAGCATCGGTTTTTTGGCAATGAGCACGGTAATTGAACAGTGCATGCAACACATTGCCTTTGTGAAGAGTCCTGACTTAGGCGACTATTTGAATACTGATAAAGAAACACGCATCTTTGCGCAAAATTTAATAGAACAAATGCCGTTAAAAGCATTACAATTTTAATATAATTTATAAATGAATATAGTAATCATGGTGGGCCAGCTGATACTGGGCCTGTCTATTCTGGTGATCTTACATGAACTTGGCCACTTTCTGGCTGCCCGCGCGTTTGGGATAAAGGTGGATAAATTCTACCTGTTCTTTGATGCGTGGAACTTCAGCCTGTTTAAGTTTAATTATAAAGGTGTTGAATACGGTATTGGCTGGCTGCCATTGGGCGGTTACGTTAAAATTGCGGGGATGATAGATGAATCGATGGATACCGAGCAATTGGCCGGTCCGCCGCAGCCATGGGAGTTCCGCTCGAAACCGGCATGGCAGCGTTTGATCGTGATGCTTGGAGGTATTATCGTTAATATTTTCCTGGGTATCCTGATATTTTGGGTATTGACCATTAAATACGGCGAGACCTATATGCCGAATGCAAAACTAAAGTATGGTATAGTACCCGGCAAACTTGGCGAAAAAATAGGCCTTCGTCCCGGCGACCAGGTTACGCAAATTAATGGCAAAGACGTGGTTCGCTTTGAGGAACTAACCGGTACGCAGGTAATATTGGGCAACACCGATCTGACTATACAGCGCAATGGCCAAACCGTGCATGTAAAGGTACCAGGCAACCTGATCAATGATTTAGCCGATGCCGGCATCGAACAATTTATAAGCCGGGCGCCACGTTTCAAATTTTATGTAGATTCTGTTGCGCCAAAATCGGGTGCGCAGGCGGCCGGCATTATTAAAGGCGATAGTTTGGTAGCAGTAAATGGCACGCCGATCACCTATTTCGATCAACTGCAAAGCCAGGTGCAGGCCCATAAAAATCAAAACGTAAATCTTACCGTTAAGCGAAATGGTGCAACGATCGAAAAAACAGCTTTTATAAACAAAGATGGCGTACTTGGCTTTTATCCAAAAGACGACCTGCCTAAACCCGAGAAACTAACCTTTGGCTTCTTTGGATCACTCCCTGTTGGCGCTACCAAAGCGTGGGGCACCTTTACCGATAATGCCAAAGGACTTGGCAAAGTATTTAAAGGCGAGGTAAAATTCAACAAAGCCGTAAGCGGCCCTGTAGCTATCGCGACCATGTTTGGCGGTCAGATCGATTGGCTGCGTTTTTGGAGCCTGGTGGGTTTCCTGTCGATGGTACTGGCATTAACCAATCTGTTACCTATACCTGCACTCGACGGTGGCCACGCATTGTTCCTGGTGATTGAAATGATAAAAGGAAAACCGCTGAGCGACAAGTTCCTTGAGCGCGCACAGATAGTGGGCTTTGTTATACTGATCACTCTGATGGTATTTGTGTTCGGCAATGACATTGTGAGGAATGTGATGAAAGCACACTAAATCAAATAATATGATAAACAAAAGAGTCCGCCTGAATCAAGCGGACTCTTTTGTTTATGTTCATCCGGTTACTGAATTAAACGGCCGGATCTGAGTAATTATTATTTTGTGAGATATCCAAAGGCTGCGGATCCTTTTTGAGAACGGCAGCTCCGATCAATGAAACGATGGCACCCATAAAAGGCGTTCCAAGTATTATAACGACAACAGCTATCAGTATACCGTATTTACGGCTGATTGCCATTGCCGATTCTATTTGCTCTGATGACAAATTTCCTGCGGCTTCCAATTTCTGCTGTGAAGCCACCATTGCCTGTTCCCAAACCTGCGGGCTTAAAATGGTCATATAGATGTAGCTGAAAATGGCTGATAATATCCCGTAGAATACAGCAAATAGCAATCCCTCAACAAATGCCTGTCCGAAAGTCATATATCCGCCGCGCAGACCGCGATATTCTTTTTGGCTCATAACCAGGAACGCTATAAAAAGAATATAGCTGATATATTTTACAGGCGATTCGAGACTTATGTGGGCAAATTGCCAGATGTAGGTAAGGATCACAGATACGAAAAATCCGATCAGGGTCCATTTCATAGCCGGTTTACTTGGAGAGACATTTTCCATTGTTAATTGGTTTTAAGTTTTATTTAAATGTAATTATATTTATTAATTCAAAAGTGTACGGAGTAAACAACCCCCACCTAAGGTGGGGGCTTTATACTAACCCCTGAAAGGGGTGTTTGTCAGAATAATTTTAAATCAGTTGTGCCGTCTTCTTTCCGCTCTTCTGTTTCCTGATATTTTACATAGTTCTTTATCCGTTCT
>DATCQV010000023.1:0-37583 GCA_036569325.1 Mucilaginibacter sp. | reverse complement strand
AACAAATTAATATTTGAGAAACATTAAAAAAACACTACATTTGCGCTCTTGTTTAAAAATCGACTATTAGAATAAAAATATAGCCATGAAAAGAACGTTTCAGCCCTCACAAAGGAAAAGAAGAAATAAACACGGGTTCCGTGAGCGCATGTCATCTGCTAACGGCAGAAGGGTATTAGCCTCAAGAAGAGCTAAAGGCAGAAAAAGATTAACTGTATCTGACGAGCGTCGTCACAAAGCATAATACTGGTTGCTTTCTCCTTTATTGGAGCTTGGGCCGGTTGAATATTTAATTTCGGTTCAGCACTAAGCAACAATGTACACTTTTAAAAAAGAAGAACGGTTATGTAATAAAAAGCTTATAGACAGGCTTTTTCATAACGGTTCTTCTTTTTTGTGTTATCCGTTTAAAGCTTCCTGGCTGGTAGTCGACGAGCCTTTGCAATTCCCTGCACAAATATTATTTTCGGTATCGAAAAAGCGTTATAAACATGCCGTCGACCGTAATTTAATAAAGCGCCGCATGCGCGAGGCCTATCGCCTCAACAAACAGCAATATTTGTATAATACGCTTACCGGCAGCAACAAAAGCATTGTGCTTTCCGTTGGCTTTATAGGGAAGGAAATTGTGGAGTACGATTTTGCCGAAAAAAAGATGCTGAAGCTTTTAATCCAGCTTTGCGCCGAACTTTCAAAATGAAGGCCATAGCCAACATATTGAAGCTGATGGTGGGTTCGGTGTTCGTGGTGCTGATAAAAATATACCAATACTTTATTTCGCCGCTAACGGGCGCGTCATGCCGGTACACGCCAACCTGTTCTCAATATGGGGTAGAAGCCATCAAAAAACACGGACCTTTCAAAGGCGGCTGGCTAACCATTAAACGCATAGCCAGTTGTAACCCCTGGGGAGGCCACGGGCATGATCCTGTACCATAATTGTAGATTAATCAATGGTCATTAGTCGTTAGTGAATTTAACATACTAATTACTTTTAACCACCAATGACTAATGACCAATTCACCAATGACTAATTACCATTGACCAATGACTATACTTCAAATAGAAACCGCTACCGCTTCCTGTTCTGTTGCCTTATCAAGCAATGGCAAGGTAATGGCCGAGAAACAGGCTACCGGGCGTAACCTGCACGCAGGAATGATCACTTTGTTTATTGAGGAAGTGCTTGGCACGGCGGGTATTACGTATACTGATCTGGATGCCATTGCCGTTAGCTGCGGACCAGGTTCATACACAGGCTTGCGGATAGGCGTTTCCACAGCCAAGGGGTTATGTTTTGCGCTGGATAAGCCGCTTATTGCTATCGAAACCTTAACGGCTATGGCGCAGGGGGTAATGGGGATTGACGAATACCGCTCAAATCCCAACCTCGTTCTATGCCCGATGATCGATGCGCGCCGCATGGAGGTTTACACAGCATTCTTTAATATGCAAGGCGAACGGTTACAGAAAACCGCCGCGGCCATTGTTGATGAAAACAGCTTCAGTGATATTTTAAACAATAATGAAGTCCTGTTTTTTGGCGATGGTGCCGAAAAATGCTTTAATGTACTGAAGGGAAACCCGAACGCGAAATATCTCCCTGATTTCGAAAACTCTGCCGCTCATTTCTCTCAATTAGCGCAACAAAAGTTCACAGCAGGGCAGTTTGAAGATGTAGCCTATTTCGAGCCTTTTTATCTGAAGGATTTTATTGCCGGAGGAAAGTAAAAGCGATTTTAGATTTACGAATTTATTTAGGGCTTGGAATACCTAACATTCCTTTATCAAAACCTGTAATATATAATATAATAATTCTAAAATCGTAATTCTAAATTCTAAAATCCAATCAGTCATTTGTTTTAAACAGGCGTCCCCATAGTCTGCCTAAGAAGCCTTTCTCGCCGGTAGGAATGGTGCTGGCATTCATTGGATGTTCTATAACCGGGCCTATCTTTAGTGCAAACCCCAGGAAGAAATTGCCTCCCGAAAATCCGGAGTTCTGAAAAGTTTGTGCCGATGCCTTGTTTGCTGCAGCTGACGCAAGGCTTACAGATTGCGCTAACCTGTCGCTGCCTATAAAGAAATCCAGATCAGGCGTTTTATACATAAACTGCAGCCCCACGTTAAACAGTTTCATATCGTCATACGTTGTGGTAAGTGTAAGGCTGTATTTATTTTTATAGATCACCGGGTTTACCAGGGCGCCGGTAAAGCCCGGGTAAAATAATTCTTTGGAAGCGATAAGTGTAGGCGCATATTTAAAGTTTTTGCTATCGTCTATAAAATATTCGTGATGTACGCTTAACTCGCCGCGGCCGTCTATCGGGGTGGTAAACGATCCTTTTATCCCGTTGGTGGTGATGATCTTATAAACCGCGTTGTAGATGTTCTTTTCACGGTCTTTGGTCGAAAGGCCGTCAATCTCCTGCACGCCCTGGAAAGGGTAGGAGTAAGAGCGGCCGCTCCAGTGGATAAAGCCGAGGTCTTTCACGTTGCCCTGAATGATAAAACCGTCCTCCGTTCGGTAGGTGCCGCCCAGCGTTATGGCCGCGCCTGGGTTTCTGAAGGTAGGCAGGTAATCGCGCGGCGACAGGTGGCCCGGGATATAGTTGGAGAAATAAGTTCCGCTTAGCCCTATAGTTGCCTGATCCGGTTGATTGAATTGCACGTCGGAATGGTAAACATTCATCTCCTCGTATTGAATACCACCCAGTATACTCAGTTTTGCACCTAAAGTAAACTGCTTATTTATTTTTTCTTTATAAGTAAAGCCAAACTGATGGTAAGACTGGAAGGAATAACGACTATTAAAAATATCGCTGTAAATACTATTTTTAAAATCCTGGGTGCCCCCAAGCAGGGCTGCCGTTTCATCGCTGAAGGTGCCTTTGAGCTCCATTTTTACCTGGGCCGAGAAACCAAGTTCAACGTCCCCGTTCAGGCTCGAAAAGTACTTGAACATAACCAGGTAAGCATTAACATTGCCGCCAAGATGATTGTACTTGCCCTGGCCTATCTGTAATGCTGAATTATCGTATTTATAATCAAAAGCGCGGCTTTTTAACGTAGCCTGTGCATTTCCGGTTACGAACAGATCGGCACTGAAATTGGGTACCAGGAAGTTAAGCGCATATTGCTTGCTTGAATCGGTAATAAAGGCTTTTTGAGATGGATTCTCGAACGAATCGTACAGCGTACCTGTGTTATACTGGGAAAATTGCTGGCCAAAAATTTTAACTGTGGTGGATAGAAATAAAAGAGCAAGTAAAATCTTCTTCATATCGTGCTATGACGGTATCGTTTTATTCGTCTTAAAGATAGAACTCCCAGACGATTAATTAAAAAATAATCCTAATTACCTGTTAAACGAAATTTGCGGGCGATAGTTGTAGGGTTTGCAATCTATTTTAATTTATAAGCAACTGTGTCTGTGCTTAGTTTCATGCAAAAATTGGTGTAAAAATTCTTATCGACAGCGGTCAGCTGAACCGATGCGCCATAAAAATTCTTCCAGCCAGGTTCGGCTGTTTTAAAGCTTTCATAAATGCCGTCATGCATGTCGCGTTCAAATACCGGCTGCGCATTTTTAAACTGGATAAAAAAGGATACGTTGCTTTGTGCCGCCAGCAGATTGTCAAACTCGTTGTACTGCTCGTTCTTGCTTAAGAATTTACGGTTGAGGTAAATATCGTTGAAGCTCTTCAATTCGGTAGTGCTGTTTGCAAGCACGAGGTAATTATCTATAATGATAAAATAAGGCCGTTTAAAAACGCTGAAAGCGTCGCCCAGTAAAAAGAAAGGCAGCTTTTCATAGCTTAATTGCCCCTCATTTTCCTGGCTCATAATGCTTATACCGGTAAGGACAGCCTGGAGCTTGGAGCCGTCTTTCACCGAAATGAACGCAAACTTTTCAAAATATCGGGTGGTAACAATGGCAAATTCATTGCCGAGCAGCGCATTAAATTCGTTGTTTATTTTAATGGCGGTTTCGGCCTTTATCTGTGCGTACAATTTATCGCGTTCTGCCGCCAGGCCCAATTTGTTTTGGTAATTAACAAGATCGGAACTGAATTTTTGCGGGTTCGATACGGCAAACACAGTCCCGTAAGCGGTTGTTGATGGCAGGATATCCTTCAAATGATTAATAACCGGCTGCTGCTCTGCAAACAGATCGAGATAACTTGGTGGTTCCCCTGTTTGCAAGATCGACGAGCCATTAAACATTAGCGCATCGCTGCGGTAATTAAGACTAAGGGCAGCACGGGCGGCCAGTTGTTTAAAGTTTTTAAAGATGTCGGCATTCTTATTTTTGAAAAGCCGTTCCAGCAGCGGAGGCAGGCCTGCATAATTTACGTACAGGTTAGCCAGCGAATTATTGGTTTGCTGCTCCGAAAGCAGCACAAAGGTTTCCTTGCCGGCCTTCTCCTTATAACCTGCGCTCAGGTCGGCCAGTTCTTTCGAAAAGCTGCCTGAAAAAATGTTGTTGCCCTGGTTCACCAGGAAAAATCGCTTCTTCAGTTTGTTAATAAAAATATTGTAGCCCGTCTTCCCGTCAATATGCATAGGGGTTACCACCAAACCGTATTGATGGTTTTGAGCAGCTTGCCGGAGCACCCCTGCGCCGAATCCCTTCCCTGCCGACATGCTCAGTAATAAGTCTGCCCCCGTGGTTTTTAAGGGATGCAACGAGATAAAAATGTTTTGTCCGGCAAAGTATTTTTCCAGTAGCGGGTTTTGCAGCAGCTGTTGTTTCAGCGTATCCAGTTCACCAAGTTTCTCTTTGTTTAGCAGCGCACTGAATAGCTTGTTATCTTTAAAAATGTCGTAGAAACCGCCGTCGTTGTTGTATTCAAATACCAGCGCGGCGTTATCGGGTATCACATGCATTACCTGGCTGGTGCGCGTACCCGGCGGATTTAAATTTTTAAAGTAAACCACCGTAACATATACGGTAGCCGCCAGTAAAATAAGAGTAATGATGATTTGCTTTTTCATTGCTGCCCGCTGTACAAATGTAGGTTTTTTAGTGGGTTACCGTCCATTTTAAAACATTAACAACGCCAATAGTTGTAAATGGCAAAACATTGACGGTAATTATCAAATCAAACAGTAATTTAGCGCAGTACCCCTGTAATATTTATTGTTCTGCATTGTTGAAAACACGTTCGATCCTGTTACTGCCTTTAAACCTAAGTCAAATAAATCTTAACTTTACCGTTTACATTTTATGAAGAAACGAATCTTTATTACCGCAGCTATTACAGGGGCGCTTGCCGTTATTATGGGAGCATTCGGCGCCCACGCTTTACAAGGGATTTTAAAACCCAAAGATCTCGAGGTGTGGCATACCGGTGTTCAGTATCAGTTTTACCATACAGCGGCTTTGCTGGGTTTATCAAGCCTTAGCCGTCATAAAACCCGGTTAGTTAAAGATGCCTATTATCTTTTCCTGATCGGTATTATCTTCTTCTCAGGATCGTTATATCTGCTGGCATGCCAGGCGCAGCTTGGTATTGGCTGGCTGCCTTTAATAGGGCCTGTTACACCGCTTGGTGGCCTTTTACTGATTGGCGGATGGATCACCATGGGTATTGCGGCTACAAAATCAAGGAGTTAAATGTTAGAATTTGCCGAAGCACACCATGCCGACAGGGAGACGCTATTTGTTGAGGTGATACTGCCTCTGGCTATTCCCAAAAACTACACTTACCGCGTACCGTATGAAATGAACGCGGTAGTAGAGGTGGGTAAAAGGGCGGTGGTGCAATTCGGCAAGAGCAAGTTGTACACTGCCATCGTCGCATCGATAGGCAAGCTTGCGCCCGAGAAATACGAGGCAAAATATATCATCGAACTATTGGACGATCGTCCGGTAGTTACTCCATGCCAACTCAAGTTCTGGCAATGGATGGCCGAATATTACATGTGTACTTTGGGCGAGGTGATGAATGCCGCGTTGCCATCTGCGCTGAAACTGGCGAGTGAGACTAAGATCATGCTCAACAAGGATAATCCCGTCGACCGCAGCACCCTGCACGATAAGGAATTTCTGATTGTTGAAGCGCTTGATATCCAGCCGCAGCTCACGGTAAGCGATATTGCCAAGCTATTGGGACAAAAAACGGTAATGCCGGTTTTGAAGCTGCTGTTCGAGAAGAATATCATTTTTATTTCTGAAGAGGTAAGCGAACGTTATAAGCCACGAACCCGTAGTTTTATCAAGCTGAATCCTATCTACCAAAACTCTGATAATCTACGGGAGCTATTAGAGATATTGGAAAAACGCGCTCCGAAACAAGCGGATGCGGTATTGGCTTGTATTACGTTATCCCGTCGTCAAAAAACTGTTTCCAAAAGCGAACTGATAGAAGCCAGCGGTGCAGGAGCAGCCAGTATTAAATCGCTTGAGGAAAAAGAGGTTTTCATTATCGAAGAGAAGAACGTTAGCCGTTTATTCTTTGAGGAAGAAGAACTTTATACCAGTTTCGAATTGAGCGAACAGCAAACCGCCGCACTTGATACCGTAAAAAAAGAGTTTGAAAAAAACGACGTGGTGTTGCTGCATGGGGTTACCTCGTCGGGCAAAACACAGGTGTATATAAGGTTGATAGAGCAGATGATCAACTCCGGCCGCCAGGTACTTTACTTATTGCCGGAGATTGCGCTTACTACCCACATTATCGAACGGCTGCGTACTTATTTCGGTGCCAGCATTGGCATCTATCATTCCCGTTTTAATGATAATGAAAGGGTAGAGGTTTGGCAGAAGGTGTTGAGTGGTGAATATAAAGTGTTACTTGGTGCACGGTCGGCGGTGTTCCTGCCTTTTAATGATCTTGGGCTGATCATTGTTGATGAGGAGCATGAAACATCCTACAAGCAATTCGATCCTGCCCCCCGCTACAATGCACGCGATGCCGCTATCTTTTTGGCTAACATGCATAAAAGCAAGGTGCTGCTGGGTTCTGCAACGCCTTCGTTCGAAACTTATTACAACGCCAGGATTCACAAATATGGCCTTGCCGAAATGACCGAGCGTTACGGCGGCGTGAAACTACCCGTTATCGAGGTGGTAAGCATTGCCGAAGAAACCCGGCAGAAAACCATCCAATCGCATTTTACCAGTGTTTTGATGAATGATATCAATGCCGCGCTCAAAAAAAAGGAGCAAGTGATCTTGTTCCAGAATCGCCGGGGTTATGCGCCATTGCTCATTTGCAAGATCTGCGCATACACACCCAAATGCATCAACTGTGATGTAAGCCTCACCTACCACAAAAGCAGCGGTAAACTGCATTGCCACTATTGCGGTTATAAGGAAGATGCGCCGCAAATTTGCCCGGCCTGCGGTTCAACCCACCTCGAATACAAAGGCTTCGGTACCGAAAAGATAGAAGACGAACTGGCCATGATCCTGCCTGATGCCCGCCTGGCCCGCATGGATCTGGATACCACGCGCTCCCGTAATTCGCTGCAAACCATTCTGAATGATCTGGAGGAGAAAAAGATCGATGTGCTCATTGGCACCCAAATGGTGGCCAAGGGACTCGATTTTTCGGATGTGACAGTGATAGGGATTATCAACGCCGATAGTTTGCTCAAATTCCCGGATTATCGCGCCAACGAGCGGAGCTACCAGATGCTGGCACAGGTAAGCGGTCGCGCCGGGCGGAGAGGGAAGCAGGGCAGGGTAGTGATCCAGACCTACGACCCGTCGCACCGGGTTATCAAGCAGGTGATCGCCAATGATTATAACGATCTCTATTTTACCGAAATGGAGGAACGCCGGAGCTTTAAGTACCCGCCGTTCTATCGCATTATCAACCTCGATATCAAGCATAAAGATCCGGATATTGTAAATAATCAGGCCATTTACCTGGCTAATGAATTGCGTAAACAGTTCGACGACCGGGTGATCGGTCCTGAATCGCCGCTGGTGAGCCGCATCAGAAATTATTATATTAAAACAATTATGCTGAAATTTGAGAAAGACGGCGTCTCCATTAATAAGGTAAAAGCCATTATCAGGGACGTGATCACCCAGTTTCAGACCACAAAATTAAGCAAGGGCAGCATCGTTCAACCCGATGTCGACCCATATTAAATAATTGGCCTATGAGCGAGCATCATTACAAAACCCAGGTAACCTGGACCGGCAACCTGGGCACAGGAACCGACAATTACCGCAGCTACCTCCGCAACCACACCATCACAGCAGCCGGTAAACCAACCATTCCCGCCTCTTCAGACCCGGCATTTCGCGGCGACCGTACCCGTTACAATCCCGAAGAAATGCTGGTAGCCTCGTTATCATCCTGCCACATGCTCTGGTACCTGCACCTCTGCGCGGTAGCTGGCGTGGTGGTAATAGACTACAGCGACGAAGCCATAGGAACCATGATCGAAACTGCCGGCGGCGGCGGACATTTCAAAGAGGTGATACTGCATCCAAAAGTCAAGGTAGCCGATGCATCGATGATCGAAAAGGCAAATACGCTGCATCATGATGCCAATAAGATGTGTTTTATAGCTAATTCCGTTAATTTCGCTGTATTACATAGTCCGACGTGTACCGCCTGAGCCGATGTTAATAAAATATCCGGCGATAAATCAGTAAGATAAAACGGTATTCAACCTTACCTAAATGCAAAGGACTTTAAGTTGCTATCTTAGTACCCGGAATGGCATTCAAGTACATAGATAATTACCGCGAGCAAGGCGCCCGCAAGCAACTGGTTGAAGTATTACGCAAAAAAGGGATTGAGGACGAGAACGTACTAAATGCAATCGGCAAGGTAAAGCGCCATTTCTTTTTCGACGAAACTTTCTGGAATCAGGCCTATAAAGACATTGCCTTTCCCATAGGCGAGGGGCAAACCATTTCGCAGCCCTACACCGTTGCCTACCAAAGCGAGTTGCTGCACATCAAAAAAGGCGATAAAGTCTTGGAGATCGGCACGGGCAGCGGTTATCAAACCTGTATTTTACTGGAGCTCGGCGCCAATGTTTATACCATCGAACGGCAGGAAAAACTCTACAACCACACCCGCCAGGTATTGCCTTATATCGGCTATAAAGCCAATTTTTTTGTGGGCGATGGTTCTATCGGTATTGCCAAATATGCGCCTTATGATAAGATCATCGTTACCGCCGGCGCACCGACCGTACCCGATGTATTACTCAAACAGTTAAAAATAGGGGGCATATTGGTTATCCCTGTAGGCGACGAAAAATCGCAGAAGATGATAACTGTGCTGAAAGTGGGAGAGAACGATTACGAAAAGATTGTGCTGGATACGTTTAGGTTTGTGCCATTGGTAGGGGATAAGGCGTGGAGTTAATGTGCGAATGTGCGGATTTTCGATGTGCGGATTATTAAAACTCTTGCTTTTCATCCGGACATCAAAAATCCGCACATCATCTTTTCATCGCCCTGTCCATCTCCACCTTTGTATCGCGCTCTTTTAGAGTTTCACGCTTATCGAAAGTCTTTTTACCCTGGGCGAGGGCTATTTCCAGTTTGGCAAAGCCACGTTCGCTAATAAATAGAGCCAGCGGGACAATCGTCAATCCCCTCTCCTCGCCGCGGGTTTGCAGCTTTTTGAGCTCTTTTTTGTTGAGGAGCAAAACACGGTCGCGTTTGGCTTCGTGGTTGTAAAACGAGCCGAAGCTATATTCCGAAATGTGCAGGTTACGCACATACAACTGATTATCTATAAAGGTGCAAAACGCATCGTTGATGTTGGCCTTACCATCGCGGATGGACTTTATTTCGGTGCCCAGCAACTTAATGCCGGCAACATATTTATCCAATATGTGGTATTCGAAATAAGCTTTTTTATTCTTGATATATATATTCTGGTCCATCCCTGCAAATATGCAAATTATTTCGCTTGCGATTTAACAACCAGCACCGGCACGTTAACCTTATGGCGTACGGTGTTAACCGTAGTACCGAAAATGAGATCTTTCAGGGCTTTGTGGCCATGTGAGCCCATTACTATAAAGTCTATATCCTTTTCATTTACAAATTTGGCAATTTCAGTCGCGGCAGTACCAAAGCCGATATGTGCCTTAGCGTGATACCCGAGGTCGGCCATTGTTTTTACATAGCTATCAAGGTTGTCCACATCACTTTGTGTTTCATGGTCCATGATCTGGCCGCCATAATACCTTGCACCGGCTGTTTCTACCACGTGGATCAGCGTGTATTGTGCTTTTTTGCCGCCCTGCATAATGGCATTCCGGATACATTCGGTATCGTTTTTAGAGAAGTCGATAGTTACGGCGATATTGCGATAGGTAACCGGGGCCAGTTCTTCAATTTTAGCCGCAAGCCCATGCGGAACCGCCGCCGGGGTATCGTAATGCTTGAATAATAGGGGTCTTAAAAATACATATAACAACAGTAAACCAATGCAGATGATTACAGGTGTCACCACTGCATAGATCCAAAAGGCGGCAGCGGGATAGTCCTTCACCCAATCGCCTATCTGGTCATAAACCAGTTTGCCGTTTAGGGCCACGATCAGTATGGCGCTGGCCCAGGCCAGTATCTTTGTTTTAAGGCCAATTGCGAATTTGCCCATTCTTTTCCGGTTGGATGTAAAATGGATAAGCGGAATAACCGCAAATCCTAATTGCAAGCTTAAGACCACCTGACTTAATATGATCAGGCTGCTTAAACCCTTTTCGCCCGCGTAAAGGATAGTAAAAACGGCAGGAACAATGGCCAGTATACGGGTTAATAGGCGCCTGAGCCACGGTTCTATCCGCAGGTTGATATGGCCTTCCATAATGATCTGCCCGGCCAGCGTTCCGGTAATGGTTGAGCTTTGGCCCGATGCGATCAGTGCAATGGCAAACAGCGTAGGGGCAACCTGGCCGAAAATATGTTCCAGTAATTTGTAGGCGTCCTGTATTTCGGCAACCTCAAAATAACCATTCTTAAAGAAGGCCGTAGCGGCCAGGATCAATATCGCCGCGTTTACCACAAAGGCAAGATTAAGCGCAATTACCGTATCGAACAGGTTAAACTTAATAGACGACCGGATGCCCTCATCCGTCCGGGTAATTTTGCGCGTTTGCACCAGAGACGAGTGGAGGTACAGGTTATGCGGCATTACTGTAGCACCCAATATGCCGATAGCGATGTACAGCATGCTTTGGCTCATCTTATCGGCCTTAAAAAGGTTTACCGGGATAAAGCCTTTCGCTATATCAACCGGGTTTGGCGCTACAATAAACATCTCCACCAAAAACGATACGCCCACAATAAAGATCATGCCCATAATAAAGGCTTCCAGTTTGCGCATGCCCTTATTCATCAGGAAAAGCATCAGCACAGTATCGGTAATGGTAAGCGAAACGCCCCAGATCAAGGGCAAATGGAATAGCAGTTGCAAGCCAATGGCCATCCCGATGATCTCGGCCAGATCGCAGGCTATAATGGCTATCTGCGCCAATATATAAAGCCAGAAGTTTACAAAGCGCGGATAGGCGTTCTTTGAAGCCTGAGCCAGATCGAGCCCGCGCACAATGCCCAGCCTTGTACTTAACGATTGTAACAGCAAAGCAATGAGGTTCGATACGAACAGGATCCATATCAGCTTATACCCGAAGGCGCTTCCTGCGGCGATGTCGGTAGCCCAGTTGCCGGGGTCCATATAGCCCACGCTCACCAGGTAAGCGGGGCCTAAAAAGGCCAACATTCTCTTCCAGCCGGTTTTGTTTTCCGGATTGATGGAGCTGTGAACGTTAGCTAAAGAATGATCGGTATTGGTAGTCATAAGGTTATAAGCAGATTATTGGCCACCTCGCGGCTTATTTGTACAGTTTGGGTTTCCATTTTCAACACCATCGATCGGTCAAATTCAATGATATCGACTATTATAATTTTTTTACCGATGGTGAGCCCCAGTTTTTCGAGATATTGCAGGAACGGGGTAGAATGATCACGCACCCCGCAGATCACGCCGGTAGTATCAGTCTCAGCTGCTGAAACCGGCTTCAGGTCGTGCACTTTAAATTTTCCGTTGCAATCAGGGATCGGGTCGCCATGTGGATCGTATTTGGGGTAGTCCATAAACTTATCCAGGCGGTCTATCAGTTCGGTAGATGAGATGTGTTCCAGTTCCTCAGCCATTTCGTGCACCTCATCCCATTTAAAATTGAGCTTCTCTACCAGGAAAAATTCCCAAAGGCGGTGCTTGCGGATGATGTTGATGGCAATCCTCTCGCCTGCCGGTGTTAATGATACGCCCTGGTAAGGGGTATAATTGATCAGCTCTTTATCTGCCAGTTTTTTCAGCATGTCTGTCACCGATGAGGCCTTCGTGTTAAGCAATGCGGCCAGTTGGTTGGTGCTCACCATTTCGGCGTTGCTGGCGAGGTGATAAATCGATTTAAGGTAATTCTCTTCGGCTAAAGTATTCATTTAAGCAAATCTAATTAAAAATTTAGACAAACCTAAACTTTTTTAAGAAAAAGAATATATTTTTGCTAAAGGTGTTTTTTTAGAAATTTTATTTTGTAAATTAAGTAAAATCCTATATTTGCCTTACTATGGCTACCGAATTAGATAAAATAGACCTCCAGATATTAAAGATATTACAAGAAAACGGAAGGATAACCAACCTTCAACTTTCCAATGAGATCGGGCTTTCACCGGCACCAACGCTCGAGCGGGTGCGCAAACTGGAAAATGCGGAATACATCAAAAGCTATCATGCCCTTGTTGATGAGGAGAAGCTCGGCCTCGGAATAAAAACATTCATCCAGATCAGCCTCGATTTTCATCAAAAAAATACCATTCAGACTTTCCTCGACGAGATCCAAAGCATCAAAGAGATCACCGAATGCCACCACGTAACCGGTCAGTGCGATTTCCTGCTGAAAGTTTACGTCCGCGACATTAAATCATACGAGCAATTGATCATGGAGAAGATCAGCCGCATCACCGTGGTAAAAACTTTCCAAACCATGATGATCATGTCGACCAGCAAAAAAGAGCCTATAGTGCCACTGGAATATTAGAGGAGAGATACAAGAACCAAGAATCAAGAACCAAGAACCAAGACAGGAGTAAGGCACGAGAAATCAATAAGACAGATAAAAAAGGAGCCGGAGATAAGTTCTATCCGGCTCTTTTGCATTTTGCCTTTTTGTCTTGATTCTTGGCTCTTGGCTCTTGGTTCTTGACTCTACACTATTTGCCAATCAATCGGCTTTTTCCCTTCTTTAATTAAAATATCATTGGTTTTTGAGAACGGCTTCGACCCGAAAAAACCTCTGTCGGCCGAGAATGGTGATGGGTGTGGAGATTTGATGATGTGGTGCTTTTTGCCGTCGATTAGTTCGGCTTTGGCCTGCGCGAAGGCGCCCCAAAGGATAAATACCAACCCTTCTTTTTCGTCAGACAACTTTTTGATCACTGTATCGGTAAATGTTTCCCAACCCTTTTTCTGATGTGAACCCGGCGTGTTGGCTCTAACGGTGAGGCTGGCATTAAGCAGCAAAACACCCTGTTTGGCCCAGGCAGTGAGATCGCCGTGATTGGGGATGGTGAAACCGGGAATATCGGTTACCAGTTCCTTATAAATATTCTTTAATGACGGTGGCGGCGTGATGCCCTTTTGAACTGAAAAGGATAGTCCATGCGCCTGATGTTCGCCATGATAAGGGTCTTGCCCTAATATTACTACCTTCACCTCGTCGAACGGAGTTGTATTGAAAGCATTGAAGATATCCGCATTTCTTGGATAAACTACCTGTCCGCTTTCTTTCTCCTGCTGAAGGAATTTGCGCAGTTCGGCCATGTAGGGTTTATCAAACTCGTCGTGTAGAATGTTCAACCAACCTGGTTCTAAATTTGCTGCCATAAATATTTATATAGATGTTGCTTAAGCGTACAAATAAACGGATATTTGCGTGCTAATTTATAGAATACAAAAAGATGTCGAATCTGATAAGGTTAATTATTGCCTGCGGTATTATGGGCGCTGCCATTGCGCTTTGTGTGTTTGGCTTTTGGGGCTGGGGCATATTGGTGTTGTTTTTAGGTGGATTTGTGCTGTTGAGCTATTTCTTTAATGAAAACATGATCCTGGCGCAATGGTTTTTACGCAAAGAAAAATCTGAAAAAGCCGAAGAATGGCTGTTAAAAGTGACCGATTACGAAAAACAATTGAACAAAAGCCAGTGGGGTTATTATAATTTATTGATAGGATTGATCGAGTCGCGCAAATCGCCGTTGAAATCTGAGAAATATTTTAAGAAATCGCTTCAGTTGGGTATGAAAATGTCGCATAACACAGCTTTAGCCAAATTGAGCCTCGCTGGTATAGCTATGGCGAAACGCAATAAACGCGAAGCACAGATGTATTTACAGGAAGCATCGAAAGACGACAAGAATAAATTGCTTACCGATCAGATCAAGATGATGAAGCAACAGATGGGGCAAATGGATAAGCAGGTAGTACAGCAACGCGGGTACCGCCAATTTTAAAAGGGAAACGCCGGGAGACAAAAAAGCGATGCATTGTAGTTAATAATGCATCGCTTTTTTATTTCTCTTCTAACGAACTGAAATATTCAGGTTCAGACGAATGGTTGATGTTTGGGGCAAGATACCTCTCCGTCACAAACTGGCTTTCTTCCGATGGATTAGCCACTTCAACCATTTTCAGCAGGCTTCTGATAAACGACAGGTTAAAGTTACTTCTGTTCAGTTTTATCAGGTATTCTTTGTCGGTTATTTCTAATATAGAGTTTGTCATTGCGTTTTGCATTATGTTGCATTGTAAAAGTAATGAACATACCAAATGCCAAAGTTTTATAATAATTATGCTTTTATTAACGAATTGTTAATAACTGCCGCTGTAATTTACAGGAAGGCAATGTGTTACCCGCAGCCGAAATAGTTATCCAGGTTTTTTGCCGATTTGTTCACCATTCTTTTCCAAACACACAGGTTGTAAATTCCGGAAACCTGCTTATTTTTCTATATTTATCTGCCCTTAAAACGGTATTTTCCTGAATAACACGCTATGAAATATTTCCTAATGCTTTTCGCGGCTTTGATCGTCGCTGATACTGCCTGTGCGCAGCTCTCTACCTCAAAACTTTTTGGCGATCATGCGGTGCTGCAGCGTAACCATACTATTCCGGTTTGGGGCCATGCCGAAAAGGGGAAGAGGGTAACAATTAATTTAAATGGTCAGTCGGTAACTGCAAAGGCTGATGCGAATGGTGATTGGAAAACCTCATTAGGCCCAATGAAGGAAGGCGGCCCTTATGTGATGATGGTATCTTCCGGCAAAGAAACGCTGACATATAATGATATCATGATCGGCGAGGTGTGGCTTTGCTCCGGACAATCGAACATGGAGTTCCAGTTAAAGAACGCGTTAGGTTATAAAGCCGAGCAAAAGAACGCAACGAAAATGCCGGTCCGCCAGTTTCACGTGCAGGATAAGGTGAGCCTTAAGCCTGAAAAAGAGGTAGCAGGCGGCGAATGGGTGTTGGCCGATGATAAAACCGTTGGAGATTTCACGGCCGTTGGTTATTTCTTTGCCAAGCAGCTTACACAAAACCTGCATGTTACAGTAGGACTCATTAACAGCAGTTGGGGTGGGACCGAGGCAGAGGACTGGATTAGTCGGGAAGCCATGTCGGCTTCGCCGGAGCTGAGTCCGATAGTGCCGGGCTTGCCGCAAAACCTCGAAGAACTAAATCAGAGGGCAGATAAACTTTTGCAGCACTGGGCCTTTAAAGGCGGCCCTACAGCGAGTTTTACCCCGCAGGATCTTGCTGCCAAACCCGCTTACTTTTTTGCCAACTGGCAAAACGGCAATGCGCCTGCATCCTGGGAATGGATAGGGCGATTATATTCCTATCGCGGGCAAGGCTTTATGCAGCGCACTATCAGTCTTGATAGTTCTTATTCGGCGGCACCATCGACCATTAACTTGGGTCAAACGGATGCCGGTATGCTGGTGTATGTTAATGGCAAATCTTTAACCCGTACTTCGGGACAAAACGCCGAATACAAAGTAGCCCCGGGAACCTGGAAAGGCGGTATGAACAGTTTGCTGATCGATCTGCAATCAGCTCAGAAAAATCCATCCTGGGCAGGAGTTGGTTTGTATGGTAATGCCTTTGATATGAACGTCCGTTTTACCGATACCACCATCAACCTTGCCGATGGCAACTGGCGTGTAATGCCCGACCTGAGTAAGCCTTATCATTTCGATTTTTTGCCGAACAACAGCGCTTCAACGCTTTATAACTCGATGATCAACCCTTTGATTCCTTATGCAATGGCTGGCGTGATCTGGTACCAGGGCGAGTCGAATGCTGATCGCGCTTATCAATACCGTACGGTTTTCCCGATGCTCATTAACGACTGGCGTACTAAGTGGAAAGAACAACTGCCGTTTTTATTTGTGCAGATCTCGTCGTTCGGCACTTCGCAAAACAGCAATTTCGGCAGCAACTGGGCCGAATTGCGTGAAGCACAGAATGCCGCACTTCAATTGCCCAATACCGGTGTAGCCGTAACAACCGATATCGGCGACGCCTTTAACATTCACCCGCGCGATAAGGCCGACGTTGGGTATCGCCTCGCAGCCAAAGCGCTAACTGATGTTTACCACCAAACCGGATTTTTCGAGAGTCCGATATTTGTTTCTGCTGATTTTTCAGGCGGCTACGCTATGGTAAATTTTAGCCACGCCGAAAGCGGCCTCATGGCAAAGGATATTTACGGATACGTAAAAGGTTTTGAACTTGCAGGTCCCGATCATAAATTTTATTATGCCCAGGCGGTCATCACCGATAAAAACAAAGTAAAAGTTTGGAGTCAGAATGTGCCTAACCCGGTTGCCGTACGTTATGGTTGGACGAATGCGCCGTTGGACGCTAATTTGTTTAGTGTACAGGGGTTTCCGGTTAGCCCGTTCAGGTCAGATAATTGGGATGGGGTTACGGTAGGGCATAAGTTTGAGTAACTCAAAGTCACGTCATTGCGAGGAACGAAGCAATCTCTACACAGGGCATTCACACAATGCAAGTTCAGAGATTGCTTCGTTCCTCGCAATGACGCCGGGGAATAAAAACAAAAAAGCTGCGATAAAATCGCAGCTTTTTTGTTTTGTTGAGCTTATGCAAACCAGGCCATTACCACTTCCTTAGCAGGCATGGTAATATCCAGTTTTAATTTTTTACGCATACCGCCCAGATCATTAAATACTTTGTTTGGGTTAGCGGCTTTCAGGTCTTCTAATGTATTAATGCCCATTTTATTCAGCACAGGTACCCATTCTGCTGGTACACCCACGTGAATAAAATCATCAATGGTAACGGTTTTCGCTTTTTTCTCAGGGCGCATTTGTGGGAAGAACAATACTTCCTGAATGGTGCTCTGGTTGGTCATCAGCATCACCAAACGGTCGATACCGATACCAAGACCTGATGTTGGCGGCATACCATATTCCAGCGCGCGTAAAAAGTCGTCGTCCATTGCCATGGCTTCATCGTCACCACGACCAGCCAATATCAGTTGTTCTTCCAAACGTTCGCGCTGGTCTATCGCATCGTTCAATTCAGAATAGGCATTGGCAATCTCCTTACCGTTAACAAACAATTCGAAACGTTCAACCAAACCTTCTTTGGTGCGGTGCTTTTTGGCCAGCGGCGTCATTTCGATAGGGTAGTCGGTAATATAGGTCGGCTGGATCAGGTTTGCTTCAACTTTAGCGCTGAAGATCTCGTCTATCAGTTTACCTTTGCCCATCGATGGGTTAACTTCTATTTTTAATTCAGCACAGGTTTCGCGTAAAGCCGCTTCATCCATTGCCGAAACATCGATACCCGTATATTTCAGGATCGAGTCATACATCGACAGTTTCTCGTATGGTCCGGCAAAGTTGATCTCGTTAGCGCCAACCTGTACCACAGGGATACCGTGCACGGTGCGGGCTACGATCTCTAAACACTCTTCCACCATGGCCATCATCCAGTTGTAGTCTTTATAAGCTACGTAGATCTCCATACTGGTAAATTCCGGGTTATGGGTGCGGTCCATGCCTTCGTTACGAAACATCTTACCAAACTCATAAACACCGTCGAAACCGGCAACGATCAGTCTTTTCAAATACAATTCGTTGGCAATACGCAGGTATAAAGGCATATCCAGCGTGTTGTGGTGCGTATTAAACGGACGTGCAGCAGCACCGCCATGAACAGGCTGAAGAATGGGTGTTTCTACTTCCAGCCAGCCCTTTTTGTCAAAGAAGTTGCGCATGGTAGTGATGATCCTCGAGCGTTTCAGGAAGATCTGTTTGTATTCCGGGTTAACGGTCAGATCCACGTAACGCTGACGGTAACGCAGTTCAGGATCGGTAAAGGCATCATGTGTTTTGCCGTCTTCCTCGCGTTTTACTACTGGCAGCGGTTTTAATGATTTTGCCAGCAAAACCAGTTCCTGTACGTGTACAGAGATCTCGCCGGTTTGGGTGATAAACACAAAGCCCTTTATGCCTACGTAATCGCCAATATCCATCAGCTTTTTGAATACGGTGTTATAAAAGGTTTTATCTTCTCCCGGACAAATGTCATCGCGTTTCAGGTAAATCTGGATACGGCCTGTTGAATCCTGCAATTCAGCAAACGAGGCGTTACCCATAATGCGGCGCGACATAATGCGGCCGGCCATGACAACGTTTTTATAATTCTCAGGAAAGCGCTCAAAATGGTCGGCAATATCCTGTGCAAAGGCATTTACCGGATACTCTTCGGCGGGGTATGGGTTGATACCTAAGGTGCGCAGTTGCTGTAGCGATTCGCGGCGTAAAATTTCCTGTTCTGAAAGGGCAGTGCTCATATTCTCAATAAAGGCGCAAAAATAGCGATTTGAGGCGAAAGGAGAAAGGTAAATGCAGAAAGCTTTTAAGGTGCTACTATCTTGTTAAAGTCAAAAAAAGGCAAAATCATACAAATGAATAATATCTTTGAACTATGAACTTAAAAGTAATAGCATTTGATGCTGATGATACGCTTTGGGTAAATGAACCATATTTCAGGCATACCGAAGAACAGTTCTATCAATTGCTTGGCGGCTTCTCTACCCAGCACGAATTGGAAAGGGAACTGCTCAAAACCGAAATAGACAATCTTTCTTTCTATGGTTACGGCATCAAAGGTTTTGTATTGTCGATGATTGAGACTGCGCTTACCATCACCAATAATACCATCAGCGCTGAAATTATCAATAAGATCATCGACCTGGGCAAAGATATGCTGAACCAGCCGCTGGAATTGCTGGAAGGGGTAGAGGATGTGCTTAGAGCCCTGAAGGATAAATACCGCCTGGTAGTAGCCACCAAAGGCGACCTGCTTGACCAGGAGCGTAAACTTCGAAAATCAGGGCTAAGCCATTACTTTCACCATATCGAGATCATGAGTGAAAAGGACGACGCCAATTACCTGAAACTCATTCGTCACCTCGATATCAAGCCGGAAGAACTGATGATGGTGGGTAATTCTCTTAAAAGCGATATTATCCCGGTACTGAAAATGGGAGGCTTTGCTACGCATGTGCCTTATCATATTACCTGGGCGCATGAGCAGATTGAGCATAGCATCGAGGATGAAAAGTTTAAAAGTATAACGGCAATTAACGAGATCCTTGAATTTTTGTAACTATTGATGAATCAGGTAAAAGATACTATTCCGAAAGTTTCGCTTGCGCAATCAAAAGGGAAGGGAAATTCGTTGTTTGCAATACGGCAGGTAACTGAGGAAGCAGAGCGGCAATATCTCTCCACCTTCCTTACACCGCATCGTAAGGATTATTACCTGCTGGTTTTGCTGCGCAAAGGGGCGAGCAGGCATTGGATAGATATGGTACCCTACGTGGTAAAACCTGATACGTTTTATTTTACCACACCGCCCCAGGTGCATGTTAAAGAGAACGTGCATCCGATGAGCGGTACTATAATTTGTTTTACGGAGGAGTTCCTTGCGCTTGAAGAAAATCACCTGCTGAAGCAGTTACCCATTATTCAAAACCCGCATAACGGTCATAAGCTCGAACTGACCGCCGAAGATGTGGCTTTTATTGATGATATTACCACAAAGATCCTTACAGAATATAACCAGAACCGCGACTGGAAGAACAGTATGCTCCTGGCTTACCTGCGTGTGCTGTTGATCCACTTAAGTCGTTTATATACCGGGCAATATAAAAGCGATGAACATTTAACAGACCGCCCGCTGCTGCAACGTTTTCAATCGCTGATTGAAGATAATTATACTGAACTGCACGATGTTGCCGCTTATGCCAATTTGCTGAACATTACCGCCGGTCACCTAAGTGAAGCGATTAAAGAGCAAAGCGGCAAAACCGCCATCGAACACATTCACGAACGGCTGGTGCTCGAATCGAAGCGCCTGCTTTTCCATTCCAAAAAATCAATAAAAGAGATCGCCTTTCAACTGGGCTTTGAAGATGCCTCGTATTTTAACAGGTTCTTTAAACGCCTCTGCCTCCAAACCCCGCTCGAATACCGCACGGCTACCCGCGAAATGTACCATTAATGCCAGCGTTAGTGAAATTTTAGGAAACCGTTTGCCGGTACCTTTGTCGTATAAATTTTAGAAACGACACTATGAAGAAAGTACTGATAACCGGCGCCAACAAAAGCATCGGTTTTGAAACAGCCAAACAACTGCTGGCTTTAGGCTATTACGTTTATCTCGGCAGCCGCGACCTGCAAAAAGGAGAGGAGGCAGCCGCGCAGCTCAACTCACCCAATGTAAAAGCAATTCAACTGGATGTTAACGACGACAATTCCATCGTCGCAGCACGTAAAACCATTGGTGAAGATACCGATGTTCTTGACGTGCTCATCAACAACGCCGGCATCAGCGGCGGCATACCACAAAAAGCTTTGGAAACTCACCTTAAAACCATCCGCGAGGTTTTTGATACCAATTTCTTTGCGCCCATCAAGATGATCGAAATCTTTATGGATTTATTGAGACAATCAAATGCACCGCGTATTGTAAACGTTACCTCCGGATTGGGCTCTATTACCCTGCATAATGATCCGTCATGGAAATATTATCACGTAAAGAGCGCTGCTTATGGTCCGTCGAAAAGCGCGCTGAATGCCTATACTACCGTGTTGGCTTATGAACTAAGGGATGAAAAGAAGTTCAAGGTAAATGCAGTCGACCCTGGTTATACAGCTACCGATTTTAACCACCACAGCGGTCCAAGAGGCGTTGTAGAAGCCGGTGAACAGATCGTAAAATTTGCAACGCTGGGTGAGGATGGCCCGACGGGAATATTTTACAGCACAGATAATAACCCGGAAACAGGGATTAGCCCTTGGTAGAGGTTACCCTACAGTCAAATTCTTCGTGCCCTTTGTGGATCTCTCCGTTTCGTGGTTAATTAACCGCAGAGGACGCAAAGAAGCCACGGAGAAACGGAGAATTTGATTTTGTTATTTAATCCGCATTGGCTTCCTGTAAATACAATTCATCAATTGCCTGCGCATATTTCTTCTCGATCACTTTGCGTTTGGCTTTCATGGTTGGCGTCATTTCGCCTTCTTCTATGGTGAAGGGTTTACGTTTTACACGGAAGTTTTTGATACGTTCGAACTTAGCCAGTTCGTTGGAGTATTTTTTAATGTCCTGACCAATCCAATCTACCATTTCTTTATCGTCTATGAATACTTCAGGTTTTTCAAAGAACTCATTACTCAGATTGAAAACTTCCTGCATAGTTTCTTTGGCGGGAACTATGATAGCGGTGATGTGCTCGCGTTTGTCGCCGATTAAAAACACCTGTTCAATCTTCGGACTTTTCAGGTAGGTATTTTCTACCGGTGTAGGATAGATGTTCTTACCATAAGCATTCACCAGCATGTTTTTCAGGCGGTCGGTGATCTGCAGGTTGCCGCGGAAATAACGACCGATATCGCCGGTATGGAACCAATTATCAGCATCAATAACCGAAGCGGTTTCTTCCGGTTTGTTCCAGTAGCCTTTCATCACACAATGTCCGCGCACGATGATCTCACCCTCTTCCGACTGAAAATCTTCTTTAAAAGTATCGTGTGTTTGGATGGTATAGATCTGTTTGGTGTCCACATTCTGTATGGCCACCTCAATGCCGGGGATAATGCGACCGACGGTACCGTAGATAATACGGTCGGTTTCTGTAACGGCCATTACCGGCGAAGTTTCCGTCAATCCAAAGCCTTCCAGTATTTTTATGCCCAGATCGCCAAAGAACTCACCGATATTTTTAGGCAGAGCACCGCCACCCGAAAGCATGATCTTCAGCCTGCCCCCGGTTTTTTCCTTTATTTTGCTGAATACTAACCTCTCGGCAATCTTATGCTGCTGCGCAAGAAGCAATCCCGGCTTTTTACCCGCCTCATGTTTCAATCTTACTTCCTTGCCAATTTTCAGCGACCATAAAAAGATCTTCGATTTTACGCCGCCTGCGCTTGTGCCGTTTTTCATAGCACGGTCGTGAATGCGCTCTAACAGACGCGGTACGCAGTTCATCACCGTTGGCCGTACTTCGGCCATGTTTTTGGCCAATAGGTCGAGGCTTTGGGCAAAGGCCATTTTGGCGCCGGTAAACAGGCAGATATGGTACGTGGCCGTCCGTTCAAACACGTGCGATAACGGTAAGAATGACAGGAATACGTCCGTAGTTTCAATGATAGGGATCTGGATCAGGCTAACGCGTGCGTTTTCGGTCAGGTTGAAATGGGTGAGCATAACGCCCTTTGGCGTGCCTGTAGTGCCCGATGTATAGATCAAACAGGAAATGTCTGTCGGCAAGATCGCTTCACGGGCACCGTTGATGGCCTGCTCATATTTATCGGTTAGCCTTGTTCCTTCTTCAATAACTTGCTGCAATCCCACCACACCAGCATTCAGTCCTGCTTTGGCGGTGGCTTTTCCGAAATCGTCAAAAGCTGGTATAATGCGGATGAGTTCGTGGCAGTTATTGGCTACCCGCACAATTTTACGCAGCAGGAAGGGATTACCTACCAGGATGGTCCGTGCGCCGGAGTCATTCAGAATATACTCTATTTCGGCCTCCGAAAGTGTGGGGTATATCGAAGTGTTAACGGCGCCGATCTGCTGCAGAGCCTGGTCGTAATAAATATAATCCGGGCCGTTCTCGATGATCAGCGCCAAACGATCCCCCTTTTTTATGCCGATGTCCAGCAGCCACGCCGATATGGCGTCAATCTTTTCTAAAGCCTGTTTATAGCTGATGTCAACCCACGCGTCGCCAACCTTATGGCTCATAAAGGGATGCGTTTCGGGGTGGATATTTTCTATGATATAGCGGATAAGGCTGGGGATAGTCGGTCGTTCAGCTGGTGTGCTCATGCAGTTTACAGGAGGTTTATAATACAAACAAAGCTAATTTATTTTTGTGAAAGTGGGAGAGGGATTTTGGTTAGGAAAGAGCCAAAGGCTATAAAACAACAAAGGCGCTAAAACTAGCGCCTTTGAAATAATATCAAACGAGTGAAAACTTACACAGAAAAGCTCTCACCGCAGCCGCAGGTACGGGTTGCGTTAGGGTTATGGAAGTTAAAGCCCTTACCGTTCAAACCATCCGAAAAATCAAGTTCGGTGCCGGCAAGGTAGAGGAACGACTTCATATCCAAAGTCATACGAACGCCTTTGTCCTCAAAAAACTGGTCGCCTTTCTTAATTTCGTTGTCGAAATCAAGGTTATACGATAACCCTGAACATCCGCCTCCCTGAACAGAAACCCGCAGAAAATACGACTCATCCAAGCCCGCATCCTGCATCAGGTGATCTATTTTATCTTTCGCTTTATCTGTTACTGTTACCATGATAGTAAAGAGATTCAAGAAGTCAAGAAACAAGAGTCAAGATAGCTTCAGTCCTGGCTCTTGATTCTTGGCTCTTGGTTCTAAATATTAGTGGTGTACCTTTTCGGTTTCAATCGGCTCCATGCCGTTTTTAACGCGGAAATCGTTGATCGCTGCCTTGATAGCGTCTTCTGCCAATACAGAGCAGTGGATTTTTACCGGCGGTAAGGCCAGTTCTTCAACAATATCCATATTGTCAATTTTCATTGCATCGTCAATGCTTTTACCTTTAAGCCACTCTGTAGCTAATGAAGATGATGCAATTGCCGAGCCGCAGCCAAATGTTTTGAATTTAGCATCGGTGATCATGTTGTTATCGTCAACCTCAATTTGCAGGCGCATTACGTCGCCGCACTCGGGAGCGCCTACCAGGCCTGTACCAACCTTGTGGCTGCTTTTGTCCAAAGTGCCCACGTTGCGCGGATTGGTGTAATGATCGATTACTTTATCTGAATAAGCCATTGTCTTAATTATTGAATTAGTGATTTATTGAATTACTGAATCAGCAATTCTAAATATTTTTCCTCTTTAAAATTCCGAAAATAATCTTAATGTTCTGCCCACTCAATCGAGTTCAGGTCGATACCTTCTTTGAACATTTCCCATAGTGGTGAAAGTTCGCGGAGGTGGGTAACGGCCTTTTTGGTTACCTCTATGGCGTAATCCACTTCTTCTTCGGTAGTAAATCTGCCTAAACCGAAACGGATCGATGAATGCGCCAGGTCGTCTGATAAGCCGAGGCTTTTCAAAACATACGATGGTTCCAAAGAAGCTGATGTACAAGCCGAACCCGAAGATACAGCGAGGTCTTTCATTGCCATCATCAGGCCTTCCCCTTCAACGTATTTAAAAGAAATGTTAGCCACATGCGGTAAGCGGTGCTCAACATTGCCGTTTACATAGCTTTCTTCCAACGTGGTCAACGCGTTCTGCAGCTTGTCGCGCAAGGCCGAAAGGCGTTTTGCTTCGCTTTCCATTTCCAGGCCGCAAAGCTCGCAGGCTTTACCCAGGCCAACAATGCCCGGAACGTTCAGCGTACCCGAACGCATACCGCGCTCATGGCCACCGCCATCCATCTGCGCGGTAACCTTTACTCTTGGTCCTTTACGGCGAACGTATAATGCGCCAACGCCTTTAGGGCCATATATTTTATGTGCCGATAAAGCCAGCAGGTCAATGCCGTCTTTATTTACGTCTACTGGGATCTTCCCAACTGCCTGCACGGCATCTGTCATGAACAATGCGCCATGCTTATGCGCAATTGCCGATATTTCTTTAATAGGCTGAACAACACCGATCTCATTGTTACCATACATGATAGATACCAGGATGGTTTCGGGAGTCATTGCTTTTTCCAGTTCTTCCAGATCGATCAGGCCATCTTCCTTAACGGGAAGATAAGTAACCCTTCCGCCCAGTTTCTCAACGTGTTTGCACGCGTCTAATACCGCCTTGTGCTCGGTAACGGTGGTGATGATGTGGTTGCCTTTGTCTTTATACATTTCAAACACGCCCTTGATAGCCAGGTTGTCTGATTCGGTAGCACCCGAGGTGAAAATGATCTCTTTTTCGCTGGCGCCAATTAATTTAGCCACCTGCTCGCGCGCATAGTCAACGCCTTCTTCGGCCACCCAGCCAAACGGATGATTGCGGCTTGCAGCGTTCCCAAATTTCGTAGTGAAATAAGGCATCATGGCTTCAAGTACCCGCGGATCCATCGGAGTAGTAGCGTTATTATCCAAATATATCGGCAGATTCATAACTCAATAAATATTAACATGACAAAGATAGATAAAGTTTTATTTAAAATCATTCAAAACAAGCAGCAATATAGCTTAAACCACCATTAATTTACAATATTTGGACATGAACAAGATAGAGCACATCGGCATAGCCGTTAACAACCTGCAAAGCGCCGCAACTATCTATGAGAAATTATTAAATACGCCGGTTTATAAAATCGAAGAAGTATTATCTGAAGGCGTGAAAACCGCGTTCCTGCAAAATGGCCCCAATAAGATCGAGCTACTGGAGGCTACCAATCCCGATAGTGCCATTGCCAAATTCATCGCAAAAAAAGGAGAAGGGATACATCATGTTGCCTTTGAGGTGGATGATATTAAAGCAGAAATGGAGCGTTTAAAAGCGGAAGGGTTTGTGTTGCTGAACGACGAGCCCAAGCGCGGAGCCGATAATAAGCTGGTTTGTTTTGTACATCCGAAGAGTGCAAATGGGGTGTTGGTGGAATTGTGCCAGGAGGTTAGGTAGTTGGCAGTAAAATTTAGCAATTATATTAACGCAATTTTTTCATGTCGGATAAATAAGCGGGTAGTTTTAATATGGGTTTTTAAATTCTAAGATATTCAATCTGCTAACTGCCAACTCAAAACTGCCAACTGATTAAGGGCGTTGCCTGCGGCCGGGCTCTCCGTTCATACGCCTGCGGGCCTTACGCTTTTGGCCGGTATCCACTGCGATCCCTAACGCAATTTCTGGACGATGATTTACCTGATGAAAGGATTAAAGGATGACTGTCGGCAGCCTATAAAATTCTGCAAATTCTTAATCCAATAAATTCCTGTTAGACAATTTTCAAAACGCCAATCATTGTCTTAAATCCTTCGATCAAGAAAATCAAGGTTCAGACAAATAACCTCCAAAATTCCAAAAACAAATTTCATCGTCATTTCGTAAAAGGGGCTTCGAATATGTAATTGCCGACAACGATGAAGATAAATTACCTGGTGCGTGGATTATTAGCTGTGACGATCTTAACGTCGTTTTCGATGTGTGCGAAGAAAACGGTGTCCGTTGAAACCGGGAAATCTTTATCCGACGCACCGGTCAACTCTGCAGATGCGGGAAATACGCTTGTTGCCTCCGACCAGAATCCTGACGGCACTTTTCTCGTGAGGCCTACATTTTGGCGGGTCGATGGGACAAACATAGTTCCGGGTACGATTATCTATATTTCTGCCGGAAAAAGAGGAGCTTTATTATTGCAAAACCTCAAAGGCACGCCCGATAAGCCGATCGTTATTATCAATAAAGGTGGTCAGGCTTTAATTACCGCCGATCTCAGTGCCGGCTATGCGTTTAAAACCCTCAATTGCCAATACTTTAAAGTGCTGGGCAACGGCGTTCCTAACATTAAATACGGATTGGTTGTCGACGGCGGCAATATCGGCATAACCATGGACGGCCTGAGCTCCGATTTTGAAATTCAAAATGTGGAGGTGCGTAACAGCGGGTTCGCCGGTATCATGGCCAAAACCGATCCTACCTGCGATGTAAAAACCCAGCGTGGGCATTTCACCATGCAAAACGTTCTCTTTCACGATAATTATGTACACAAAACCGGCGGCGAAGGTTTTTATATAGGGAACTCATTTTATGCCGACGGTATATCAACATCCTGCGGCACTGTTTTACCTCATGATGTGATCAATGCCCGCGTATATAATAACGTTACAGACTCCACCGGTTGTGAGGGTATCCAGGTGGGCGGCGCTATACAAGGCTGCGAAATTTATGGTAACACCGTAACAAATTCGGGTTTAACCCCTTTCGCCAACAATCAAAATAACGGCATCCAGATAGGCGAGGGTACAGGCGGTAAATGCTACAACAACCTTGTTAAAAATTCGCCGGGTAACGGCATCATCGTGTTGGGCTTTGGTGATAACCTGGTGTTTAATAATTTTATCATCAACTCCGGTGATAATGGCATTTTTGCTGATTCCCGCTATACACCCGGTCCGAATTTTCAATTTATCAACAACACCATCGTTAACACTACGAATGAAGGTATTAAGCTGGATTCTGAACTTATTCCATTGAACACCGTGATCAATAACGCGATCATTAACGCAGGTTCGGGGAATGCGATATTGAGGATCAGCCAAAGCGTTAAACTGCTGCTGTCAAATAATTATGTAAGTAACGATGTCAATACCTGCAAATTCGTTAATTTCCAGGGTGGCGATTTTCACCTGCAGCCGTCGTCTCCGCTCATCGGTGCAGGGATAGATGTTTCAGCAAAAGGCATTACTTTCGATTTTTTCCAGACAGCGAGGCCTTCAGGCGGTCCATTCGATATCGGCGCCACGGAGTATAAGTAAGCAGGCAGCGGGCAGTTTGCGGTAAGCGGTCACGAAATAATCATCATCACCGCAAATTGTCTATCGAAAACTATTTTTAATTTTGACTTTTTACTTTTGAATTTAATAACTACATTTGCACCTCTTTTATAAGAAGTAATATACAATGAAAAAAGATCTGCACCCATCAAACTATAGATTAGTTGTTTTCAAAGACATGTCTAACGACTACTCTTTCATAACTAAATCATGCATCGACACCCGTGAAACAGTGAAATGGGAAGATGGCAACGAATACCCTTTAGTGAAGTTAGAAATTTCGCACACATCACACCCGTTCTACACCGGTAAGATGAAGTTGGTTGACACTGCAGGACGTATCGACAAATTCCGCAGCCGTTACAACAAAAAGTAATTGGTTACTATATAAAATATTCACAAGTCTCCCGGTACATCGGGGGACTTTTTTTATTTTTGCGCCATGGCAATTATCTTATTCGACGATAACGCACATCAAACATTACTGCCTTTAACGTTTACCCGCCCCGTTGCCGATCTGCGCCTCGGGATACTTACCATCGCCGAAAAATGGGCGAAACAGCTTAATCAAAGTACGTCATTTCTTACTCAATCCTGGTTGAAAAAAAAGTTTCCGGTTGATATTCAGCAGGATAACCTGCTGATCAATGGTGCGGTTTGTCCGGATGATAACCTGGTAGAGGCCATCGATAAACTACAGCCCGGCGAAGCGCTGAAATACAACGATCAGCTGATCGCCGTGAGGCTGAGCGGCAGCGATGTTCCGCAATTTGACCCGGCGGCTCAATTCTCAAAGGTTATTACCGTCGAAACTACCCCGGTGATCATTCGTTTCCCGGAAGATCTCTTCCGGAAGAACGATATCGAGCTGCGTAAAGATTTTAAGCTGTTGACCAAAGGTCGTACCAGTGCAAGTGTAAGCAGCACCAATACCATTATAGGCAGCGACTTTTTTGCCGAGGAAGGGGCCGTGTCTGAGTGTTCAACCTTTAACACCACCAACGGGCCTATCTACCTGGCTAACAATACCGAGGTTTGGGAAGGAACCCACATTCGCGGTGCATTTGCCATTTGCGAGCATTCGCAGGTGAAAATGGGGACCAAAATATACGGCGCAACCACAGTGGGGCCATATTCAAGGATTGGCGGCGAGGTGAATAATGCCGTGATCTGGGGGTATTCATCTAAGGGGCACGAGGGATATTTAGGTAATTCGGTTTTGGGCGAGTGGTGCAATATCGGCGCCGACTCGAACAACTCGAACCTGAAAAATAATTACGATGATGTAAAATTGTGGGATTACAGCACCGGCCGTTACCGTAAAACCGGCCTGCAATTTTGCGGCCTCATCATGGGCGATCATTCCAAATGCGCTATCAATACCATGTTCAACACAGGAACTGTGGTGGGCGTTAGCGCAAATGTGTTTGGTGCAGGTTTCCCGGTAAATTTCGTACCCGATTTTTCATGGGGCGGCGCACAGGGCTTCGAGACCTATTCTATCAACAAAATGTTTGAAACCGCCGAACGCGTATTTGCCCGCAAGCCCCCGCGCACTTTCGACGAAACAGAGCGCGATATCCTGCAGGCCATATTCGATCAAACCAAAGAGTGGCGTGGTTTGGTTGATTAAGTTGATTGGGTTGAATAAGAGAGTGGTTGAAAATCAAAAAAAATAATCGGTGAAATCACCAATAAAATCATAACAATCGTAAATAAATAATCATGAGAAAAAAGATCGTAGCCGGAAACTGGAAAATGAACCTCGACTATAACGAAGGTTTAAGCTTGTTTTCTGAAATTATAAATATGTTTAAAGACGAGGCTACCGGCAAACAGCAGGCGGTGGTTTGCAGTCCGTTTATTCACCTGCACAGCCTTGCGGCGCTTGCCAAAGGTTATACCAATGTAGCTGTCGGCGCGCAGAATGCACACCAAAACGAAGCGGGCGCCTATACCGGCGAGATCTCTGCTAAGATGATCAAATCGGTTGGTGCAGAATACGTTATCCTGGGTCACTCGGAGCGTCGCCAGTATTTCGGTGAAACCAACCAGCTGTTGGCTGCCAAAACCGATACTGCTTTGAAAAATGGTTTGAAGCCTATTTTCTGCATCGGCGAAACTTTGCAGGAAAGAGAAGCGAATGAGCATTTCGGCATCATTAAATCGCAACTGGAAGAAGGCATTTTCCATTTAGATGAAGCCCACTTTGCGCAGCTGGTTATTGCCTATGAACCTGTTTGGGCCATCGGTACCGGTGTTACTGCAACATCAGAGCAGGCACAGGAAATTCACGCTTTCATCCGCAAAGAGATCGCTGCAAAATATAACCAGCAGGTTGCGGATAACATGACTATCCTGTACGGCGGCAGCTGCAACCCTAAAAACGCTCCCGAGTTATTTGCACAGCCAGATATTGACGGCGGCCTTATCGGTGGCGCATCATTAAAATCGCGCGACTTTATCGATATCGTAAAGGTGTTTAATTAATCTGAAGAGTCGGGAAAGTCCGAAAGGCAGCAAAGTCCGGAAGAAGAATTAAGTTTAATCTTTCGGACTCAAATTGTCTTCCGGACTTTACTGACTTTCAGACTCCAAACTCAACCATGAGAAAACTGCTGAAAATATTCCTGCCGCCGTTTATCGGGTTCCTGGTATTTTCGGTAGTTATTAACCGCACGTGGTTATTCCCCACTATGACGGCGGAAAATCTCGGGCATTATTCCATTCAAAGCTTTACCACTTTTTATCGTTATACTATGCCGCTGTTGTATGTGGTGGCTGTGCTTACGCAAATATTGGTAGTAATTCCTGTTTGGCGCGGCGTTGCGGAAAAGACCTGGGCCGATCGTGTCAATATGATCGTTGACCTTTGCTTCGTGTGCGGCGTATTTGCCCTGGGCATCGGCTATGCTATCTGGGACGCACAAACCGGAACACACACACTGGTCAGGTTAGTGGCCATTCTTTCAGGAATACAATTGGCCTATTGGTTCATCAATCTTTTAGTATTGTTTGTACTTGATTGATAAATTTGCATCCAAATTAATCTCAAATCTCACGTCTCAAATCTCAAATCTCAGATCTATTCCCATGAATTATTACGAATTGCTTTTTACTACCTCTGCAACCGAAGATTACCAGCACGACCTGCTGATCAATGCTTTGGGCGAGATAGGTTTTGATACTTTTGAGGAGATCGATGGCGGTTTCAAGGCTTATATTACTGAAGCAGAGTTCGATAAAAATAAGATAGATGAGGCCATTGCTGATTACAAGGATATGTTTGAGTTCAGCTATGAGGTGACACTCATCCCGCAAAAGAACTGGAACGAGGTATGGGAAAGCAATTTTGAGCCGATAGAGATAAGCGATAAGGTTTTTGTACGCGCTACCTTTCATCAGCCTAAACCAGAATTTCCTTACGAGATTGTGATCGACCCGAAAATGGCTTTTGGCACCGGGCATCATCAAACCACCTCAATGATGCTGGAACTGATATTGGAGAATGATTTCACCGGCAAAAAGGTATTGGATATGGGTTGCGGTACGGGCATTCTTGCCATATTAGCAGCTAAGCTTGGTGCAGGCGGGATCACTGCAATAGATTGCGACCCGGTTTGCTGTGCGAGCACCGTCGAGAACGCACAGTTAAATAATACAGCAACTATCGTAGCGCTTTGCGGTTCAAAAGAAGCCATACCTGATGAACAATATGATATCATCCTTGCCAACATCAACCGTAATATCCTGCTCGATCAGATGGCGCGATACGCTGAGGCACTGAAAACGGGCGGTGAGATCTATTTCAGCGGATTTTATGAGTCGCCCGATTTGGAGATCATTACCGCTGACGCTGCGAAATATGAAATGAAATATATCAGCCACAAAAAAAATAAAGATTGGGTTGCGGCTAAGTTTGTGAAAGCACAATTGGCTTAATATCCAGATAAATTTTGCCTCCGTGAAAATTTACTTTCAATTATTGGTTTGGCTGTTCCTGGCGATGTTTCTTGCAGGAGCCATACTCACGGTTGTTGATTTCTTTCATGCAAATGAAATGGAACTGGGCGCATTATTGATAATTCCGGCGGATGTAATTTTCGCCATATTTTCGGCGGGCTTGCTTTTTGCAGCCAACCGTACGGCCAAACGCATAAACAGCGGAGCGATAGATTTTAATTATACATTTCCCGTACTTTTTAATATCGCGGCGTTTGTGATCATTTTTTTGATGCTTGAATTCAGATTGGGTTAAAAAACGTTATTTAATGTTAACAAACTTTAAATTCCCGTTAGAATTTTATATTTTTAATGTGGAATTGAGGGGCATCTCATTTAACTTTTTATCAGTGTAAATTCTTTAATGAAAACTTATCTCGTCCCTATCGATTTTTCGGCAACCGGCGCCCATGCCGCAGAATATGCAGCGGCATTGAGCCACCAAACGGAAGTTGAGCATATCATTTTATTGAATGCCTACTACGTATCGGTGTATGAAACTATGCTGCCAAGTACGGATATGGTGCTGGTGAGGGAAGAGGAAATTGAACAAAACGCTGCAGAACGCCTTAAAAACCTGGAAGAGTACAAAAAGAAACTCGAAAAGAAAGTGCGGCCGGGAGTAAAGATCAGTACGCATTTAAACCGCTCGCACCTGGTGAGGGCCGTGGTAGAGAATGTGGCAACCAAAAATGCCGACCTGGTTATCATAGGCAGTAAGGGAAACAGCAGCAACAGCGATGCAAAAATAGGCAGCCACGTAGCCCGAATAGCAAAGTTGTGCCCTGCGCCGGTGGTGGTAGTGCCTCCAACCAGTCCCATCGAAAATATTCACCGTGTAGCTGTAGCCTGCGATTTTAAAAAGGTTACAGAAACTGCTCCGTTGGCCTCGCTAACCAAATTGCTTGATAGGCGCAGGTTCCATTTACTGGTGGTTAACGTGGATACCAAATTGAACGAAGATGCCGAAAAACTGGCCGAAAGTACCGCATTATACCAGGCCTTGAAGCCTTATAACCCTGCATATTATTTTATAAATCAGTCAGATATTATAAACGGGATATTACATTTCGCAGCAGAACACGATGCGCAGATGGTAATTGCGCTACCGCATAAATACAGCTTTTTACAGTCGTTATTACAAACCAGCATATCAAAACAATTGCTTGAAGGGTCGACTGTGCCGGTATTATTGTTAAAATAACCTAAATATTTTTTATTGGAATTTAACCTATAACTAACTTATATTAGTTATATATAATTATTTTTAATATATTAGTTTCGCGAAAGCGGTAGGGGTAGGTTCAGAGTGACGTAAAATATTATTTAAAATTGTTGATAATTAGATAGATATTGAATATTATTGTAACTTTATTAACTATCGCGAAATCTTTTAACCTTTGCAATTAAATGAAGACACTCGGAAAAAAAATCAGGTTACTACGTCATCAAAAGGGGTGGAGCCAGGAGGACGTTGCTAAAAGACTGGATATTTCAATTCCCGCCTTTTCAAAAATTGAAACCGGTATTACCGATATCAATTTGTCGAGGCTTGAGCAGATAGCTGCTTTATTTGAAATGTCGGTGGTGCAGCTGCTTACTTTTACCGATTCTGAACAGGATCAGAAAGTGATCAACGAACTGGAAACTATCAACAAAAAACTGATGGATCGCGAAACAGAAGTGATCGACCTGCAAAAGAAAGTTATCGAACTTTTTGAAGAACTAAGGCACAACAAGGCAACTGCCTGACTGAATAAACAGTAGGCCCCAAAGTGTGAAAGTTTTGAGGCCTGTTTATGAATTGGTCAACCTTTCGGCATTCAACTGAAAAGATATCGCATGGTTAAATGTTTTTTGCCGAACACAGCTCCCATCGCATTGTGCATTGCAATCATTTTGTCGTTAAAATCGCCCACCCACGATAGCTCAAGCTCTTTGTATTGATTCAGCGGCAATACATATTCGCCAAGGGTAATGAATAAGCCCGATTCAATTCCATGATTCTGGTATTTTTGCTTGGTGCCCATTACTATTGCCCGCATGCGTGATACCCCTTTCCACCGGTAATATAAAAATTTGAGTTTGCCTATCAGGTCCAGCTTGCCTTTCAATGGTTTGATCATGGGGTTGGCGTCTGGCAAAATGATCATAAACGCAGCCGGTTCGCTGTTCACGTAAGCGAACCAAATTAAATTTTCGTCCATCAAGGGCTTCATTTTATTAAAGCTTTCCCAAATAGTAGCGTAAGTAATGGGAACAAAATTTTCGAAGTCCTTCCAGGCATCGTTATAAATATCGATGAAATCGGCCGCAAATTTATCTATGTGTTTGGCTTCGAGGTGCTTAAATTCATATCCCGGTTTTTTTGTAACCCATTTTGCTATTTTATAAAAGCGTTCGGGAAAGGGTTTTAAAATATCGAGGTGATTGGTGATTTGCGCATACTCCGTTTTGAAGCCATAATCTTCAAAGAATTTAAGGTAATAGGGCGGATTGTAGTTCATGCCGTAAGAAGGTGGGATAAAGCCTTCCACCAGCAACCCCCAAAAACTATCGTTTTCACCAAAATTGATAGGACCGTCCATGGCTTTCATTCCGTTTTCGGTGAGCCAGTTTTTGGCTGTGTCGAAAAGCAGAAATGCGGCCTTTTCATTATTTATACATTCAAAAAAACCGATGCCGCCGGTTGGCTGCTCATAATTGTAGGCTTTTTTTTCGTTGATGAATGCAGCAATGCGGCCTATCAGCCTACCATTATCATCTCTCAGTATCCATCGGGTGATCTTACCATGATCATGAAAATTATTTTTTGCCGGATCAAAAACCGCTTCAATATCATTATCCAGCGGGCAAACCCAAACATCATCATCTTTATAAATAATCCGCGCGGTATCTAAAAATGCTTTCCGGGTGGCTTTATCGTTAACTTCGGTTATTGTCATAAGCAAAGACTAAAATAGCTTATATATAAAAAAAGCATCCGCAAGGGGATGCTTTAAAGTAGATCTTTTTATTTAGAGATTAATAATCATCGTCGTCATCGTCATCACTATAATTTTCAAACCCAATATCGTCTAATGGGCCGTCAAAATCATCTTCATCATCATCTACCTTTTTCCTGGAGCTTTGATTGAGTGTGCTGTCATCATCATCATCCTCATCCTCTACTTTTTTGTTTACAGGTTTTTTTGGAGTTCCCATTGCCATGTGAATTTTATAGTAAAACTTTTTTCATTAATAAACGCATCCGAAATGCGTTAAACTTGCTGTGTTAAATTGTATTTGATAGTAAAAATAGTCAAAATCATTTTCATTAAAAACATCAATTTAAAAAAAACATTTTCTTTAAAATGCTTTTAACAAATAGCAAAATTATTCCGATTGCTCACCAATAGAGGCGCCGTTAGTTGTAAAATCCTTTAGTTGAGGAAGTTCATTTATATCGTTTATACCGAAATAATCCATAAAAAGCGGGCTTGTACCGTAAAGTATCGGTTTGCCCACCGCGTCGGATTTTCCGGCTATGGCGATCAGCTCTTTTTCGAGCAGTTTTTGAATTGAATAGTCGCAATTTACGCCGCGGATCTGTTCGATATCCGGTTTGGTGACAGGCTGTTTGTAGGCAATGATGGCCAATGTTTCGAGAGCTGCCTGGCTCAATTTTTTCTTGGCCCGCTGCGCCTGCAGCAAATTGATCACCTGGTGATAATCCTTTTTGGTGAGAAACTGGTAACCGTTGCTCACCTTAACCAAGCCAATAGCAAAAGCTTTGTCGCTGTACTTCTTGGCGATATTTTTCAGATGCACATTGATATCCTCTTCACTAAAATCATGATTAAAGGCCGACTGCAGGCAGTAAATAATTTCTTCGGTACGGATACTTTGTTCCGACGCGAAGATGAGGGCTTCTATGTATTGTTCGATGTTTTCCATTTGGAAGTCCGAAAGTAGGCAAAAGTCCGGAAAGTCGGAAGTAATCGTAGAGACGCGATGCTTCGCGTCTCAGACTATGCAAATAGCGATAGCATCAGCAGGTAGTTTGCGATCTGCCCTGCGGGAGACGCGATGTATCGCGTCTCTACAAAATGCACCTTAATAATTGATCACCTGTTCCTCTATCGCCGCCGGTATTTCGCGCCATTCATATTTCTGCGTGCGCAGTTGCGGTTCGAAACCGGCTTCTTTGATTGATTCCTGGATGCCTTTGGCGGTAAAACGGTGTGGTGCGCCTGCTGCAGAAACCACGTTCTCTTCGATCATGATCGACCCAAAATCGTTAGCGCCTGCATGCAAACAAAGCTGTGCCACTTGTTTACCTACAGTGAGCCATGAGGCCTGGATATTTTTGATGTTAGGTAACATAATGCGGCTCAGCGCTATCATGCGGATATATTCGTCGCCGGTAACGTTGTTGGTAATGCCGCGAAGCCTGCGCAATAAAGTACCATCGTCCTGGAAAGGCCATGGGATGAAGGCGATAAAGCCATAATGTCCCTCAGGCTTTTCGGATTGAACCTGGCGGATCCAAACCAAATGCTCGAAACGCTCTTCGACGGTTTCGATATGGCCGAACATCATAGTAGCCGATGTTGGCAGGTTTAATTTATGGGCCGCGCGCATTACATCCAGCCATTCCTGCCCGCCGCATTTGCCCTTGCTGATAAGACGGCGAACACGGTCGTTCAGGATCTCTGCGCCTGCGCCCGGTAATGAATCCAGTCCGGCTGCTTTTAATTCGCGCAGAACATCAATATGGCTCATGCCTTCCAGTTTCGAAACGTGTGCAATTTCCGGCGGACCTAAAGAGTGTAATTTAAGGGTAGGATAGAGCTCTTTCAACTGGCGAAAAGTATCGGCATAAAACTTCAAACCGAGGTCGGGATGGTGGCCGCCTTGCAATAAAAGCTGGTCGCCGCCGTAACGGAAAGTTTCCTCTATCTTTTGTTTATAGGTTTCTATATCAGTAATATAGCTGTCTTCGTGACCGGGACGACGGAAGAAATTACAGAACTTGCAATTGGCAATGCAAACGTTGGTGGTGTTCACGTTGCGATCGATCTGCCAGGTTACTTTACCATGCGGCACCTGTATTTTACGCAGCTCATTTGCCGTGTACATTAAATCGGCGGTGGAGGCGTTGTGATACAAATAAACGCCCTCCTCAATACTCAAAAAATCAAACTGCAGGGCGCGCTGCAACAAGTCGGCTGTGTTCATATTGACAAATATACGTGGTTGAAGGCGAAAGGAGAAAGCGGAAAAGCGAAAGGTGATAAAGTGATGATAGTGATGTGATATTTAGTACTGTAGAGACACAATACTTTGTGTCTCCTTGATGTGGTTCTTACATTATTTCAGAGACACAAAGTATTGTGTCTCTACAGTACGGCATTCCCCTTATCCAACTTCAAAACCTTGGTCACGCTATCCGGAATTTCATGCTGGTAATGCGTTACATAGATCAATGTCACGTTGCTTAAGCGGCAAATGG
>DATCQV010000022.1:0-10234 GCA_036569325.1 Mucilaginibacter sp. | reverse complement strand
ACTTCAAGACGTTGACCATCGAAAACAGGACAGATACAACCGAACAGCCGCCGATAGTTACCGCATCGATAGCGCCGGAACAAACAACCGCCGGAAATGCAGCCCGGCAGCAAATAACGTTAGCCGCCGAAGATAGTATTACAAACAGCATCATGGCTATCCATACAGACGACATCAACCAGGTAAATAAAGACAGCACAGCCTACAACGGTGATAACGAGGTACGGTCGCAGCCAATCGAGACTGCTCAGATACTTGATCCTTTTGATGACGGTAAGAAGGCCGCCGCCTATGCGTTAATGATCCACGTGCGGCAGCCTGTTTCCGGGAAGCGCAAAGTATATGTGCTGAATAACGTAGGGCACACCTTTGTAACGCTGATAAAATATAATACCGATAGTACGGTAGTAAGCCGGTCGTTTGGCTTCTATCCCAAAAAGAATTTCATTTTGTCGGCTACGCCACTGTTCCCATCGTCGCCATCAACGTTTAAGGATGATGCGCGCCATAGCTGGGATGAAGTTTCGGGAACGTTCATTTCCCGCCGAAGCTTTAACCGCATCCTCAACATCGTTAAAAAGTACGATCATAAAAAATATCAGCTAAGCCACACCAACTGTACCGATTTCGGCCTCGAGCTGGCTGCCGAGGCCGGTATAACCATCAATAACACCGTGGGCAAATGGCCGCTGGGCAAAGGCAATAACCCCGCCTGTACCGGCCAAAGCCTGCTGGATGGTAATGTCACCGCCGTTAACGATACTTATTCCGGCCAGCTTTTATTGGTAGATGACCTTGTAAACACCAAAAAGCTGATGCATTATCATAAATAGCAAAGCCGGTTATTTCTTAACCGTGGTATCCCGCTCAACCATTTCCATACCGCATTTGGGGCATACCCCCGGCGTGTCAGAACTTACTGAGGGATGCATAGTGCAGAAATATTTGCCGGGCTTTTTCTTGTTTTCCTTATCACCAGCAGCTTTTTCTGCCGGATGACTGCAGGCTCCGAAACCTGTGAGGCAACCTGCAATCGCAATTAATATAATCGATCTCTTCATTGGTATTTATTTTTCAGGAACGATAGAAAGCCCAAAACCGAAACCACCAGCACACCCATCGCGGCCAGCATACTCACAATATCCCTTATATCTTTCCCGGCCCAGGCCATGTAAAAGAATTTGTGCAGGAAGATAAAGGAGAATCCCTCGGCCTTGTCGAGGCTGTTAACTTTTGTGGCCAGTTTTGCGGTGGTGGTTTCAATGTACCAGTTTTGGTTATCCGGGTAGCTTACTTTTTGCACCGGCAGCCGTTTATTAATAAAACCGTATTCGTTATCAAACTGGCGGATCTGGGTTATTTCAACATTTCCTTTTACCGGTTGCGGCCTGTAATAATTGCTTAAAAAGGCAGCGAAGGCTTTATCGCCATTCTTTAATTCAGCGCCTGTTTGGGTATCGAAATAAAGTACTTCTTTTTTTACAGTGCTTACCTGATAATAATTATGGCCGCTAAATGAGGCCAGCCCGGTTTTTACGATCAGACTGTCAGCGGTCGATAGTTTCAAGTTTGAAATCTGCAGATAGCTTCTTTTGATTAACGGCTGATAAGGCGCTTTTTCCGCATCGGTATTGTGCAGCTTTACGAACAGGTGAAACCCGGCACTCACAAAAAATGTGAGCATCACAAACGAAACATATAAACCTATCTGCCGGTGATAGCGGTGCAGAAAACGTTTATCATCCCTGCCGTTTGCCTTGCGGTTTTGTGCGGCTGTTTTGAACTTTTTCCAGAACAAGCCATAGATGGTGAGTCCCGTTACGAGGGAGCAAAACATTATACATACAATGCAGAACAGAAACGCATTCCTGAAAGTATCTCCGGCCATCTTCGCCAAAAAATCCCAGGTGTGAAATTGCTCGAAAACCCAAAGCAACGTTTTGCGGGTATGGTTATTGAATGTGCCCATCCGGCTTTGTCCGGTTTCGATATAAACATCCATGCCATCAGGGCGGTTAAAACTCACCTTCCATACCGGCAACAGGTGATTGATAGGTTGATATTGCCCGTCGAATGTTTTTTGCAATGTGATGGATGCGATGGCCGAAGTAGAATCTTTGGTGAAATATCTTGCCAGCCATTCGGCATAGATCCTGTCGCCGCCCTTTAGCTCCCGGGCAACATCGGCAGAATAGTAGCGGTAAACGCTATCCTTCTCCAAAACCTGGTAAAAACTTTTATGATTAAAGCTCACCAATCCGAAATTTCTTATTTCCGTAATGTGATTGGTATCCAATACCTGCTGAATGGATAGTTGGGGTTTGAGCTTGCTTTGAACCGGTGCTTTATACACCTCGACCGGGATATATGGCCGGAACCAATTGGACATGAACGGATGTGATAATCCGCTCAATGTCCAGAAGATGACGGGCACAAGGGCTATCAACCCAAACGCTCTGTGCCATTTGTAAAAACTTGCCTTTGCGTTCATGCCTAATATTTTGAGATTGAATAACTGATGCCTAAACTGTAAATGCGCGGCGGCGCAGCGTTGTAAGTATCGCCGTACTGATTGCTGGTTACCGTAGTGGCATAAAGCTTATCGGTAAGGTTAAGCACGTTGAACCATATACCCGCACCTTTCAACACGCTCTTACAGTCGTAACCCAAACGCAGGTTATAAATGTTATAGTCCGAATAGGTTTTGGTATTAGCCGGGTTGGTAAAATACTTGTCGATGTGCTGCCATTCCGTGCTGATACGCAAGCCCGGGAAATAAGCCGGCTTATAAGTAATTTCTGAATTGGCTATCCAGGCCGGGGCGTTGTTCATGCGCTTGCCATCGTAGTTGATCGTAAAGTTTTGGCCGTTGGTGTAATTGGTTCCAACCTCGCTGTAATCTACATACGTATGTTTGGCGTTTGTGCCGCTGAACCGGAAACTCAGCGCATGCACCGGCGCATAAGTTACCGAGTACTCGATCCCCTGGTGACGGGTTGCGCCCGCATTCTCGTTTTGTGTGGTGTTATCGGGCAGTAATTGGTTAATGATCTCATTATGGCCCTCGAGGTCGTAAAGACTTATTTCGGCATACAGCTTTTTATCAAAAGCCGTGAACCAGCCGCCAACTTCGTAATTATCAAAAGTTGCCTGTTTAAGCGGCACCAACTGCCGCGAGCTATACAGATCGGTAGTTTCGGGCGGCTGGAAACCTACGCTGTAGTTGGCGTACAAGCCGGAATTTTTACCCAGATCATAAGTTAGTCCCAGTTTAGGCGCTACGATATTGAAATTGTTCGTTTCCTGCTGTTTGTATTTGGTTTCGGTGGGCGGCAGCCCGTTGCCGAAATTATAATGCACGCGGTCGTAACGAAGTCCCATTACTATGCGCAGGGCTTCGGCGGGTTTTAACTCATATTGCACATAAGCTGCAGTATTGAATAGCTTGATCTTATACTGATCGATATACCGGCCGGTATTGGTGAAACCGGTATAGTAGTTATCGGCCACATCTTTATCGATATCCAGAAATTGCGCATAGTATGAACTCGGACTATCGTCCAGGTAAACGCCTGCTATCAGCCTTGAATTTAAAAAACCGAAATCGGCGCGGTGCTGGGCCAGGAGGCCATAGCTTTGAAACTTCAAATCGTTCACCTGCCCGTTCGAGCTGAGGTATTGGCCCGTCGCATCGCGCACATCCGAAATATAATAGCTGGGCAGTTGCGCGGTGGAGTTATCCCTGAAAAATGCAGTTACAAACGTGTTGTTCTGCTCGTTCCAGGTATGATCCAACCGGGCGCTTGCCCTAAAGGCAGTAACTTTTCTGTAGGTAAACCGCTGGTTAGCGCCATAGCTTTTATTGTAAAAATGCGCGCTATCTAAACTGCCCGGCGTTTGCGTGTAAAGATAATTGTAAGAGGCAGCGGCGGTTAATTTGGTAGCGTTATCAAAATCATAGGTGGTTTTCAGGTTAGCTGAATACTTGTCGAAGTTTGAATAATCCTGCCAGCTATCGGTTTGATGGGCTATATATCCGCCAGCATACAAGCCAAACTTACCTGAAGTAAAACCGCCATCCGCATCCACGCGCTTATAATGGTAGTTATCGCCCTGAATGGAAACATCGCCGGCATAGCCTGTTGGCGGTCCCTGTGTGATAAAATTCACGGCGCCGCCAATGGAATTACTGCCGTAAAGCGACGAGGCAGGACCTTTGATCACCTCAATATCCTTCACACCCGACATGTTGATCTCATACAACGAATTATGATTAAAGATCCCTGTGGGACGAATAGGCAAGCCATCCTCCATATATAAATACAGGGCATTATAAGTAATAGGCTGGCGAATGGCCATTGTATGCTGCTCATTGCCGAGATTCACCATATAAACACCGGCCACCTTGTTCAGCAGCTGGTAGAGTGCGGTTGCCTTAGTGTCTTTGATCTGCGTGGCGTTGATCTGACTAATGGCAATCGGGGCTTCGCGGCGGTCCTGTTTCTCCCTGTTGGCGGTAACGATTACCGGCTGCAGATCGAGCGCAGAGGGTTCGAGGCTGATGTTTACAAAGTTGTTTTTGGCATCGGCCTTGATGCTTACCAGCCTGCTGCTGTAACCCATCATGCTGAATTTGAGGAGGTACATTGCGTCGTAGTCAATTGCAAACTTTCCGGCTCTGTCGGTTTTGCCCAGCGCTTTTAATGAAGCGGCGCTGCTGTCGGAAAGGCTAATGGTAGCGCCGGGCAGGGCCTCGTGGGTATAGGCATCGGTAACGGTGCCTTTAATGGTCGTCTGGCCAAACATTGTTAACGCGGCCAGTAATAATATAGATAGTAGAAGATAGCGTTTCATAACAAAATATCGCGAAGCATAAGCTTCGGTTTTTTGCCAAGCTGAAACGTGCTAAAGATTCTTATTTAGATGCATTCACACCCATACATCGATGGGATGCATGGCGTATAAGATCCTTCGCTACGCTCAGGATGACGGTTGTAAAAAATGATAGTTGGGTAACAGCCTAAGCTGTATAAAGAAAGCGCTATGCTACTTGCGGAGGGCGGAACAACGTTCCGTTAAATTGCGATAACGGGCCTGACGGGTAAGGCGTGATGATCAATCGCAATAACTGATTTTGAAATTTGATGGGCGAAGCTGCATTGATAAATGCTTCCTGAAAAAGATTTTTTTGCGATTGGCGCTCGTCGTTGCGTTCATTTTCCTGCGCCTGCTTGATCTTTTTCATGAAATAACACTTACCATTACAATGCATCCAGGGTTTATCCCGGTTTTCGCAAAGTTTTGTGGCAATATAGTTCCTGTTCAGCTGAAATCCCGCGAAAATAAAGAAGCGCGAAAAGTTGACTGCCATTAACGAACAGATGAGAACTACGGCTGTTATTCTTTTTAACATGCGGCGGCAAAGTTAAGGCCTGCGCGTGTGATTAACAAGCCTTTGTTTTAATTACGAACAGCGTTTGGGCAAGGTTGTTTGGGCGACCGAAAACTTCATCCCTACCGGGTGTCATGCCGAGGTACCCGAAGCGTGCGGGCTGGCCTCGCCGAGCGACATCGCCAACTATGCGCGTGGACTATGGCCTTTGCGCTCATCCTTCGAGTGCCTCAGGATGACACCCAAGATGATTGAGCGGTTCTGGAACGTAGACGCAATGCATTCCCTCCCACAAAAAATATTGTTTTTGATATTTATTTGCGGAACTTTGAGTTAACGTCCAGTTAATGAGTAATTAAACATGAGTAGCAAATTCACTGTGCCCGATAAGGTGCTGTATATATGTACAGGAAGTAAATGCGGGAAACGCGGCGGGAAGGATATGTACAAAGCCATGAAAAGCTACCTTAAACATGCCGGCCAGCACATGGAAGTGATTCGTACAGAATGCACAGACCGGTGTGATTATGCACCGGTCTGCGCCTTGCAGCCGGGGAATATCTGGCTGAAGGAATATCGTCAAAAAGATGTTTTTAAGCTGTTGATGCCGAAGGACGATTAATTAGCATCGGGGCTATACCTGATCTCGCCAACATGCCTGTCGATCTGCCAGCGGCCGGTGCCTTCTTCGCCAATAACTTCAAATAGTTCCAGCGCGCGGCGGGCCTTGTATTCTTCTTCGCGTTGCTCTTTCAGGAACCAGTTTAAGAACTCCATGGTTAAAAAGTCCTGGTTTTTCAGGCAGCGGCCATAAATATTGTTGATGGCCTGGGTAACGGCAATCTCCTGGTCCAGCGCTTCCTCAAAAACTTCCCTGAACGAATTGTATTCCTGTTTGATGTTAGTTACCTCAGGCGAGATGGCATTGCCGCCCATGTCCAGGATATATTTGTAAAACTTCAATTGATGTTGTCTCTCTTCTTCAGCCTGTTTAAAAAAGTATTCAGACGAGAAGTCGTACCCGTTACGGTTACACCATGATGCCATTGATAAATATATTGACGAAGAGGTAGCTTCCATTTTAACCTGTTGATTTAACAGGGCCTCTATATCGCTCGAAATAAGTGTTTTAATTCTGATAAGATCTTTCATAGCGTTAAATTGTTGGTATCTGTATATAAATATACAACAATAATAATGCTATAAATTAACACTATGGTTAATTAAAGGCAATATGAAATGATAATAAGTCTAAATATCAGGCAGGTATGCGGTAAAGACTGTCGTGAATGATCTTGTTAAGTTCAAGCATTACGAAGGTGCCTTCCAGGATTTCTTTAAGGGCAATTACCTGTAACAGGGTGAGTACGTAGCAATGATCGCAGGCGCAGATAAAGATGATCTCCAGATCGGGAGTGGTGTCGCTTTTAAGGAGGGTGTGCTCGATATCTACATTGTAGATGGCTTTGCGCAGCTTCATCAGGCAACGGTAATCAAATTTGGCCAGCTTACCTGCAAAATCAACATACCAGCATCTTTCAGCATCGCTCTGAAAAATTGCGCCGGCTTTAGTTTTGAAAACTTCTGTTAATTCTGTCGGGGTGGCTACTATCGTTTCCTGCATTGTCGATGCAAATTTGCATCTTATTTATAATTAATCCAAATAATAATAGCGAATTTTTAAAAAAGTCAACAGCAGCGAGCTATTTGCGATTCCCATATTATCTATTATTTTTATAGTATGCTCAAAAAACTTTCCTTAGTAGCCTTATTCCTGCTGTCCGTTATTTATCACGTAACGGGCGCAACCCATGCCGATACATCGAAAAGAGTATTTGGAGGCACCACCGGCGGCTCGTTTGCAGCCGATGGCACATTGGATTACTTGAAAGAAGCCATTGTGCAGTTAAGGAAAGACAGCCTTGAAAAAGGAAGTCATCTTTTGCTAACTGCCGTGAGAACCGCCGAAGCCAACAGAAGTGTAAGCCGCGACTCCCCTTATTTTACTTTTGAACTATTTAATCTGGTTGAAGAAATTAACAGCGGCCGGCTCGCTCCTGACGAAAAGAGGCTGGGATTACTGGTTTTGAAAACCCTGCTGACGAACGAAAACACCACTCCTTCAGAGAAGATCCTTTCAACAGAATTTAAGCATACCGTTAATACCTCATTCGTAAAACAGCTTCGCATCTATATTCTATCATTCGCAAATCCGGACAAGGCTAATAAAGAGGCCGATGGTTTTTTGAAGAGCGAGCCAGATAATATCCCGGTAAACCTGCTTAAAATGGAATATAATTACCTGTTGCAGGATTACGAAAAATGCATAACCTACGCCGATAAGATAATTGAAAGATCTCCCCGGTATGCCTACGTGTACCGGGTAAGAGGTGAGGCGCTATCCGAAACAAATCAGTTTGAAAAAGCAGTCGCCGATTTTGACACATCGATAAAACTTTTCCCGGGTGAACCTAAAACTTATTTTGACAAGGGGAGCGCATTGATCAGTCTCGATAAATACCGCGAAGCGGTTAGTCCGTTAATGATAGCGGCGAGGGCAAATCCAAATCATTCGTCGGCAATTTATGACCTTGCCCGCTGTTATAAAGGATTGAATAATAACGACAGTGCGATGTTTTGTATTAATATCCACATCCGCTTACATCCTGAAGATTCTTTCGGCTATGATCTTAAAGGCGACATATATGGTGCAAAAGAGGACTATCCGTCGGCTATAGAGCTTTATACGCATGCCATATCCCTTAACCCTAAAAAAGCTGCATTCTACGAGGATCGCGGCGACGCCTATCTTTACAATAAAAAATATGAACAAGCCATTGCGGATTTCAAAAAGGCGCTTTCAATCGATAAAAGCCGCGCTTATGCAAATGACCGGATAGGTGATGCCTACTATGAATTAAATGCCGATGATAAAGCGATATCTTTCCATAAAAAAGCTCTTGAAGCCGACCCTGAATATAAGTACGCCTATTGGGGGTTAAACCGCAGCTATACCCGCATGGGCATGTACGATGAAGCTATTAAATCGGCAAAAAATGGTTTAAAGATTGACAGCACTTACAGCAGCATATTGGGCAACCTCGGCTGGACGTATTACCTTGCCGGCGATTACGATCAATGCATTGCCTATTCGCAAAAGGCCATTCAATATGATGAATCCGCGACTTATGCCATGTTCAATATCGGGCTTGCCATTTTGCGTAAGGGTGATTTTGAAAAAGCAAAAGAAACGTACAGCCGCTACGTAAAGCTTTGTAAAGAAAAGGACTTCAAGATTCTGGACGGAGCGACACAAGACCTTCATGACCTCATTGACAAAAAAGTAGCAATAACCGAAGCACAATACATCCTGGTTCATATTTTCGGTGAAAATGAAAACGCAGTCAAACAGTAGGTTAATGCGCCCTGCTTCGTTCATCAGCATTACCGGTGTCAGGTTTGCCGCTGTTGCCTTCCGTTCCAAACCTGTAGCTAACCGCTAACTGCACAAACCTGTTCAGCTGAAAATTGGTGAATTTGGTTTGGATACGGTTTACCGTTGTGGTTATCGCATTGGCGCTGCTCCGGAAGGCATCATTAAGATTGAGGGTAATATTGAGTTTCTTTTTAACCGCCAGCGCACTCATGCCAACGTCCAGTTTGTAATAAGCATCGGCATGACCGATGTGATCTACCTCGGGGAACTGGTACCAAAAATTTACCGCGGCGGCCAGCGTTTTATCTTTATTAAAGTACAAGTTGTTATTGGCGGCGAGGTAAGCGCCAAAGCCTTTTACACTGTTGATGTATGTCAGCGCCGAGTGTGCAGTGGTATGATAAGCGGTTAACTGCTCGCTGTTTTCCCACCACTCAAAAGGATGCAGGGTAATATTTTCAGAGATGCCGGCCCGGTACGTTTTGATAAAGTTAAGCGGGATAGTATAAACCAGGTTGGTATCCACACTTGCTACGGTCACGTTGTTAAAGCCATTGTCGGTAATATTTAAGAATATTGCAGAGGTAAGGATGTTTTTATAGGTGTGCGATAGTTCGAAATTGGTGTTGTATTCAGGCTGCAGGAACGGATTTCCCTCGCCATAACTATATGCTGTAAATAATGATTTGAAGGGATTCAGCGTCCAGAAGATTGGGCGATTGATACGCCTGCCCACTGTAAATGCAAAGCTGTTAGCCGAATCGGCCTGGGAGCTTATCAATGCCGAGGGGAATAAACGGAAGTACCTGTTATGATCGGCGTGATTCAGGGTAAAAGAATAGCCGGTTGTTTGCGTAAACTCGCCGCGCAGGCCGGCCTGATATTTCCATTTCGCTTTTCCTCCATCCAGATTAAAATAAGCCGACTGCGTGTTTTCCTTATAATCAAACTCGTTGCTCAGGTTGGTATTATAGGTTAACGCACCCGAACTGCTCTTGTCATAATAGAAGGCATTACTATAGGTATCGATAAAACTCAACTTGGCGCCAAAATCCAGCTTGGCGAAAGTAGTGGGAATCTCAGCATCGGCCTTTAAAGTATATACATTGATGTTCTGCTTATTGGTATCGTGAAAACGCGCATTAGCAGCTGCGATCACCGAACCGCCGGGCAGATAAGTATTAGTTTCAAACTCAGAGCGATCGGTGCGGTAATAGTTGAAATAATCGGCATTCAGCGTTAGTCGTTTGCCGGTGGTATCAAATTTAATAACTGAATGCACGTTCACCGAATTGCTGATAGCTACCGGATGATAGGTAGCGTACGTACGCAGGGTGCTGTCGGGCCCACCGGCCAGGTTATAAACCGGGTTGTTCACATGATCCGAACCATCGGCGGTGTTCGAC
>DATCQV010000021.1:0-11250 GCA_036569325.1 Mucilaginibacter sp. | reverse complement strand
GCCATGTTGGTAGCAATGGTCACCGTACCTGCCTTACCAGCTTCTGCCACAATATCGGCCTCTTTCTGGTGCATTTTGGCGTTCAGTACGTTATGTTTAATGCCGCGCAGTTTAAGCATACGGCTTAATAATTCAGAGATCTCAACTGATGTAGTACCTACCAGTACCGGGCGACCGGCCTGGGTAAGCTTCACAATTTCTTCGGCTACTGCATTGTATTTTTCACGTACGGTGCGGTAAACCAAATCCTGGCGGTCATCACGTACAATACCCGAATTGGTTGGAATTTCAACCACATCCAGTTTATAAATTTCCCAGAACTCACCGGCTTCAGTAACAGCAGTACCGGTCATGCCGCAAAGCTTGTGGTACATTCTGAAATAGTTTTGAAGGGTAATGGTGGCGAAAGTTTGAGTAGCATCCTCAACCTTCACGTTTTCCTTAGCCTCGATAGCCTGGTGCAAACCGTCAGAATAACGGCGACCATCAAGCACACGGCCGGTTTGCTCGTCAACTATCTTTACTTTGCCTTCATCCAGGATATATTCAGTGTCTTTTTCAAAAAGGGTATAAGCCTTCAGCAATTGGTTTACCGAGTGGATCCGCTCCGATTTTACAGAGAAATCGCGCATCAATTCGTCTTTACGGTGAACTTTATCTTCAGCAGGCAGGTCCGATTTTTCGATATCAGAGATTTCGGTACCCACGTCAGGCATCACGAAGAAATGCGGATCTTCACCCGAAGCGGTGATCAGCTCGATGCCTTTTTCGGCCAGTTCAACCTGGTTGTTCTTTTCATCGATCACGAAGAACAGCTCTTCGTCAACCTTATGCATTTCCTTGCTTTGGTCCTGCATGTAAAAGTTCTCTGTTTTTAACAACAATTGACGGTTAGCACCTTCGCTCAAATATTTGATCAGCGCCTTGCTCTTAGGCAAACCTCTGAAAGCGCGCAGCAGGGCCAAACCACCTTCATCAGGTCCGGTTTTGCCTTCGGCGATGAGCTTCTTGGCTTCGTTTAGGGCGCCGTTCACGTAAGTTTTCTGCGCATTCACCAAACGCTCGATGCGCGGTTTCAGCTCATAAAACTCGTGTTCATCACCACGGGGGATCGGGCCTGATATAATTAACGGTGTACGTGCATCGTCGATCAATACCGAGTCGACCTCATCCACCATGGCATAATGCAACTTACGCTGAACAAGCTCTTCAGGGCTGCGTGTCATATTGTCACGCAGGTAATCGAAACCGAACTCGTTATTGGTACCGAAAGTAATATCGGCAAGGTAAGCCTTGCGGCGTTCCTCTGAATTCGGCTCATGTTTATCGATACAGTCAACCGAAAGACCGTGGAACTCATACAGCGGCCCCATCCATTCCGAGTCACGACGAGCCAGGTAATCGTTCACAGTCACAATGTGTACACCCTGACCAGCCAGCGCGTTCAGGTAGGCAGGCAGCGTAGCCACCAGCGTTTTACCCTCGCCAGTAGCCATTTCCGAAATTTTACCCTGGTGCAAAACGGTGCCGCCAATCAGCTGTACATCGTAATGAACCATGTTCCAGGTAACGTCGTTTCCGGCGGCTTTCCAGGTTGTATTATGTATGGCTTTATCGCCTTTTATAATTACGTTAGGCTTACGTGCAGCAAGTTCACGGTCAAATTCCGTTGCGGTAACCTCTATGCTTGTGTTCCCGGCAAAACGGCGGGCTGTTTCCTTTACTACGGCAAAAGCCCCCGGCAAAATATTCATCAGGATCTCTTCCAGCGTTTTGTCGCGGTCCTTCTGCAATTTATCCAGTTGGGTATACAGCGCAACCTTTTCGTTCACGTCCATATCCAGCTCATTATCGGTACGTTCCTTAATGGCGGCTATTTCGCTGTCGATGGTGGCAAGGCCTTCGGCAATGGTTTCTTTGAAACTTACCGTTCTTTCTCTCAGTTCATCGTTGCTCAGCTGATCGAGTTTGGCATATTCGGCCTTGATCTTCTCAACTATAGGCAAGATGCTTTTAACGTCCCTGTCTGATTTGCTTCCGAAAAGCTTACTTATGAAGTTTAACATGTTATTTTAAGTCTGTTGCTTGCGAACTCAACAATTGAGCCACCGCTAATTATGAGCCATAATGACAGGCAAAGTTACATTTTATTGTGTTAAATGCCCGATTTTTTTGAAGGGGTGTCCTGTTTGGTATTTTGTTCGCCTCACCTAAATCCTTTCCAAAGATGAGGACTTTAGCTGCGCGCCTGGAGATTATTTTAGTTTTGTTTTTAAGTCCCTCTCCTTTGGAGGGTAATAGCCCATCAAATGGCATAAATTACCAAACGTTCCTACGGAACGTAATTTGAGGCGGCTGTTTTTCTACCCACCAATCGTTCCGCCGGAACGAAATTATATTTTTCGTCCCGTAGGGATGTCTGGTGGGTAGGAAATATTGCATCTCCGGTTACGTTCCATCGGAACGTTTGGTGAAATAGCCTCTCTGCCCTTCTATGGGCTATTACTCTTTGGAGAGAGATTTGGGGTGAGGCTACTTTAATCTTCGCCCTTTCCCCGCAATAGGATAATGATGAGCCATACGATGGAAAATACCTGCACCATGATCATGCTGCCCGAAATAAGCTGCCCGCCCGGCCAGTTCATCACCCTGAACGACCAACCGATCAACATTCCAATAAAGCTTAATATGAAGAGTATTACGGGGTATCTGAAATTATAAAACATGGGTCAAGCTGCAATATTTTATGCCTTTGTGTTTTTTTTCCTGAACAGCGACGGCATTTTGTAAAGCCCGAACCCTGCAATACCGCCAAGTATAAGGCTTGTCCAGGTTTCAGTTTTCGGATCGAAGTTGAACACGATCATCGCCATTATCAAAATAGCTGCTATACCTATAAGGATGTAAAGGAAAATTTTCATTAAGACTCTGTTTGATCCAATTATGTTGCTAAATTAATTGAAATAGTTCATAGTTGGCGGGGGATTTCATGGACGATGGTTGATGGCGTTTGGTGTGAAAGCAAGCTTAGCCGAAATAATGACCCCGAGGGCTTGCCGCTTTGTAGAAAAGCACGAGCGAATATATTTTGCCACGTTAGTGGCTACCCATCCGTCGGACCGGAAATGCGTTTAAGAGTAGCCACCACGTGGCAAATCGCCTCTTTATTTTTCGGTGCTACAAAGCGGTAGACCCTATGGGTCGGAAGGCACGACGGTTTAACTATTGGTTGATATGCGCCCTCTGGAAAATAAACTCCATGACAGTGCAGGATGGTTGTTATATTTAAATCTGATTACTTAGTATAGATATAAACCCAACTTATGAGATCATTTTTTGCCGCTGTAATTGCAGCTTGCGGCTTGCTGTTGGCCAATGCCAGCCATGCGCAGGTTAACGCCGCCGATGAAACCATTCTAACCAAAGCCTGGAATGCTTACTGGATCATGGCCCCGCATGAAACCGGCCGTGATTATGGCATCTTCTATTTCCGGAAAACGATCGGTCTCACTGCAAAACCTGCATCCTTCAAAATAAATGTCTCGGCCGATAACCGCTATAAGCTGTATGTAAATGGTACGCTCGTTTCTGCCGGCCCGGCGCGTGGGGATACCTATTACTGGAATTATGAAAAGATCGATCTTGCGCCTTATTTAACAGCAGGCAAAAACATTGTATCGGCGGTGGTTTGGAACGAAGCCGAGCTGCGCCCCGAAGCACAGATCTCTCTCCGCACTGCATTTATTGTACAGGGCAGCACCAAAGTAGAGGAAGTACTGAACACTAATAATACCTGGAAATGCATTCGTGATAAAGCCTATCAGCCTACAACGGGCATTGGTTACCCAACTTATTATGTGGCAGGCCCCGGCGAAATCGTAGACGAAAGTAAAACCATCAAAAACTGGACCGCCCTGAATTTTGATGACAGCGCGTGGCCAAATGCCGCTCAAATGGATCATGGCAAACCAAAAGGCATGGCCGATGCCTTCGGCTGGATGCTGGTACCGTCGCAGCTGCCGCAAATGGAGCGTACGGAGCAGCGTATCCCGGTACTGCGCAAAGCAGAGGGAATTAGTGCCCCGGCAGGTTTTCCGGCCAATAAAACAGCGGTAACCATTCCCGCTAATACCACCGCTACCTTATTGCTTGATCAAACCTGCTTAACCAATGCTTATTTAACGCTTAATTTCAGCAAAGGGAAAGATGCGGGGATTTCGCTCATGTATGCCGAGGCCATGTTTGACGATCTGAAGAAATACGGCTCGCGCAAGGGCAACCGCAACGATGTGGAAGGCAAACAATTTGCCGGACGAAAAGACAGCCTCATTGCCGATGGCACCGACGGACAAACTTTCACCACCCTTTACTGGCGTACGTTCCGCTACATCAAACTCCGTGTGCAAACCAAAGATGAACCGCTGGTGATCGATGATATCTACGGAACATTTACCGGGTATCCGTTCCAGCTCAATGCCAAACTGAAAACCGATAATTTGGAAATGCAGCAGATGTTCCAAACCGGTTGGCGCACTGCCCGCCTCGATGCTATCGAGACTTATATGGATTGCCCGTATTATGAACAGCTGCAATACATTGGCGATGGCCGCATACAGATGATGATCTCCTATTACAACAGCGGCGACGATAGGCTGGCCCGCAACGCCATTAATATTATGGATCATTCGCGCATTGCCGAGGGATTGACGCTGAGCCGGCATCCGTCGTACAGTCCGCAGATCATTTCTACATTTTCTTTGTGGTATATCGGCGTGCTGCACGATTACTGGATGTACCGGCCCGACAGCGCATTTATAAAAGACAAACTTACCGGCGCTCGTTCCGTACTCGATTTCTTCAGCAGATACCAGCAGGCCGATGGTTCCCTAAAAAACACCCCTTACTGGACCTTCGGCGATTGGGCCGCAAGCTGGAATTACGGCATGGCGCCAAAAGGCAGCAAAGGCGGCTCGGCCATGCTCGATCTGCAATTAATGCTGGCCTACCAGGAAGCAGCCGAAATGGAAGCCAAGATGGGCATGCCCGCCTTTGCCACGCTTTACAAAAGCAAAGCCGCGCAGCTAAAACATACCATTCAAGCTAAATATTGGGATACGGCAAAAGGATTATATGCCGACACCGAAGATAAGAATGTGTTTTCGCAGCATACCAACTCGCTGGCCATCCTGGCGGGCCTCTCAACCGGTGCCGGTGCTACGGCCCTAAGTAAAAAGATATTGAGCGATACCACGCTTACCCAATGCACTATCTATTTTAAATATTACATGCACCTTGCACTGGTTCGCGGCGGCCTGGGTAACGATTATATGAAATGGCTGGATGTTTGGCGTAACAACCTCAAAATGGGCCTTACCACCTGGGCCGAGATCAGCGACCTGCCCAACAGCCGCTCCGACTGCCACGCCTGGGGCGCCAGTCCGAACATCGAGTTTTTCAGAACGGTTTTAGGGATCGATACCTATGCCCCCGGCTTCGCTAAAATAAAGATCGAACCGCATTTAGGCGATATCACCACCATCGGCGGCGAAATGCCGCATCCAAATGGGAAGATAGCGGTAAACTATGCCTTGGAGAAAACAGGATGGAAGATAAGGGTTGAATTGCCGGTAAAAACTTCGGGGATTTTTGTTTGGAAAGGGAAGAGTTATCCGTTAAGGGCAGGGGAGAATGAGTTGAAATTATAACATTCCCCATGCTCCAAGCCTGTGTCTCACAGGTCGCGCGGGAGGCGTGTGTTATCACACCACCAGCTTATACCCAACCCCTCTTACGTTAATAATCTCCACTGCGGGGTCATCCTTCAAATGTCTTCGCAGCTTAGTAATAAAAACATCCATGGTGCGGGTGTTAAAAAAACTGTCGTCGCCCCAAAGCTTCAGCAGTACAGCCTTACGCTCCAGGATCTCGTTTTTATTTTGCAGCAGTAAAAACAGCAGCTCATTTTCGCGGTGTGACAGTTTACTTGTCATTTGCCCGTCCAGCCACAGCTCCTGTCTGTTAGGGAAATAAGCATAGCGTCCTATGCTTTCGAATAGCGGCGCCGGAACCGAACCTCTGCGCCGCAGTAGTTCGTTGACGCGTAATATTAGTTCCTGTAAACTGAAGGGTTTTTTCAGATAATCATTACCGCCGCTTTCGTAACCTTTAATTACATCTTCGGTTTGCGATTTTGCCGTGAGAAATAGTATCGGCATGTGTTTATCAGTCTTGCGAACTTCCACAGCAAAATTGAACCCATCCATAAACGGCATCATCACATCCACAATGCAAATATCGAATTCGTTTTTGCGGATGGCCTCCATGCCCAACACGCCATTTGGAACATGGGTGACGGCAAAATTGCTGGTAAGCAATATTTCGCACACAATTTTTGCAAGCTGCAATTCGTCTTCAAGTAACAGGACTTTGGCCGGCTTCATGGTAAATTAATGGTATGCTGATGGTAAATCCGGCCCCCTGGCCGTTGCTTATAAGGGTAAGTGTTCCGCTATGCTTTTCTATAATGCTTTTGGCATAGCTTAAGCCCAGCCCGTAGCCCTTTACATTATGAATATCGCCGGAAGGCACCCTGAAAAAGCGTTCGAAAATTTTTGCGTGGTACTCCGCAGGAATGCCCGGTCCATTATCCTTTACGCGGATGATAATGCTGCCATTTTCTGCGCGTTGAGAAACATTTATCACTGAGCCGGTTCCGCCATATTTAATGGCATTATCCAGCAGGTTGGCAATGGCATTCTTCAGCAACTGACTATCGGCCAATGCTGTCAGATTATCATCGTTTTTGAAATTGACACTGATATTCGCCGCATCCGACTGCGGCTTGTACTCGCTGATGATTTGATTAATAAGTTCGCCGGTGTTTACTTTGGTCAGATTAAGCGGAGTATTTCCCTGCTCCGATACCACGTTTTTTAAGATCTGATCTATCAGGTTGGTTAAGTTGCCGGCCTGGTAACGGATAATGCCAAGGTATTCATTTGCCGATGTTTTACTCAGGTTAAAATCCTGTATGGCTTCGGCGGCAATGTTAATGGTGGCGACGGGCGTTTTCAGCTCATGGGTCATATTGTTGACGAAATCGTCCTTAAGTATGGCCAGCTTTTGCTGGGTGAGGAGGGTTTTCACCGTGTAAGCATAACAAAATATGGTAATACCGATAAGCAGGAACGATGATATGATCAACCATTTCATCTGCCTTAAAAAATAAACGCCCGGACTTTCAAAACCGGCCGATACATACTCCTTAATATACGGCCGGCGTAATGCGGTATTTACTTTTTGTGTGATGAACAAATTCCTATCCGCCTTGCCTGTATTCAGCTTAAAAGCGGCATCGATACCTCTTGCAGACAGTTCACTTTTATAGATACCGTTCAATGATGCTTTGTTTAACAGGTTGCTGTTAAAAATCTTGCCGAGACTATCGCCCAGCCGTGGCGTATAGAAAAAAACGATGCCTTTCTTCAGGTCTTCCCTCAATATTGTGTTCCCAAAATGATTGATCACCATTGCCTTAGCCTCGGGGGTAATTTGCTTTAGTTTCTGCTTAAACTCGTTAAGGCTAAAGCTTACGCCTTTGTTAGGAAAATAGGGGTGCGTATCCTTAAACGTAAAAACGGTTGCGCTGTCGCGGTTATTGGTATTACAGGTGATGGTGATAAAGGAGGTATCGGCCATCCATTTTTTGAATTTGGCGATAATGATCTCGTGGCGTTGGAGAATTTCCTTGTCTGCTGCTGTATTCAGCGCTTCGTTAATATCGTGCTTGAAGGTCTTAACCGTGCGCTGATAATTCTCATAATTCCAGTACAGCTGCAACCCGGCTATTCCTGTTACACAGACCGACATCAATATTAGAATTAAAGTGATGCGCTTTTTCATCGGTATAAAAGTAATACCTGCCGTTTTTAATAACGAAAACATTAACACTAATTAACTGTACTTAACCTGCATTAACTTTCCCGGTAAAGCTTTATCCGGTTCTTTGAAATAAAAAACACATGAAAAAGCTCACCCTGTTATTGCTGCTATCTACCAATTGCGTCTTCGCACAAATTAAGAATGGCGAAACCGTTCCTGATATCAACTTCCACACCTTATTGAATGCCCCGGTTAAACAAACTCATCTAAGCAATCTGAAAGGCAAAATAGTTTTAATAGAGTTTTGGGCTACATGGTGCGGATCATGTATCGAAGCCATGCCGCATTTAAAACAATTACAGCAAAAATATCCGGGCAAATTGCAGGTGATCACTGTAACAGATGAAACCGTGAAACGTACCCGCCAGTTTTTAGCCTCCCAGCCGTCGAACCTGTGGTTTGCAGTTGATACCGGCGAAGTGATCCATCAGCTGTTTCCGCATCAAATGATCCCGCATACGGTACTCATCGGTAACGATGGCAAACTGATAGCCAATACCAGCCCCGAATTTGTAACCGGAAAAGTGATTGACAGCCTGCTGCGAAATAAAGAAGTCCACCTGCCCGAAAAGAAAGACAACCTGACGGATTACCAGGAGATCATCAAAACGTACTTCTTCGCTGCCGATACGGTAAAAACAAGGTTCAGCATGCTGCCCGAAATTAAGGGCGCGCCCGGTTTAAGTACCACCTGGCTGACCGATAGCATATTCAGCGGACGCAGGCTTACCTGTCTTAACCTCGGTCTGGCTGCCCTGTATCGTTTGGCTAACAATAATTTTCCATATTCTCGCACTATCGACAAAACCAATCCAGGAAAGAATGAGCCGCGTTATTGCCTCGATATCATCGTGGCCAAAAAACAGGACCTGCTGCCCACCCTGCAAATGGAACTCGCCAAACGCTTCGATCTGCAGGCCGCCATTGAGCAGCAAACAAAGGACGCGTATGTGCTCAAAATAACCGACCCCGAAAAATTCAAGGCCATTCCTCACAACACCTCGGGCAAAAGAACCTATTACGCCCGTCACGGCGAAATTGACCAGCAAAATATGACCATGACCGATTTTGCCGATTTCCTGGAAAGCTTCGGCACCGGCCGCCTGCCGGTTATAGATGAAACCGGCAACACAGAAAAGTTCGATATCAAATTCTCCTGGCAGCCCGAAAATCCTGCAAGCCTTACCGGGGTATTATCAGGCATGGGCCTCTCGCTCAGAAAAGAAACCCGGAAGGTGAATATGCTCATTTTATATAAACAGAAAAGCATCTGACCGATAAGGAGCAAGTTTCCAAACCGAACAACTTCGTGTTCTGTGAATCTCTCCGTGCGGTTAAAAATAACCGCAAAGGCCACTGAGCATGCACAGACACGGAGATTTTGGGGTTTTCAGCTTAAACTTTAAAATAAATTTGCGAAACCGATTGGTTGCGATTAAATTTGCAACCAATCGGTTTCTATTTTGGCCGGTTAATTAAAACATACCCCAGATGAGAAGAGATGTTTTTCAGGCCATTGCCGATCCTACACGCAGAGCCATTATTGCTTTGGTTGCCTTGCAGGCCATGACGCCCAATGCCATTGCAACGCATTTTGATACTACCCGGCAGGCAATATCAAAGCACATGCGCATTTTAACTGAATGCAACCTGGTAAAACAGCAGCATCAGGGCCGTGAAATTTACTATCAGCTGGAAATCGACCGGATGAAGGAAATAGACAAGTGGCTGGAACAATTCAGGAAGATCTGGGAAACCCGCTTTCAGCAACTCGATCAACTTATATCAATCATAAAAAAAGAAAAACAATGAACCACAATTTACAGTTCGGCTTTATAGCCGACAAACAAAAAAACACACTGACCATAACCCGCGAGTTTTTAGCCGATCGCCAACTGATCTGGGATTGCTATACAAAAAGCGAACTGCTCGACCGCTGGTTTGCGCCGGCTCCATTAACCACCAAAACCAAATCGATGGACTTTCGCGAAGGCGGTCACTGGCATTATGCAATGGTTGAACCAAACGGTAACGAATACTGGGGCTATACCGAATATGTAAAAATCAAGCCCATAGATTATTACACGACCTTAGATGCTTTCAGCAATGCCGAAGGGGAAATAAACACCGACCTGCCCCGCGCAGAATGGCTGGTAACCTTTACCGATAAGGGAGAAAATGCCGTGGTAGAAACGGTAGTTACCTATAAATCGCTTTCAGACCTGGAGCAGGTACTTCAGATGGGTATGGAGCAGGGCATGATAGCCACGCTGCAGAAATTGGATGAACTATTATTAACCATAAAAAAATAAAACATGAGCGACAAAATTACTGTCAGCGCCACCGTAAACGCCGGCATCAAAAAAGTTTGGGACTATTACACCCAACCCGAACACATTACCCAATGGAACTTTGCCGATCCGTCATGGCATTGCCCGTCTGCATCGAATGATATGCGGGTAGGAGGAACGTATTCGGCAAGAATGGAAGCTAAAGACGGAAGTTTCGGCTTCGACTTCGGGGCAACTTATGACGAGATAGTTGACGGCGAAAGCTTTACCTACACCCTTGGCGATGGCAGGCAGGCGAGCGTTGTTTTTTCGGAGAACGGCGGCCAAACCAACATTGACGTAACCTTCGATCCGGAAAACCAAAACCCGGTAGACATGCAGAGGGGCGGCTGGCAGGCTATACTCAACAGCTTCAAAAACTACACAGAAGCAAATTAATTAGTCTTTCCCCGGGGCCTGTGAAACACAGGCCCCCTGTATAAATACGGCGCAGCTATTTTGAATAGTTTACTATTACCAAACATTCCGGTGGAACGTAAAATCGCGCCGTTATATTTCTACCGGCCAAATGTTCCGATGAACATAACTGCATTTGCGGCGCATCCTGTAGGGATGCCTGGTTGGTAGATGAAATAAGATTCATTTTGCGTTCCATCGGAACGCCTCGTGATATGCGGCATGTTTATCATGGTAAACTTAAATAACCCCAAGCCTCGCGTTTAAAAATCTTCCGAACGCTCATTGATAAGTCTAACTCCCCGCTAACCTCCTATCTCCTGCCTCTAATCTCCGACTCTCATTTGCAACTCCATTGTCATAACCATAAAGCATGACATTAAAAAAACAATGACTTAAGGTTAATGTTGTTTATTTGACATGATATTTGCGCGTATTTAATACCATATATTTATTTAATTTTTGATATTTACAGCGCAAAGCTTAATTCATTTATTTCATCTCTGCCACCCAATTAATGAAATCAACCCCGCAACCGCTAAAAGTCCTCTCTATCGATATC
>DATCQV010000020.1:0-15134 GCA_036569325.1 Mucilaginibacter sp. | reverse complement strand
GCACTCGTTCATCCGTTCGCGCATTTCGGGGAAGAAATGGCCGAGTTCCTGTTTTTCTATATCGATCACGCCTAATTCGCGGATACCGGGTGTATCGATAATGAATCCGCCCTCGGGCAGCTCGAACATCTCGGCAAAGGTGGTGGTATGCATCCCCTTATCGCTCCAGTCAGATATCTGGTGGGTGCGTAGATCGAGATCGGGCAGGAGGGCATTGATCAGGCTCGATTTACCCACGCCCGAATGCCCGGAAATGAGCGTTACTTTATCTTTCAGCAAAGCCTTTACCTGCCCGATATTGGTCCCCTCCAGCGCCGAAACCGAATAACAGGGATAGCCGATATTTTCATAAATGGATTGATAATCGGCTAATATCTCCAAACCCTCATCGCTGAACAGGTCGAGCTTATTATAAACCAGCGCCGCCGGAATATCATAAGCCTCGGCAGTTACCAGGAAACGGTCAATAAACCCCAGCGAGGTACGCGGCGAAGCAAGTGTTACCACCAATAAAGCCTGGTCGAGATTGGCGGCCAGGATCTGCCCCTGTTTCGACAGGTTAATGGATTTGCGGATAATGTAATTTTTGCGGGGATGCAGGTTAATGATCACGCCGGTTTCCTGATCGGGCTCCATTTCAATATCTACAATATCGCCCACGGCCACCGGGTTGGTGGTTACGATGCCCCTGATGCGAAACTTCCCCTTGATACGGCAATCTATACGTTGCCCGTCGGGTAGTTGCACCTGGTACCAGCTTCCGGTCGATTTTGTAATTAATCCCTGCATTGTGAGGCAAAGGTATTAAATTTGTTAGCATCCGCTTATTTGCCCATGAAAGTAGCCGTTGCATCCCCTCCGTTCCCGAACTCAATTGACGATGGCCTTAAATGGCTGGAAAAACTGACCAAAGAAGCAGCCGGAAAAGGGGCTGATATTATCTGTTTCCCCGAGTCGTTCATTCCCGGTTATCCGTTGGAAGAAAATGAGATAGAGGCCGGTTCTCCCGAAAAAATGCAGGACGCTTTGCAAAAGGCAAGTGCTATAGCTAAGCACAGCAACATCGCCATCATTCTGCCGATGGATTGGTATGAATACGGTAAGATTTACAATGTTGCCCAGGTAATTTCCCGCACGGGCGAAGTATTGGGCTACCAGGCAAAAAATCAGCTCGACCCGTCGGAAGATAATATTTGGTCGCCCGGCTGCGAGCGCAGGTTATTTGAGGTAGAGGGCGTAAAAACAGGTATCACCATTTGCCACGAAGGCTTCCGCTATCCTGAATCAGTACGCTGGGCAGCCCGTAACGGCGCACAGATCGTGTTCCACCCGCATTGTACCGGCAGCAATATCGATGGTCCGCAGCTAACAGAATTCTTTCATAAAGATAATCCCTATTACGAAAAAGCCATGATGATGCGGGCAATGGAGAATACCATTTATTTTGCCGGTTCTAATTATGCCTCCCTGTTCCCCGATTCTGCAAGCGCGTTATTTGCACCTAATGGAGAATGTTTGGCCCATGCCACTTATGGTAAACCCGGCGTTTTTGTGGCCGATATTGATCTGGAAAAAGCTACCGGCCTTTTGGCAAAAAGATTTAAGCCGGAGAATTATTATTAATCGATATTAAAATCTTTGTTTCCGCGCTTCCTTTGCGGCCTCTGCGGTTAAGATAGCCACGAAGGACGCAGAAAAATTTCGCAGAGAACACGGAGAAAATATACAATCTCAAAAAAATATCACTTCTCTCTTGCATCTTAAAAAAATATCTACTTACTTTACCGGCATTATATAAATATGCAAATTAACCACACCACAACAATTACAACATCAACCACCGGTAACAGCTCCGGAGGAAGATAGTCGTATGGTGTAAAAAATATAAAAACCAGATGAACGCCTTCCTCCGCAAAGAGGAAGGCGTTTTTTTTTACAACCTGAAATGAAAGTATTAAAATTTGGCGGTACATCCGTAGGATCAGTTCAAAGTATCCAAACCTTGCTCGACATTGTAAAAGCCGAAGTTGAAAAAGGCGAAAAACCGGTGGTAGTTTTATCGGCCATGAGCGGCGTAACCAACCTGCTCATTTCCATGGCCGAAGGCGCAGCAAACGGCGTCGACTTCACGCAATCCTTAGCCGATCTGCAAAAACGTCATTTCGATGTGGTGAAAAGCCTGCTTTCTATACAGAACCAGAACCCGGCGCTTACCCGCCTGAAGATCTATTTTAATCAGCTGGAAGACCTGCTGCAAGGCATTTTGACCCTGCGCGAGCTTACCCTCAAAACCCGCGACCAGGTACTCAGCTTCGGCGAACGCTGCTCCACCCTGATGATCAGCAAAATTGCCGCGCAATACATGCCTGCAGAATGCGTGGATGCCGCCGAGTTAATTAAAACCGACAGTGCCTTCGGCCAGGCTAAAGTAGATACTGAACTGACCGAACTGCTTATTCGCGGCTATCAGCAGGAGCACGCCGATAAGGTACTTTTTGTGACCGGCTTCATTGCTTCCAACGATACAGGACAGGTAACCACCCTCGGCCGTGGCGGCAGCGACTACACCGCGGCCATATTCGGTTCCGCGTTGAATGCGAATGAAGTGCAGATCTGGACCGATGTGAACGGCATGATGACCGCCGACCCGCGCATGGTAAAAAAAGCTTTTTCCCTGCCGGAGCTGACTTACACCGAAGCGATGGAACTGTCCTACTTCGGCGCCAAGGTGATCTACCCGCCAACCATGATCCCGGCGTTTTTGAAGAAAATACCCATAGTCATTAAAAATACCTTCGAACCGGAATTTGAAGGTACGGTGATCCGCCATGATTGCAAGCCATCGAACCTGCCCATCAAGGGCATTTCATCTATCAACAACATCAGCATCCTCAATTTAGAGGGCAGCGGTATGGTAGGTAAATCGGGTTTCAGCGGCAGGCTGTTTTCGTTATTGGCCCGCGAGCAGATCAATATCATCCTCATTACCCAATCATCGTCAGAGCATAGCATTACCTTCGCCGTGCAGCCCGATGATACCGAAAAGGCACAGCGCGTTATCCAGCACGAATTTGAGCTGGAACTGGCCGCCAAAAAGCTTGAAGATATTACCATCGAAAAGAACCTGGCCATTATTGCCATCGTAGGCGAAAATATGAAGCAAACTCCGGGCGTATCGGGCAAGCTGTTCCATGCGCTGGGTCGTAACGGTGTAAACGTTAGGGCGATAGCGCAGGGTTCGTCGGAGTACAATATTTCGGTGATCATCTCTGCGCATGATCTGGCAAAAGCTTTGAACGCCGTGCACGATGGTTTCTTTACCCAGCTCACCAAAACGCTGCATGCCTTTTGCCTCGGCACCGGCAATATCGGTCAAACTTTATTTAAGCAGCTGAATGCCCATACCGGCTATCTGCAGGAGAATAATGGCATCCAGGTAAAAATTGCGGGTATCAGCAACACCCGGAAAATGATCTTTAATAACGATGGTATTTCATTAGATAACTGGCAGAATGAACTCCAATCTTCCGGCGAAACTGCCGACCTGAACGAGTTCGTTTCCCGCATGAAAAGCATGAACCTGCCCAACTGCGTGTTTATCGATAACACAGCCAGTCCGAGGCCTATTGAGTTTTATGAGCAGGTTTTTAAATCAAATATTTCGGTGGTTACCTGCAACAAAATCGGCAACTCGGCATCGTACAAGCAATACAAAACCTTCCGCGATGCAGCCCATCAGCATGGTGTCGACTTTTTTTATGAGACGAATGTAGGAGCAGGGTTGCCCATCATCCGTACCCTTAAAGACCTCATGAACAGCGGCGACCGCATCGCGAAAATAGAAGCGATCCTTTCAGGTACTATCTCGTTCATCTTTAATAACTTTAAGGGCGATGCCTGTTTTCATGATGTGGTAAAAGAGGCGCAGGACAAAGGCTACACCGAACCCGATCCGCGCGACGACCTGAGCGGAAAAGACTTTATGCGGAAGATCCTTATCCTTGCCCGCGACGCAGGTTACCCAATGGAAGAAGCCGATGTGCACATTGAAAGCGTGCTGCCGAAAGCCTGCCTCGAAGCACAAAGTGTAGATGAATTTTATGCAGCTTTAAAAACTGAAGATGCATTCTTCACCGATCTTAAAAATAGGGCGGCGGCAGAAAACAAGGTACTGCGCTACATCGGCAAACTGGAAAACGGCAAGGCGGCTATCACCCTGCAAATGGTGGATGAGAGCCACCCGTTCTTTACCCTGTCGGGCAGCGATAACATTATTTCCTTCACCACCGATAGGTACCGTGAGCGCCCGCTGGTAGTAAAAGGCCCCGGCGCCGGAGCAGAGGTAACCGCAGCAGGCGTATTTGCAGACCTGATAAATGTGAACGTGGGAGCATAAGAGCAGAGCCAGGAACCAAGAGTCAAGAATCAAGATAATTTGAGTGAGTTTAATATAATGGAAAATCAAAATATACTAATACAACCGTCACCCGTTCAAGCTCACCCTTCAGAGGGCCGGGGGGCTTCCTCCATCTCCGTCTTCGCACCTGCTACTGTCGCTAACGTGGTTTGTGGCTTCGATGTGCTCGGCTTTGCCGTTAATGAACCCGGCGATGAGGTAGTAATGCGGATGACCAACAAATCCGGCATCACCATCAGCAAGATCACCGGGGATAACGGCCGGCTTCCGCTCGACCCCGCTAAAAATACGGTAAGCGTAAGCGTGCAGCATTACCTGAACAGCATTGGCCGCAATGATATCGGCCTCGATATTGAGCTGCACAAAAAAATGCCTATCGGCAGCGGCTTGGGTTCCAGTTCGGCAAGTACGGTAGCTGGTTTATATGCTATCAAAACATTATTGGGCGACGATGCCGACCCTGCTAAACTGCTTCCCTTTGCCATGAAAGGCGAGGAAATGGCTTGCGGTCACGGTCATGCTGATAACGTGGCGCCTGCTTTATTTGGTGGTTTTGTGTTGATCAGAAGCTATGATCCGCTCGACGTAGTGCGACTGCCGCATCCCGAAAACCTGTGGTGCGCCATTGTTTTTCCTGATGTGGACGTGCCCACCCGCGAGGCCCGGCAGATCATCCGCAAAAACATTCGCATGGAAGACGCAGTAACCCAGTGGGGCAATATTGCCGGCCTGGTAAGCGGCCTGTTTATGAACGATCTCGACCTGATAGGCCGCAGCATGAAAGATGTTCTGGTTGAACCCGTACGTTCTATGCTCATTCCCGATTTCGACAGGATGCGCGAAATGGCGTTGGAAGCGGGCGCCATCAGTTTTGGGATCTCAGGTTCCGGACCGTCGGTTTTTGCCTTCACCAAAGACGAAGAAACAGCCCGCACCATCACGCAAAAACTGCAAAAGCATTTAACAGGCATCAGCATCGGCAGTAACAGTTATGTATCAACTATTAACGATAAAGGGCCAAGGGTGATATGATGATGTGCGGATATGTAAATGTGCGGATGAAAAAGCCAATTAATAAATCGTAACTCCCTAATCGTAATTTGTAAATCTAAAATCGTAAATCCATTGCAACTTTATAGCACCAAAAACCCATCTACCCGCGTCTCCTTCAAAGAGGCGGTCTTCAACAGTATGCCGCAGGATAAAGGCCTTTATATGCCCGTTTCTATCCCGCGCCTCGATGATAAATTCCTGAACAACCTTGACGGATACACCCTCCCGGAAATTGCCTTCCACGTGGCTAAAAGCCTCATCGGAGACGACATCCCTGATGCCGATCTGAAGGCTATTATTTACGATGCCATCAGCTTTTTAGCACCGGTTGTAAAATTAGAACCAAACGTTTTTGTGCTGGAGTTATGGCATGGTCCCTCATTGGCCTTTAAGGATTTCGGCGCACGGTTTATGAGCCGCGTGATGAGTTACTTTTTGGAAAAAGGGGAGAGGCAGCTGGACGTATTGGTAGCCACCTCGGGCGATACCGGTGGTGCGGTTGCGCTCGGCTTCTTAGGTGTACCCAATACCCGCGTAACTATTCTCTATCCAAAAGATAAGGTAAGCGACATCCAGGAATTGCAGCTCACCACTAACGGACAAAACATCCGCGCAGTAGAGATAGATGGTACTTTTGATGATTGCCAGGCACTGGTAAAACAAGCCTTTACAGATGCAGAGCTGAATGAGAAATTCAGACTTACCTCAGCTAATTCTATCAATATCGCAAGGCTCATCCCGCAAACGTTCTACTATTTTAATGCCTATGCGCAACTGCTAAAGCAGGGTATTGATAAAGTGGTATTTTCGGTTCCGAGCGGTAATTTCGGTAATATCGGCGCAGGTTTACTGGCCTGGAAGATGGGTTTGCCTGTTGAGCATTTCATTGCCGCCACCAACGCCAATGATACCGTCCCCGAGTTTTTGAAAACCGGCGTTTATCAACCCAAACCATCGGTAGCAACCCTCAGCAATGCCATGGATGTAGGCGATCCAAGCAACTGGGTTCGCATTGCCGACTTGTTTAAAGACGATGCCGAAACCTTTAAAACGCTCATCACCGGTTACCGTTATGACGATGAAGAGACTGTGGAAGCCATCAAATTCATCAACGATAATTACAACTATGTGGCTTGTCCGCATACCGCGATAGCCTGGCAAGCCCTGCGCGATTATCAGCAGGATAATTTTAAGGTTGATACTGCCGGTGTATTCTTATCCACAGCCCACCCCTGCAAGTTTCCGGACGTATTCCCTAAAAGCATCGCCAAAAAGATCGAAATACCTGAGCAGGTAGCCGAATTGGATAAAAAAGAAAAGCAGGTGACAGAATTGGGCAAAGATTTTGAAGGATTTAAGGAATATTTGTTGAAGAATGGATAAGGTCGTAACTTAGAGTAATAAAAAATCAGTCCATGGATTTACAGGCGGAGAAATTAAGTTTAGTACAGGCGGTACTGGATATTGAAGATATCAATGTGATAGAAGAAATCAAAAATCTTTTAAAAAACCGCGAGCGTGATTGGTTTGATGACCTAACCGAAGAACAACAACAATCGGTTATGCGAGGGCTTGAACAAGCAGACAGGGGAGAAACCATAAGCCATGAAGAAGCGATGAAAAGATTAGGTTTATGAGTTATTCCATAAGGTGGACTATGGAAGGATTAATAACCTTCGAAGATAGAATTGCTTATCTAAATATTCATTGGACTCAAAAAGAAATAGACAGTTTTACTCAAAGAGCATTAGAATATCTTGACATACTAAAGGTACAACCGCTAATAGGCAAAAAAGGTAAAATTAAAGGTGTTCGTATAGGCTTACTTATGAAAGAGGTTTCGTTAATATACAGGGTAAAACCTATAAAAATGGAAATTGAATTACTTTCATTTGTTGATAATCGTCAGGATCCAAGACGAATAAAAAAATATAAATAGCCAAAAGCTCCCACCCTCCATCCGTTGGCTGTGTCCCGCAGCCAACCTGATCGCCATGAATATCATCACCCAGACACACCTCACCGACCGGCAAAAGGAAACCGGCATGCAAATATGGAATACCGAATACCCGGTTAAACTCCATATGCCTACCATAGCCGATTTTCAGGCTTTCCTGGATCAGATGATCGACCCCAAATACTACCTGGTGATGGACAATAGCGACATAGCCGGTTGGGCCGCCACCTTCACCGCCGGACCGGTGCGAAGTTTCTTCATCATGTTCAACAGCGCCTATCATGGCAAAGGCTATGGCACCCTCCTGTTAAACGAACTCAAAAAAGAAGGTCCGCGCCTTTTCGCCTGGGCTATCGATCATAACGATGATGTAAAGCCCGATGGCAGGCCGTATCCATCGCCCATAAACTTCTATCTCAAAAACGGCTTCACTGTTAATGAAGATCTTCGTTTGGAAAATGAGCAGTTATCGGCAGTGAATATTTTGTGGGAGCGACCAACAACCAAAACCGGGGTGTCACCCTGAGGCACTCGAAGGGTGAGCGCAGAGGCCTAACCCGTATGCTTGGCGGTCGATGTCGCTTCGTGAGGCCACCGCTCATGCTTCGAGTACCTCAGCATGACACCTTTTGATTTTGCGGAATTGAAAAGACAAATTTCCTACTTTTACTCTCATGATCAACACCATCATATTCGACCTCGGCGCAGTCCTCATCGACTGGAACCCGCATTATATGTACCGCACCATCTTCGCCGACGAAGCGGAAATGAAAAACTTCCTCGCTACTATCACTACTTCCGATTGGAATGAGGAGCAGGATGCAGGGCGCCCATTAGCCGAAGGCACCGAAATACTGGTAGCCCGATTCCCCGGGCACGAAGCCAATATCCGCGCCTTTTACGACCGTTGGGAGGAAATGCTTGGCGAAGCTTTTGATGATACCGTTGAGATATTTAAGGAATTAAAGGAAAGCGGCAAGTACAAGATATACGCGTTAACCAACTGGTCGGCAGAGACGTTTCCTATAGCCTTGAAGCGTTTCGGGTTTCTGCACTGGTTTGACGGCATCGTGGTATCAGGCGCAGAAAAAATGCGCAAACCTGCGCCGGAATTTTATCAATTGCTTTTAGATCGCCATAACGTAAAGGCAGAAGAAGCGCTGTTTATTGACGATAACTACCGCAACATCGTAGCCGCGGAAAAGTTAGGGATACAATCGATACATTTTACGAATGCCGATGCGTTGAAAGATACGTTGATCGAAATGAAATTGCTTTAACTCGCGGCAGTATATAACTACATCTTCACCAGCCTATCCCCGTCCAAAAGAGGGATGGCCGTCGTCAGATCAACCTGTAAGCAAAACTCGATATCTTTTTCAATACCCAACTTTTTCAAACGCTCACCATGCGAGGTCTTTTTAAGATATTGACCGATATCTCCTTTTCCAACCTGGAACAGATCATAAGCAGCAATGGCGGCATCGTCGGGTTTCAGGCCGGTTTCCCACAGTTGATTCGCAACGGCGCCGGCAAATAAAGTATCTTCCAGATTAAAATTATTCTTCCAGCCTGCACAAACCAGCAGGATATTTTCATCCTGCGTTTTTAGCCAATTGCACACCGAGGTTAAGTTCAGGAACGATCCGATAACGATCTTCTTAGCCTTGCGCGACAGGTGCAGCGCCTGCGTGCCATTAGTGGTAGTCAAAACAATGGTTTTACCGGCAACCTTTTCTTTGGTATAAGAAAATGGCGAATTACCGAAATCAAAGCCGGTAACTACCTCGCCGTTACGTTCGGCAGCCAGCAAATGGCCATGCGAGCGGTAAGCCTCGCATTCCTCCACCTCCGAAACAGGAATTATCGCCTCGGCGCCATTCTCAATGCCATAACAGATAGAAGACGTAGCCCGGAAAATATCGATGATCACCACAATGCTGTTCTCTACATCATAAAGCGGGATCAGAACAGGAGTAAGGCAAACAGATAAGTTATTAGTCATTGGTCAGTAGTCATTAGTGAAAAAAAACAAAATGGCAGGTATTGGTCACCGGTATTTTCACCAATGACCAATGCCTGATGACCGATGATTATTTAATAAACGGCGGTTTAACAACCTGTGCCTTTATTTTATTATCGCGGATGCTGATGTAAATCTCCGTACCTTCTTTGGCAAAGGCATTGTCCACATATCCCATACCGATGGCCTTTTGTAATGATGGCGATTGCGTGCCCGAAGTAACACGGCCTATCTTATTGCCATCCGCATCAACAATCTCATAATCATGACGAGGAATGCCGCGGTCAATCATTTCAAAGCCAACCAGCTTGCGTTTGGTGCCCTCGGCTTTTTGCTGCTGTAATTCGGCAGAGTTATTGAATTCTTTGGTGAATTTAGTCACCCAGCCTAAACCGGCTTCCAATGGCGATGTGGTATCGTCAATGTCGTTACCATACAGGCAGAAACCCATTTCCAAACGGAGGGTATCGCGTGCGCCTAAGCCAATCGGCTTAATACCGAACGATTTGCCGGCTTCAAAAATGGCGTTCCAGATATATTCTGCATTGGCGTTCTCGAAATACAGCTCAAAACCGCCGGCGCCGGTATAACCCGTTGCCGAAACAATCACATTGTCTATGCCCGCAAAGGTTCCTTTTTTAAAGGTGTAGTATTCCATTGACGCCAGGTCGATGTCGGTGAGGCTCTGCAGTGCAGCCGCAGCTTTTGGGCCCTGAACAGCCAGCAGCGAAGTGCGGTCCGAAATGTTTTTCATATCGGCGTCCATGGTGTTGAATTTCGAGATCCAATCCCAGTCCTTCTCGATGTTCGAAGCGTTAACTACCAGCATGTAAGTTTTCTCGTCTATGCGGTAAACCAGCAGGTCGTCAACTATACCGCCTTCCAGGTTGGGCAGGCACGAGTATTGTACTTTACCGTCATATAACTTTGCCGCATCGTTGCTGGTCACCTTCTGGATCAGTTCCAAAGCATGGTCTCCTTTAATAATGAACTCGCCCATGTGGCTTACGTCGAAAACGCCCACGCCGTTACGCACGGTTTCGTGTTCAGCATTAATGCCGCTGTATTGAACGGGCATATTATAGCCTGCAAAGGGCACCATTTTGGCACCTTCTTTTATATGAATATCGGTTAAAGCAGTATTTTTCATTTCAAAGTAATAAGCGGCAAAAGTAACACGATTTATTTGATTTAGAAGATGATTTCACCGATGGGCATCGATTCCACCGATTTACAGTACCGGTTATACAAATTCATCAAAATCTTCTTCCTGTTAATCCTTCAAAATCCAACTGATTATGTCAATTTAATCGTGTCGAGTCATAGAACGACACCAGCTTTTTGGTTACATGCATATAATCATTTTCATTCTCCATCAGTTTGCGGGCGTTCAGGCCAATGGCTTTACAGTACTCTTCGTCGGCAATGCATATTTTTATGGCATCGTAAAATTCATCGTAGTTATTGGCTATCAGGATGTTCTCGCCATGCGTATAATTAATCCCCTCGGCGCCCAGCGATGTAGAGATGATACATTTCTGCATCGCCATTCCTTCCACTATCTTCACCCGCATACCACCGCCCGACATCAGCGGAACGATCATGATCGATTTACTGTTTACAAACTCCAGTGCATCATCCACCTCGCCCTGTATAAATATTTTGCCCATTACATCATAATCGTCAAAACGTTCCGGAATATCGTTGCCCGCCACGTAGAACCGTACACGCAGATCTCCCTCGGTCAGATCTTTGGAAAAATTTTCAATGAACCATTCTATCCCCTCGCGGTTCGGCAGCCAGTCTAACGATCCCAGGAAAAACAGGGTGGGGAAGTCGGTCTTGCTGAAATCGGGTTTGTAATTATCCAGGTTGATGCCCACGGGCAATATCTCGATGGGAATTTTAGTGCCGTATTCCAGCAGGGTACTTTTGTCCTGTTGCGTAAACACGGCGATGCCGTTAAAGTTATTCAGCTGCTGCAATTCGTAGTTCTTGATGCGTTTGGCGTGCATCTTCAGGTATGATTTTTTAAACGGATCGCTCTTCTGTTCCGACAGCCGCTCCCAAACCTGGTTCTCGATATTATGCGAGCGGTAAATGAGCCTTGCATTGGTATTTTTACGGATCGCCTCAAGATATAAGGAAACATATAATCCTTCAAACTGGATAATATCGTACGCCTTATTTCTTACCTCGCGCGTAAGCAGCTTTTCCAGTTCCGGGTCGTAATATTTATTGATGTTGAACGATGTTTTGCTGAACAGGTTCATGGCAACCTCAAACACCGAAACATTGATATCGATATCGTAGGCACGATAGTTTATGCGGGATAACAGCTCCTTATCATCCTCATGATGTTCATGATGATTTTTGCGGGCATTAAGCGAAACCAGCGAAACCTCGTGCCCCAGGTTTACCAACCCACGAATAGTATTGCACACCACAATGGAGTATCCGCCATTTTGCGGAAACGGCACGCGGTGTGTTAAAATTAAGATCCTCACTTATTTGCCGGTTTTTAACAAAAATATAAAAAATAGGGAAGCGGGAACGGGAAAATTGATTCCTGAATCGAATTTTTGACCTTAAATTAAGATTGTGTTAAAATAACTTCTTCCACAGTCATTGCTTCGTACGTTGCAATGATGCGTGCGGGCAGCGTCGTCATAAAAAAATCAAAATAATTCTAACTGCGGATCGGTAACCCTGAAACTCCGCCGGTGATACGGCGTATATCCGATCTTCATTACCGTTTCCCGGTGTTTGATGGTAGGATAACCCTTGTTTTTGTGCCAGTCGTACTCCGGATGCTCTTCAGCTATCTGCTTCATGTAATCATCACGGTAAGTTTTGGCAAGGATGGAAGCCGCGGCGATGCTGAAGTATTTGGCATCGCCCTCCACAATACATTGATGCGGAACGCTTTTATATTTATTAAAACGATTACCGTCGATGATCAGAAATTGAGGCAACAGGTGCAACTTTTCAATAGCCCGGTGCATGGCTAAAAAGGACGCATTTAATATATTGATGGCATCTATCTCCACATTATCCACAATCCCAACGGCATGTGCAAGTGCTTTTTGTTCTATCTCAATCCGCAATTCATAGCGCAATTCTTCAGTGATCTGTTTCGAATCATTCAGCAATTCATGTTCAAAATCATCCGGTAAAATAACGGCGGCAGCAAACACCGGACCTGCCAAACAGCCACGTCCCGCCTCGTCACAGCCGGCCTCTAAAAATTCGTATTGAAATCGGGATAGTAGCATCTTTTCGGAACGCAAAAATAATTAATGTTGTTGTATGTGTTGAGAAAAGTTGTTGTCTATGTCCCTATTCTCCCCTGCATTGCCATTTCGAGTGATACAAAAAAGCGACATTAACGTCAATGCACTGGCGTTAATGTATAGTCTGAATGTATAGCGTTTAAGTTTTCTCGCTCACGCTCGAAATGACAAGGGGGAGATTTGAGGGCGATGTTTAGAAAATTCGTAACGACAACAACGTCACATCATCTATCGGTTTTCCTTTGATTACGTTATTAATATGGTTCATCAGCAACTCATTAAAATCATTAGGCGGGAGATCACCGTGTGTTTTTACAAAATCGGTTAAACTGTCTTCAGTCCAGTTTTTATTGGGATGCTCGTGGTCCATCAACCCATCGGTGTAATTGATGATCAGGGTGCCGGGTTCAATATCCACTTCGCCCTGGTTAATAAAAGGCAGTTCATCAAAAACCCCTATCATGGTAGTGCCGAGTTTAAGTAAAACAGCCTCATTCTGCGAGAACAGCAAGGTTGCATTATGCCCGGCATTAATGTAATTTAACTTGCGTGTTTGCTGGTTGTATTTAGCCAAAAACAGTGTAATAAAACGTTCGCCTTTGGTGTTATTGATAACGATCTTGTTCAAACGATCAACAATGTTGGCCAGGTCTTCCTCAACCGCCGCCCAGGCATGTAAACTGGCCTGGAAATTAGCCATCAGCAATGCCGCTGAAATTCCCTTACCCGATACATCGGCAATGCACCATAAAAACTCATGATCGTTCAGGCGGATAAAATCGAAATAATCGCCGCCAATGTTCTGGTGGGGGATGTAACGCGCGCTTACCTCTACCCGTTCATCTTTATAAGCCTTTAACGGGATCAGCATGTTCTGCACTTCTACCGCCAGCTCCATTTCACGCTGAAAACGTTCTGACTGTAACCGCTCGCGGAAAAGCTTCTTGTTTTCCAGCGCAACCACGATCACGTTTACTACGGTTTGGATAAAATTCAGGTCGTTGTTCAGTAATTCGCTGGCCGGGTTAAAGTCGCCTATCAGGGCAAAGGCAAGGGCCTTCTTTTTATGGTAGATGGGAATAAAGTAATCGTATTTACCAAGCAGCGGGTCTTCGTGATTGGCAAGGGGCGTGGGCCATTTGAACTTATTAAGCTTAAGACAGGCCTTCTGCAGCAACGGCAATGGCTCTATCTCCCCGCCGTATTTCGACATCAGTACATAAGCGCCATCTTTTTCTATCAGGAAACGCAGCTTGCCCACCTGCAGGTAACTTTTCAATATTACCTGCAGCATTTGCAGCAGGGTAGGAGTGCCGGTATCTTTATTTATGGCCTGTGTTATTTCGAGCAAAGCGTTTAATTCCGTCTGCCTTTTAAGCAATAAACGTATTAATTCATCCTCGGCTGAGATATCGTCAGTTTGCTGCATCAGTTAATTAGAAGGGTTGCCTAAAATAAAAATATTTTTTTTAAAAGCGGGTACTTTCTGATTTTATATCGAAAGCGTCTCTAAGCCCCACAGTGACAAGGTTAAACGCATAAACCAATAGCATAATGGCCAAACCGGGAATAACAGCCAGGTAGGCCGAGTCCATTACAATATAGCCATAGTGCTCCTTGATCATGCTTCCCCAGGTAGGCATAGGTGGTTGTGCGCCAAACCCCAGGAAGCTCAATCCCGCCTCGAGCAAAATAGCCGACGCGAAATTTGAGGAAGCAAGCACTAATATAGGTCCAACAATGTTTGGCAAAATGTGTTTGATAATTATGCGTGTATTATTAAAACCAAGCGACCGCGCCGCCTCAATATACTCCACCTGTTTAAGGATCAATACCTGCCCGCGCACCAGTCGCGCAACCTCAACCCACATGGAAAGGCCTACAGCTATAAATATCTGCCATAACCCTTTCCCGAGCGCAAACGAGATCGCGATCACCAGCAGCAACGCCGGCAGCGACCACAAAATATTCATCAGCCAGCTCAGCGCAGCATCTATCCATCCTCCAAAATAACCTGCAACCGCACCGATGGTTACCCCCAGCAGCATACTGATGATTACCGACATCAGCCCCACCGATAACGACACCCGTGTGCCCAGGATCAGCCTGCTCAGCATATCGCGCCCATAGATATCAGTCCCCAGCCAGTAAGTACGGTGAATAACCTCCCAGGTTTTCTTCTTCCCCTTCATGGTGCCGGGCGGCCTATACGCTCTTGCCTCCGGTTTATCTTCCGCTCCGATATATTCATTCACGTAGATCCAACCCTTAGATTCACGGTAACCTGTAATCGGAATCTCCCTGTAAAACGATGGTTGCCCAAACAACATCTTAGTAAAAATATTTACCGTATCAACCGGCTCCGGTTTGCGCAGCCGTAGCAGCATAAAT